>JBJELZ010000212.1:0-5416 GCA_051879415.1 Lachnospiraceae bacterium
TCTTCCGGTAATATTTTCTGTCTCTGACAACTCATCTGACTTAATCAGCTAAGCATTCATCAGCCATTCTTTATGTGTAAAAATATGTCTGGAAGATGGCAACGTTTCAATATGGATTGGTCCAAACCCAAGTTCCCTGACGTAATCAAGTACTTCTTCCGGTCCGCAATGGTTCTTCATTGACGGCAGTTCATACATTCCTGCCAAAAGCCCCTTTGCCGGTCGTTTATGAAGCAGGATGCTTCCATTCAGATGAACCACCAGCACTGTTTTTTTCTCCAATGTCCTCTGCTTCTTCGGCGGCTTGTATGGGATCCGGTCAATCCGATCCTCAATCCGAGCCATACAAAACTCCTGCCACGGACAGCATTCACATTTAGGAGCACCGTTCGGAAGACATACCATAGCCCCCAGATCCATTAATGCCTGATTGAAGCTTCCGCTTTTTCCTTTGGGCAGTATCCCGGTAAGTTTCTCTGCAATCCGCTTTTTTACCTTTTCATCAGTAATATCAGAGGGATCTGCTTCTACTCTGGTAATCACACGTAAAACATTCCCATCCACAGCAGGAACATCTCTTCCAAATGCAATGGAAGCAATTGCTCCCGCCGTATAACTTCCAATTCCCGGAAGTTTTAGAAGTTCCTCATAGGTATCCGGCATAATTCCATCATACTGTTCCATTATCAGAATGGCAGATTTTTTCAGATTTCTCGCACGGTTATAATAACCAAGTCCTTCCCATAATTTCAAAAGCTTCTCTTCCCCGGTCTCTGCCAAAGCTGCTATATCAGGAAGTTCAGAAAGGAACCGCCGGTAATATTCCCTGACCGCTTCAACACGCGTCTGCTGAAGCATAATTTCAGAAATCCAGACATGATACGGAGATGGATCCTCCCGCCATGGAAGAGACCGACGATTTTTATCATACCAGTCTAACAGTGGTTGTACAATTCTCTCCGGTGTACAATTTCTTTCTATAGCTATTTTTTCCATTTGGGTATTTTTTGTCTTATTTCCTGTGTCCATTAAAATTGCATTACCTGTGCGGTCGTTCATATTTCTGCTTCGTTATAATATCATTCTTAAGATTCCGGTATCTTTGTTCATCACTTAATGTTTCCTGTGGCTCCATTCCCTGTGACAGTTCCATGGACGTCAATATCTGTGGTGTCAGGCAGGCTTTTATCCGGCTTAACACCTCCAGTTTCTGCTCCGGATTATCCGCTTCCAGAAACTCCAAAAGATAGGGGTTTATGTCTGCATTTTTTTTCGATGTATTTTCGCAAGACATAGTTTCCTTTGCAGGAACTGCCGGTGTCTCTATTTTTACTTCTGTAGTTTCCGTCTTTACAATATCTGTAGCACGCTCAAAACGAAAATCCTGCGTTGCCATTGGATATTTCTTCTTATCCAGTTTTTCCAAAAACATGGCAAGAGGACGTGCATAAACTTTATACGGCGCATACAATCCCTGATAAATTACAAGCTTATCCCCAGTCTCCGAATCATCTGCCAATGTAATAATCTGATAGAGATTCCCCTTAAAATGACGATATATCTCAAATGCTTTAGGTTCCATGTAGATGACTACCTCCTGACAATTTTTCATTATACAGTATTTTGGGCATAATTGCATCAAATTTTTCAGTATCATCCATTACAAAACCAGTTCATACGTAATATTGCATCCATCTGCAGGGAAGGAAATATCTGACAGTTTACCGGTAAGTTCCTCCCATTCTGTCTCGTCCATTTCAGCCATTCTCAAATGATGAATCTGCACATAATAGGTTCTTGTACCATCCGAATTAATTATGCTGCTTAGGGTAAGTCCACAGTTTGCATACCCATATTCCTGCAGTCTGTTATCCAGCACATCAAGAAATGTCATCTCCAGCTCATGAAAATATGCACGATTTGTAACCTCGGTCTGATTACTTCCCGAAACTCTAATCGACAATACAGAAAACAAAAGCATAATCACCATGATTGTTAAAACAACATTTCTTCCCATTATCATAATTTTCATCATCCTATTCCTCCCAATCCTTTGATCAATCATTGCAAGACATTTTCTAAATATTTTCTATGCCTTGCTTCATGAATAGATCCTAACAAAAAGAGAGTACGATAAATCGTACTCAAATCAGATGAAAATCTACTAAAAATGAATTTTAGCGATGAAAATCTATAAAAATTGGTAAAATCGATGAAAATTTCATTATATCATGTGGACAGATTACAAAGATGCTTTTTTCTTCAATTCTGTGATCCCAAAAACCAACCCTGGAAAACAAGATATTTTCTTCAAAAAAACAAAATTATATATTCATTCATGAGCAAATTACTGCAATTCAGAAAAATCCGATGATTCAGAACTATTTTTTGCTATACTGGATATTACGAAGCTACTGCAGTCCTTCAATACATCATCTTACATCTTCGTTTTCCTCGAGGCACGGGCAGAGAAGTTATCAGATACTCTCTGCCCATTCTTTGTACATTTTCTGACACCAGCCTATATACTGTATTTGACAATCAGCATCTCCACACCCAGCCGGTCAACAATTCTGCCTGTCTTAACTGCCTCTTCCGTCTCCACGCAATCAGATAACGCCTGCTTAAGAACATCCTGCTGAAACTCAGCTGCCTGACGAAGATATTTATCCGCAATGAATGGTTGAAGCTGAAGTTTCTTTGCAATTCCTGCTTTATCATAGCCTTTACTTTTCAGTTCCTTCGTCTGCAGTAGCAGATTAAACTGCCTTGTCAGCAAAACAAGGATCTTGACAGGGGCTTCCTTCAATGCCAGAAGATCATAATAATATTTCAATGCTTTTTTCTGCTGTTTCATGGAAATTGCCGTAATCATCTGGAATATATTATTTTCTATTCTCATGGATACCACAGCCTCCACATCCTGCCCCGTTATGATCTCTTTCCCATAAGTATAACAGAACAGTTTCTCCAGCTCATTGCGAATATTACTCATATCCAGCCCTGTACGCTGTAGCAAAAGATTCACAGCCATGGAATCCATCTTTTTACCTTCTCCTGCTGCCAGCTGAAAAATCCATTTACGGATGGTTGCCTCATCCTGTTCCTGAAACTCGACTTCATTTCCGATATTTTTCACTGCTTTGAACATTTTACTGCGCTTATCTACTTCCTTTTCCACAAACAGAAACCGGGTAGTGGCAGAAGGTTTTTTCAGGTATTCTGCCAATTCTTCGCAGGAATCCTTAAACCATCCCGAATCCATCACAAGAATGGTTCTGTAATCTGCAAAAAAGGGCATTGTTTCTGCAATAGAAATAACTTCTTTCACATCAATACTTTTTCCCTCAAACCGGTGAAAATTCATCGTATCCTCCGGATCTGTCATCGCAGCAAGAAGCTTATCCTTATACTGGAGCTTTAAATATGCTTCCTTTCCATACAGAAGATATGCCTGTTTTAATTGTCCTGATTTAATATCATTCAGAATTGTCCTCATTAATTATTTCCATACCTTTTCTTAAGATTACTCCTCTGCTCTTTCCTGACTAAAGCAGCCTGCCGGATTACTTAATGATATACTCTTGGTCCGTAGATTGCCGAACCGATTCTCACCATAGTACTGCCTTCCCGAATCGCATTTTCATAATCTTCACTCATTCCCATGGAGAGAATCTCCATACTGACGCGTTCGTAATGCCGCTCTGCTGCCTTCTCAAACAGCCGGCGGGACATTTCAAAGTACCGGCGATTTTCCAGATCCGTAGTTGCTGCAGGAGGAATCGTCATAAGTCCCCTGACATTAATATGGGGCTGTTCTTCAGCAAGTTCAAGAATCTGCCAAAGATCATCCGATGCCAGTCCCGTCTTGCTTGCTTCTGCACCAATATTCAGTTCAATCAGCACATTCATCATTTTATTCTTTTTGGCTGCTGCCGTTTCCAGTGCCGTAAGGATATGTGCACTGTCAATACTCTGAATCAAATCAGCCCGTTCCAATACATATTTAATTTTATTGGTCTGCAGATGTCCGATCAGATGACCCGGTTTTCCAAGATAAGCTCCTGCATCCACCTTTTCCACCAGTTCCTGGACATGATTTTCTCCAAACACATCTATTCCAAGTTCTGCACTTGCCTTTACTTCCTCAACGGTGCGTGTTTTGCAGGCTGCCAGAAGAAGAACCTCTTCAGGTTTTCTGCCGGCACTTTCTGCAGCCCGTGCCATCTTCTCCCTGATTGCCTCAATATTCTCTTTCATATATACATACTGATTGTCCATCATTTTCCTCTCCTTCTGAAGCCCTTTTGATTTTCACATCATTTTACCAAAATATCATATCCTCTGCAATTGTTTTATCCATTCCGCTGCTGTAGAAATTCCATAATCTCCATCCTCTTTCCATCTGTCCATACCCTGACTGCTCCCGACTCCATAGTCCGGTAAATTATACACCCATACTCTTCCAGACGTTCCACTACCTCAGAATCAGGATGTCCATAATTATTCTTCCCGTATGAAATCACAGCATACTGTGGCTTACAAAATTCCAAAAAAGCATCCGATGTAGAAGTAGCAGAACCATGATGACCTACCTTTAAAATCTGTACCGGTCGAAGCTGCCCCTGCCCTTTCAGATACTCCACCACCTGTGCTTCGCACGCTGCTGTGGCATCACCTGTCAGTATCCCGCAAAAATTTTCATACTCCACAGACAACACCAAAGATATTTCATTCATCTCTTCCGAGCGAAACCCGGAAGATGGATGCAGTACCGTCAGTTTCAGAAGTCCGGACATGATATATTCTCCTGCCGAAAGGAACAAAATATTGATATGGGCAGCATTTGCGAGATCAATCAGCTCACTGCAGCTTATCTCTACGTCATATACCTCCGGCAGGACCAGCGTATGTATGGTAATTCCATTTTCTCCTCCTGCTTCCAGTAGTTCACAGAATCCACTGCAATGATCCTTATCCGGATGTGTTATAAACCAGTAATCAATCTCGCTGATTCCTTCATGCTTTAAAAATGGCTCCAGTTGATACTCTGCCAGACTACTTTTGGATGAGCTTCCTCCATCTACCATACATACCAGATTTTCTGTCCGGATACAAATCCCGTCTCCTTGTCCAACATCCAGAAAAGTTATCATAAGACCGCTATTTTCTTTACTCCCCATCAGCAAAATACAAGTAAGAATCAGAAGCAGTCTTATTGAGGGACTAATCTTACGGATTCTTTTTTTTCCTATCTTTTGTCCGGAAAGTATAACCCCGACTATAATAAGATAAAAAATTACCACTCTGAACTTTCCCGGCGCTCCTGCTATCCAGCTATGTCCGGGAAGCATCATTGCATTGCAGATTTTCTCATAAAACCAGAGTATTCCATGTACAATCCATCCGCTCAGCC
>JBJELZ010000213.1:0-5287 GCA_051879415.1 Lachnospiraceae bacterium
AGCCATACCAGAAAGATCTTCTTCAATTCTAAGAAGCCTGTTGTATTTTACCACACGATCACTTCTACAGGGGGCACCGGTCTTGATCTGTCCTGCATTTAAAGCTACCGCAATGTCTGCAATCGTAGAATCCTCTGATTCTCCGGAGCGGTGGGAAATCACTGCACGATACCCTGCCCTGTGGGCGCATTCTACCGCATTAAATGCCTCTGTCAGCGTACCTATCTGATTGACTTTCACTAAAATTGCATTAGCAGCTCCCAGACCGATTCCCTGTTTTAACCTTTTTTCGTTGGTTACAAACAAATCATCCCCAACCAGCTGCACCTGATTACCCAGCCGTCTGGTCAGCTCCTTCCAGCCGTCCCAGTCTTCCTCGTCCAGTCCATCCTCAATTGATCTGATCGGATACCGCTTGCAAAGCTGTTCATACAATGTGATCATTTCCTCCGTTGTCCTGATCACTCCAAGCCTTTTCGTATCTTCCTCTCCGGCATAGATTCCTTCTTTTGTATTTGCAGGATCAATTCCACGTTCCTTTTTTAACACCTCTGTCTCACCGGGGAAGTAATACATGCCCGAATTGTCCTCATGAAGTTCCGATGCAGCAGCATCCATGGCAAATACAATATCTCTGCCGCACTCATATCCGGCTGCGTCAACTGCTCTTTCCAGATAATCAAATACTTCAAATGCATCCTTTAAGTCAGGTGCAAATCCTCCCTCATCACCAACTGCGATTGCCTTTCCATCCTTTGCAAGGATTTTTTTCAGGCTGTGATACACCTCCGTTCCCATACGGAGTGCATCAGAAAAAGAGTCTGCCCCAACCGGCATTATCATAAATTCCTGAAAATCAATGGTATTCTTTGCATGCACTCCACCATTTAAAATATTCATCATCGGTGTCGGCAGAATCTTGGCATTTGTGCCACCAAGATACCTGTAAAGCGGAAGCCCCAGTGCCTTGGCACAGGCTCTGGCATTGGCCATGGACACAGCAAGAATTGCATTGGCTCCCAGCCTGCTCTTATTTTCTGTCCCATCAAGCTTTATCATCATCTCGTCAATCAGTGGCTGGTTCAGACCATTTTTTCCAAGCAGGCACTCGCTGATCTCCGTATTTACATTTTTCACTGCATGAAGAACACCTTTGCCGCCATACCGTTTCCCCCAGACCACTCTGGTATCACCGGTCACAGAATCCTGCTGTTCCAGCATGGCATCCCGTAACTCCACTGCCTCAAACTTACCTGTAGATGCCCCTGATGGCACAATTGCCGAAGCAGTATATTGATTACATACGGTTACGGAAGCCTCCACGGTAGGATTCCCTCGGGAATCCAGAACTTCCCTTGCATGTACCTTTGTTATCTCCATTTCATGCATGATAAAACCCTCCAAATCGTTTTCTGTTATTGTTGGCGATTTAGAGGGTTCTATTCACTTTTTCCGCAAATTCAAATGTTCATTTTCATAATGACATATCAGCTTACACAAAATAAGATGTTTGATTTTCCTTGTGCTAAACGCTCCAATGAGCCTCTATGCTTGTAAATCGTGTTCAGCAATGGCTTCCACGATTTACAGAGTCTCATTTCCGCAGCACAAAAGTCAATCAAACAGTCTTATTTGTGCAAGCTGACAGTGCAAGATGATTAAATAAACTTTCAACACTTACTAATTTTTCTTAATTAGTAAGGACTTTCCTGTCATTTCCACAGGCTGTTCCTTACCCATGATCTCAATCAGGGTCGGAATAATATCTGCGAGGCATCCGCCCTCACGAAGTGAATAAGCCGGATCATAATTTACCAGAATAAACGGAACCGGATTGGTTGTATGGGCAGTAAAAGGTGCTCCTGTCTCATAATCAACCAGCTGTTCTGCATTACCGTGATCTGCGCAGATAAACATTGCACCGCCGTTTTTCTTAATGGCTTCCACTGCACGTCCCACACACTCATCAACAGCTTCCACTGCCTTGATTGCTGCATTCTCCACGCCGGTATGTCCTACCATGTCCGGATTTGCAAAATTGATAATAATCACATCATATTTTCCGCTGTCAATTGCCTCTACAAGCTTATCACATACGCCATAGGCACTCATTTCCGGTTTCAGATCATAGGTTGCCACTTCCTTGGGAGAAGGTACCAGTACGCGGTCTTCTCCGGGATTCGGTTCTTCCACACCACCATTAAAGAAGAAGGTAACATGGGCATATTTTTCTGTTTCAGCAATTCTTGCCTGTGTCATATTGTTTGCAGCCAGCCATTCACCAAAGGTATTGGTTACTGCAATCTTATGGAATGCAATCTCCTTGTTCGGAATCGTCGGATCATATTCAGAGAAGCAGACATATTTGAGGTTCAGTCTCTTTTCTCTGGAAAATCCGGTAAATTCATCATCACAGAATGCTCTGGTGATCTCTCTTGCACGATCCGGTCTGAAGTTGAAGAAAATAACAGAGTCACCATCCTTAATGGTTGCAACCGGCTTACCATTCTCCATAACAACCGTAGGCTTTACAAATTCATCTGTTTCTTCTCTGTCATAAGAAGCCTGAATACCTTCTGCAGCACTATCAGCTGCAAGTCCCTCTCCCTTTGTCAGGGCAAGATATGCTTTTTCTACACGATCATAGTTGTTATCACGGTCCATTGCATAATAACGTCCTGTTACGGTAGCAACTTTACCAACCCCAATCTTCTTCATCTCATCTTCCAAAGCAATTACAAAATCCTTACCACTTGCAGGCGGTGTATCACGTCCGTCTAAAAAGGCATGCACATAAACTTTGGAAAGTCCGTTTCTCTTTGCCAGTTCCAACAGACCATACAGATGAGTGTTGTGGCTGTGTACGCCGCCATCGGAAAGAAGTCCGAACATGTGAAGTGCGGAATCATTTTTCTTACAGTTCTCAACTGCATTCATCAATGCAGGATTTTCAAAGAAGGTTCCGTCCTGAATCTCCTTGGTGATTCTTGTCAATTCCTGATATACAATTCTTCCTGCGCCCATATTCAGATGTCCAACTTCGGAATTGCCCATCTGTCCGTCAGGAAGACCTACTGCCATTCCACTTGCATTTCCCTTTACAAAAGGATATTCTGCCATCAACTTGTCCATCACGGGAGTTTTTGCCTGTTTTACAGCGTTACCCTCTGTCTTATCATTCAGACCATAACCATCCAGAATCATAAGCACTGTTGTTTTCTTTGCCATTACTGTTCTCTCCTTTATTGTTAATATTTTGCTTATTTTTATTAAAAATCTGCTGTCCGTCCCAAATTATACCCTAATTTGATTCCCGTTTCAACCAATCCGCTTCATATTTCACAGGTTTTTATATTTCCTTAAATTATAACAGGCTGAAACTGACAATATATGGGCATTGCAATTCCATAAACCATCCACAACAGCATAAATACAATTACTGCCATAATAAGGATTACACCCAAAGCTGCAATCTTTCTGCCAATGGATGCGGCAGAATCTGCATCCCTCTTTGTGACAACCGCCAAAAGCGACCGCCTTCCATCATCATCTGATGTTCCTCCGATCAGCAGACAATGCACCACACGTTCCATTCCTTTAACCACATACATCATCACAGGAATCAGAATCGGCATCACATATCTGCCCTGTGCCTGAAAATCTGAAGTATACGCATAATAGACACCTAAGAACAATGTCATGAAGATACAAAATAAGAGATTTATATGGAAAAAAATTCTTTTTCCCGTCTCCTTTTTCCATGCCCATGGAAGCAGAAGCAAATATCCCAGCACACCGCCGAAAATCAACAGCTTATAAATCCGGTAAATCCAGATATTTGCAAAAATGGATAATGAGCCATATGCTCCGATAAAGGATGCATACAGAATGGTCAGATAATTTGTTTCCTCCATCATCTGCCAAGGAGTATACCCCATCTGCTGATAAGTCAGACTGGTCAGCGGATTGACTTTATCAACTGCGTATAACTCCTGCATTTTTCTTGCAGTACGCAGCCCCAGCATATCTCCGTCATACAACAGGTAATTACGCAGAAACCACCAGCCGGCTCCGAAAAGAATCACTAATACGATCGGCACGGCATAATGTAACATACTTTTCCAATCGTACCGGATCTTTCCATTCTCTTTTTTTCTGATAAAGTATACCAGGCATAGCAGGACTGCACTGACAATATAACTGTAGGCATTGTAATAAGATAATGCACAAAAGATTACACCGATACACAAAACTGCACTGTTTCTTAAACAGAAGCCGTCCTGATAAACAGCCACCATGGCATACAGGATCAGTGCCGTTGATAACATCGCCATAGAATCTGTATTCACATACGTATGCAGAAACAGATTCTGAGGCAGATACATAATAAGAAAACAAAACAGCCAGTCCAGATAATATTGTTTTGCCTCTTCATCAAAGATTCTGCATGCCAGTCTTCTGACCGTCAGTGCCATCAGAAGTCCAAAGAATACATTCACAAACCGGGCACTATATAGCAGGTATAAATCATTCTCTGTAAACAGCCGGACCAGACGCATTACATAACCCATAAAAATATATGGCAGAATATTATAAAGTGCATAGGAAGAACCATATCCCGGAATACGCACCTCCTCATCATAACCGCTTGGAATCGTACCATGTTCACAGATATATTTGGGCACGAGATATCTGGCATGCTCATCCGGGGCATTAGCATAAACAGGCGGCGTATCTTCTAACGGCTGCATCAACGCAATGGATGATGCAACAATGAAAAACACAAGAAGATACAGCCCGGTCAGCAGCCATTCCTTTTTCTCTGTCCGTCCGGATATTTTATATGCATCACCCGATTTTTCCATGTTTCCACCTTTCTTCTTTTCGCTTATCATGGTATCTGTTCCTTTTCTTCACCATTATTATATGGTTCCCGGACACCATCGTCAATATGAAATAAAGGGTTCTCCATTGTAGACTTACAATAGAAAACCCTTATCATATCAGCACTCTCAAGTACTTTCCATTACTTTTTCAATCATTTAAATTCTAGGCATTTACAATCTGTCCAAAATCCGGTTTTAAAGCAGCACCACCGATCAGTCCTCCATCGATGTCCTCCTTAGAAAGAAGTTCTGCTGCATTGGAAGCATTCATGGATCCGCCATACTGGATACGAACTGCTTCTGCTGTAGGAGCATCATACATTTCAGCAATTGTTTCACGAATCATCTTACATACTTCCTGTGCCTGGTCAGCAGTTGCAGTCTCACGGGTACCGATTGCC
>JBJELZ010000214.1:0-5269 GCA_051879415.1 Lachnospiraceae bacterium
CGGTCCTGATCCGCACTGCTGTAGGAAACCGTTTCAAACAGATCCCATTCCTGCAAATATGATAAATATTGGGCAGGATCCTCCGGCAGTTCCGGCACTGCAATCTCCGGCAGCATACTCCGTACAAGATTCCGTTCAAACGGGTTATCATCCAAAAACACAAAACTATCTATTCCCAGATTCAATGTCTCAATGATTCTTTTGATATTTGAAGCCTTATCTTCCCAATTCGCAATAAATACTGCAATATCCTCCAGACGAAGTATCATCTCCGGATGTTTTAAAAATGGTTCTTTTGCCTTTTCTTCATCATTCTTACTGCATACAGCAAGCAGGATTCCCCGTTTTGTCAGTTCCTTCAGCCAGCACTGAAACTCCTGATAGGCATGTCCCAGACCAAGCTCCCCAATCTGTATGCCTTCCAGTCCGTCATCACCGATCACACCGCCCCAAAGTGTCTGATCCAGATCAAGAATCACACATTTTTTAAACTTTGCCATCAGTGTTTTCACAATACTGATGACTTCCCTTGCAATGGCAGGAAGTACTTCTGTTGAAAATGGCATTTTCGCTATATAGTAAAGTTTTTCATCATGAAACAGCCGGCGCCCATACAGATTCTGCACATAAGAGATATCAACAAGATAAACATCCTCTTCCTGTACTCCCTGCATCAATAAAAGATTTAATTTCCGTAACTGATAAATAAAAGAACTCTCCACATGGCCAGCATAATTTCCAAAACACCGGTCATCGTTTTCCGCAAAATTAAACTGCAGAATTTTAAATCCTTTTCCGGTTTCAGAATTTTTATAAAGATGCAGTCGTTGCCAGATCTGACATATTTCTTCATATTTACGCTGTGCAAACTCTTTTCTTTCTTCCACTGCAGTTTCCAGATAAGCCTCATAAAGCTTCTCTGCACACATGACAAGCAATACGGCATCTGCACCAAATTGATACAGTTCTGATGCATCATCCATTACCTGTGCAAGAATCTGATTATAATCCGTATCCAGCAGTTCCAGGGCTATCTCCTCTTCATAGGCATAGCCTTTCAAAGCTTGTGCAATATGCTGTGTTGCACAGTCACCCAGAAGTACCATCCTGTACTTTGCAAAACCATCGGTTTCTTTTTTACTGTTTTTCTTTAATTGCAAAAATGTTGGTAAATTCCAATCCTTCATGATTATTATCCTCTAATGCCCCGATTCATATTCTATCAGATGTTTTGATAAAATTTCCGAATATGCTCTTGCGCCTTCCGAATTCAGATGTGCCATATGATTGTAAAATTGTTCCACCGGAAGAAAATAATCCTGCGGCACTCCAAGAATATCCGCATGCATATACTCTGTCATCTGCCGGTGATATTCCATAAGCTCCTCATCTGTTTCATCCAGTGAACCATCTATTGTCATGGAATAAGCAATCACAAATGTAATATCATTTTCCGCACACCAGTCGGAAAATTCATTTAAAAGATCCATAGTAGGCAGTTCCATATCCTCAAAACATAAGGTATCGGTCGGTGACACCTCCGTTCCGATCAGATTCCCCTCCCGTAAGGCCGTCATATTTCCCTTTTCATCAAAGGAGGCCAGGGAATAAACCTGCTCTTTTTCTGAAATATCCGTACGGATCTTCTCTACCAGTCCCCCGGCAAATAGTGCATACAGCTTTCTCCAGATTAGTTTGTTCCGGTATCCTTCCAGCGTATCCTCTTTTCCGTTCCAATACCAGTTCAAGACCTCTTTATCGCTTTCCAGTGCTGCCGAAATCACCATAAAATCCTCATTGTACCAGTTGGATTTTCCCAGCATATATACAATGGTATCTCCCGGTTTCGCTGTCTCATACAACACATCTACCAGAAAAGGAATCCCGATGGAAGCCTCTACACCTAAGATCTGCACCGGTTGTCCCAGCCGCTGTTCCATGACTGAAGTATCAATTCCAAAAGGAACATAGGAGGAGCCAAACACAATAACTTCCGGCTCTCGTGTTTCCTCTGCAAGGGCATGATACTGTAAAAGCAATGCCCTCTGATAAGCCTGATCATAAGCATTGGGGCACAGCTTTGACTGCCAGAGAAACCAGAACAGAAGATGATATCCCCCATAAGCCAGTCCCATAATCATTATAAATTTTACAATAAAAAATATAAATTTCTTCATTACAGTAAAAATACTCCGTTTTCCGTCCAAAACTTTTCTACACAACAGACGAATATTTTCCTAGAATACGTAATAAGCAAATCCGGTGCCTGACATATCTCCCTTTGCAATATATACCAGCAGAATTCCACAGATATAAGCTGCCCAGCGGACAACCGCAGGCAACCTGTGAAATTTTTCACAGACATCTATTTCCTTATATTTCATTCCGTCAATCACGCCTAAAATGATCAGCGGTAATGCAATCAGAAACAGGTCATAAATATTCCAATAAATAAACTCCGCTGCCGCATACAGATTGGGCCGCTGAAAGAGATTTTTCATCATGGTAACCGTAATTTTCATGGTATCCGGCCGGAAAAACAGGAAACTGAAGGAGACCAGTAAAAAGGTCCGAAGCATACGAAGTCCATCCATCCATTTACTTTGGAAGATCTTCGGTGCACTCTGATTGACCTTATCGTAAACCGGCTTCAAAAGTTCCGCAGAAATGATAATCAGTCCGCAGAACCAGTCATAACACAGATAATTCCAGTCGAATCCATGCCACAGCCCGATCAGCGTCCAGACAACCGTCAAAGCAATCACCGTAGGAAATGTATTCATGGCATAACGATTCTTTTTGGCTTTCATTTTCTTGCGAATCCCGGAACAAAGCTCTGTTCGTAACACTGGATAAAAGACATAGTTTTTGAACCAAAGACCCAGACTGATATGCCATCTGCGCCAGAATTCTGCCATGGATTTGGATGCATACGGCACATTAAAATTCTCTCTGATCTCAATTCCCAGTAAGGAGGCAGAGCCTGCTGCCATATCCATATAACCGGAAAAATCCGTATAAAGCTGAATAGCATATAAAATCATCACCAGCAGGACAGTAGCACCATAATATCCCTCTCCGGTCTCATATACCTTGTCAACAACATAACCAATCCGGTCAGCAATCACAAGTTTTTTCATCAGTCCCAGACCAATCCTTAAGCAGCCTCTGACTGCCTTATCATAATCAAATGTATGAGGTGACAACAACTGCTCCTGCAATTCTTTATAATCTGCAAAGGGTCCCTGTAAGACATGTGGAAAGAAAGAAATATATAATGCATATTTCAAAGGATTTTTTTCAGCCGGAACCGACTGTCTGTATACCTCAATGCAGTAGCCAATACACTGAAGTGCATAGAAAGATAAACCAAGTGGCATAACTACACTTGCAAACGGCAGACGCATGACACATAAAAGTGCCACAAACAACAGAATCGTTCCTGCAATCACATAACACTTCTGTCCGGTTTTTTCAATCAGAATTCCCATACCATAGGAAACCAGAATCGTTGCAAATAAAAAGACTGCGCTCTTCCAGCCTGTCTGATAATAGAAATAGCCATTGGCCACCAAAAGCACAATCCACTGAAACTTTCCGGGGACCAGATAATATAAGATAAATGTAACTGCCATAAAAATGGCAAATGCCATTGTTGTAAAAGTCATTGTCTCTCCCTGATAATATACTGTGGTCTTTCTTTTATCTCATCATAAATCTTGGCAATATAAATTCCAATAATTCCAATGGAAAATAATACACAGCCGGTAGCAATTACCAATAATACCAATAAGGTGGGATATCCCTCAACTGCGATTCCCATAAAGTGATCTGCAATTGCATCAATGGCAAGAATCAGTCCACCAATAAAAAACAATACCCCCACCGTGATAATCATATATAACGGGGCAAAAGTAAAAGAAATCAGATTATTGCAGGCATACTTCACCAGCGATAACGAAGACCATTTTGTAGTCCCGGCAATTCTTTCCTGTACTTCGTATTCTACACTGGTTGTCCGAAAACCGGTCCAGAAGGACAGTGCACGAAAAAAAGTATTTCGTTCTTTTAAACTGCACAGAACATCTACCACTTTACGGTCCATGAATTTATAATCCGAAGAATCGTTCATATCCATCTTCATGAATCTGCTGATCATTTTATAAAAGGTTCCTGCCATCAGCTTATGAAGCATGGATTCTTTCCCACGGCTGCTCTTCTTCCCCTCAATAACCTCATAGCCTTCCTGCCACAGGGCAGCCATCTGCAGAATCACCTCAGGAGGATGCTGAAGATCCGCATCCAGTACAACTACCGCATCACCGGAAGACTCCCTGAGTCCCGCAAAAATCGCAGCTTCTTTTCCAAAATTACGGGAAAATGAAGCATAATGTACTCCCGCATCCTTCTGATGCAGTGCCTTAAGTTTATTCAATGTTCCATCTTCTGAGCCATCATCCACAAAGATATATTCTATTTCCATTGTAAGATCTTTTAATGTTTCCCTGACAGTCTGATAAAAAGCATCTATAGAGGCTTCCTCATTATAACATGGAACAACAATTGACAATAAACTCATATGCCTTACTCCTTACAGCTTATAAACATTTATAGTGCTTTACGGATTTGTAGTCCAACCGTCAGGATCAGGTTGACGATTACACCAATTATCAGAATACCATAAATCAGCCGTTTTATCCACTGTTTCCTGCACATACCGGCAAGAATCACAATACAATAGATAAATGCAAAATACATAAAAATCAATGTCCTATGCCAGGAAGAAAACATAGTTGGTGACAACATCAGTGCCATTCTGACTGCAAAACCACATCCCAGTGCCCAGATCATGGAAAGCTTTTTCCGAAGTTTTGGAATACATTGCCATATGGTATAGACCGCTGTCACAATAAACAGAACCAGTCCGGTCACCTCCGAAATCTGAAGCAACGCCGTTTTCCAATCTGTCATATAAATTGCCGGTGTAGTGAAATCATAATTGGTCTTATGACCAATCAGAAAATCTTTCACGAAATAATATCCGGTAAACAGAACATCGATTCCAAGCGGAATCAGAGCAATGATACGATTCAGGATACTTTTTTTCGTTTTCTCTGCTGCCTGCCATCCGCAAATCATCAGTAGCAGTGAAAACAGAAAGAAAATTACATCCGGTATGGCAACAAAATGTTCAAATACAAATACAGAACAAAGTCTTGCTTTTTCCAGAAACGTAAGATCGAAAAATTCCGGCATCCAGTTGGCTGCT
>JBJELZ010000215.1:0-5254 GCA_051879415.1 Lachnospiraceae bacterium
TTTAACTGTCCGGTCAATGGGGAAACGGATAAAACAGGATATGGAATCTATTTCGGAGGAGCCAGTGAGATCCATCACCATGGCAATACTCTGGATAGCGGTCTGGCAGTACAGGAAGATATTGTGCTTCCGTTGAAGGATGGTATTGCAGATATCACACCGGGATTTTTTGACCGTTGTACCTATATGGTGGAGGGAAAACAGACAGGCGAAGTGGCACTTGTAGATCCGAACGGAAACCATTATGTAACGGTACAATTTGATACACCGTTATTTGCCATCTGGTCACCGGAAGGGAAAAATGCACCCTTTGTATGTATTGAACCATGGTACGGAAGATGTGATGCTGTAGGATTTGCGGGAACGCTGGAAGAACGGGAATACACTAATGTTCTTGAAAGCGGGAAAGAATTCCGGGCACAGTATTGTATGATCTTTGCATAAATAAAAACTGTTTTTAAATGCTGAAAAAGCCGAAAATAATGCTTGACAGATGACCTGTAATGAATAAAATAGTAAACATACGGTCTGGTAACAGCAATATAGGAAATTCAGTTTTTAAGCAGGATTAGTACATCGGTAGTATGCAAGCTTCCCAAGCTTGAGAGGCGGGTTCGACTCCCGTATCCTGCTTTTTTTCATGCAAGAAGAAATACTTACATATTGAATGGGAGATGACCAAAATGGCTTCGAAGAAAAAGAATATGCCGGAACAGACGGCAGAACAACAGGTTGCAGATTATTTAATGTCTATGCTTATGACATTGTATGTGTTTGTAATGCTTGTAATCTATCCGCTGTTCTACCAGAATAAATATTATGATATGGGAGATGCGAAATACACTTTTTTTAAATATATGTCGATCTTCTTTCTGATTTTCTTTTCTGTTTTTCTTATTTTATGGCTGGCGGCCTATCGTGAAAAATTTACTTTTCAAAATGCAATTAAGAAGTCCTCGAAGACTGACTGGTTTGCGGCAGCATTTTTGGTGTTCAGTTACTTGTCTTACTTTCTCAGTGACTATAAGGTGGCAGCAGAGGGAAGCAGTTCCTGTGCATTGATCGGTTATTCGGGCTGGTATATGGGGCTGGTTTCACAGGTTATGTTTGTTCTGATCTATTTTGCTGTGTCAAGATTTTGGAAATGGAGTCCGTTTACGCTTGGAATGGCGGTGATTACGGCGGGAATTGCCAATCAGCTGGCAATATGGCATAGATTTTCCATTGATCCGTTGGGAATGTATGAGAATCTGGCAGCAGAATATATTGAAAAATTTGTTTCTACCCTGGGACAGACTACATGGTTTTCCAGTTACGCGGTCCTTTTATTCCCGGTGGCAGCTTTTCTGTATTGGAAAGAGGAACGCCTGTGGGCAAGAATATTATCCGGTTTTTTTGTTGCAATCGGATATGGAAGTTTATCTACGGTAAACAGTGATAGTGCCTATGTGGCATTTGTTCTGATCCTGATGACTTTTTTCTGGTTTTCCTTAGAATCCAATACTGCTTTTCAAAGATTTCTGGAAATTGTCCTGATTGGACTGGTTTCATTCAGGGTGATAGGAATTATGCAGGTCAATTTTCCTGAAAAAATGATTCAATTGATTACGGGAGATGAAAAAATATCTTTCTTTATCACGCAGAGCTATTTTATGCAGGGATGTCTGATTGTATTTATTATCCTGTATCTGATATATTGCATCTTAATAGATGATACATTTTCAGAAAAACGAAAAAAGAAATTTGAGATTCGGAATCTGTTATGGTTAAGGAAACTGATGCTGGTAGCTGCTGCAGCAGTTTTGGCGGGTGTTGTTCTGTTAATTGTTCTGACCACAAAGAAAATGCTTCCGCATGCACTGGAAGGACTTTATAATGTTGGCTTTTTCAATTTTGATAACCAGTGGGGAAATTGCAGGGGATTTAACTGGAGAATGGCTGTCAAGGCTTTTTCCAGTGCCTCGCTCAAGGATATCCTGGTTGGTGTTGGACCGGACTGCTTTGCCATGAGTATGGATAAATATTGTGCAGAAGAGGTAGCTGTTTTCTGGCAGGGGATGCAGCTTGCCTGTGCACATAATGAGTTCTTAAATATGCTTGTGACACAGGGACTTCTCGGAGTGACAGCTTATCTGGGTATTTTTATCAGTTTTATTGTCCGCTGCATTTCTTTCGGAAGCAAAGAAGAAAGAGTGATTCCGTTTATGGCAGCTGCGCTTGCTTATATCGGACATAATTTTTTCTGTTATCAGCAGTGTATCTGTACACCAATCGTATTTATTATGATGGGTATTGGGGAGATGCTGATGAGAAATCATACCGGAAACGGCGACATAGAGAAAAGCAGGGAAGGGAAAAGATAAGCAAAAAAAAGGAAGGTTCAGAAAAAAAGTAAAAAAGGGATTAATTATTTGGGAATATAAACCGATACATATTTTGGACTACTTTGTGTGGAGCCTGAGTGGAAAACGAAAGTCGACAGTGTTGATGGATACTATGATAGAAAGGTATGGTACTGTTTATGGGAGAAATGACATATTCATGGAATGAAGTACAAAAGGAAGTGATGCAGGAGGCAGCAGGATATCTTACGAGACTGATCCCGGCAGCAGAGGAATTAAAGGATGAATTTTGTGGGGAATTAAAAGAAGATTCCTATGATTATCTTAATATGGTGGTAGATGGACTGAACTGGGTGATTCAGGTTTATAATGGAACAAAAGATGAAATCAACGCAGGTGCGGAGCAAATCAATTCTGCTGAAATGGATGGGAAAATCGGAGCATTTGGTTCTGCTGTAATTTCGCGAAATCAGCAGGAGATTGCCAAAGGTCTGACAGAGGATGTATTGCCATTTTTAAGAAAGATGAAAGAAATAGCAGATACTGCCTGCTGACACAATGGCAGGAACAGTCTGGAAACAGGAATAGAAAAATTAGAATAAAAAACCCGTAGCTTCCAAAAGGAATCTTCGGGTTTTCTTTTATGATTACATATATCCATTAAAGAGCATTCCACTGTAGGCACTGGTTACATAGGGGTTGGCATAGTGGCGGACGTGCGGATTCCTGTATGCAACAATTCGTTTGTCCACATAATCCATTGGATTGAGCTGGATCTGGGTTGCTTTACGTAAGGTGGTCTGGGCGAAATTCTTTAAAGAATCAAGAGTTTCTTCGGCCTCGGAACTTCCAAGTGCTGTGGACAACTGTTCTTCATTGACGGAAAGGACACCACTGCTATCCTGAGTAATGCCGGCTTTGCTGAAAATAGGGGAATATCCGGCGCTCATTTCTTTGAGTGTGCCAACCAGAAGATTGGTTCGTGGATGCTGGTCTAAATATTTGGAAGCTGCCTGTAGAAAATTATTATAGGAGCCTGCCAGGGAAATAATGTTGTCCTTCAGGGATTCATAATCCGGTTTTACCCCTATGGTGATGGGAGCTTCTTCTGTGCCGCCGACACCTGTCAGCCGGATAGAGTATTTGCCATCCAGAAGCAGATGATTTGAAGGGGATTCAAAGACTTCATTGTTTATAGTATATCTGGCATTTTGTGCAAGACTGCTGGTGTCACGGATGCCTAAATAGTCAATGATTCCTTTCTGCTGGCTGGTATTTTCGTCCGTAATGGAAAAGGGCTGCTGCCCGTCTGTGGTGGTTCCTGTTGTGTTGGAACGGATAGTCAGTGCAGCCTTTCCGGCCTGATTGGAAATCACCGAGGCATTCAGACCAAGGTTGGAATGATTGATCAGTCTTGCAAGACGATCCTGGATGGATCGGTTGGTGTCATTTTCTCCTATATTAAACTGCAATTCATAGTTAGAATTCGTTGAAACATCAAAGGAATAAGAACCTGGTGAAAGACTTAATTCCGTTTCCGGAAGAAAAGATCCGATGGTCTCCTGACTGGTAGCAAGTGCCTCCACAGTCATGGAAAAGGATTCATCTTCAGAAATATTGATTCCTTCTGCTTCAATCACATCGGGATCAGAGGAATATACTGTTCGTTGTTCAAACATGGTAGATTCGTCCAGACCGCCTAAAGAAGCAATGGAATTGCGGAAGCTGATGGCAGATTCCTTCATGTGGATCGTATATTCTTCAACTGCTTTGACATCTTTCAAAAGGAATACGGGAGAATCCTTGCTCATGTTCACAATGGATTTGTACACCTTTTTCAGGTCAGAACGATTGTGGGCATCATAACGCGAAGAAGACCGAACGGACAGATCAGTCTGATAATAATTATAGACATTTGATAAAATGGTGTTATTATAATGATATGCCATGTCAGTTCTCCTTTCCGTCCATGATGGAACTTTCATGCAATGATGTGGCGTTAAATCCGTTTAACGTCATGATATTCATTTTCTGATAGTTACGCTCATTATAGCATAAAAGAAGTGTATCTGCAATGGAATTTTTGAAATTCATCGAAAAGATGACGGGGCAAAAATAAAAATTATTTAGAAAACACTTGACTAAAAATAGTTCCTATGTTATTCTGAATCAGCAAGAAAAGAGGTAAGCTCTTTTTTTTGTGTTGTATTTGATGTTTATTGAAAGATCTATGGAGGGAAAAGTAATGCGTACAAGAATTACCTTAGCATGTACAGAGTGCAAACAGCGTAACTATGATACTACAAAGGATAAGAAGAATCATCCTGACAGAATGGAAACAAAGAAGTACTGCAGATTCTGCAAGGCTCATACGTTGCATAAGGAAACAAAATAGTTAGAAAGAAGGCTAAGCATGGGAGATTCTGTTAAGACAGATGCTAAAACAAAGAAACCGAGCTTCTTCAAAGGATTAAAAAAAGAGTTTAAGAAGATTACCTGGCCGGACAAGAGCGCAGTAACAAAGCAGACGATTGCTGTAATCACAGCTTCTATTGCTTTGGGTCTGTTAATTGCTATTTTGGATTTTGTGATTCAGAATGGAATTGATTGGATCGTAACACTCTGATGAGGAACGTTACTGTAATTGTCAGCTAAGAGGAAAGGAACGGTTATTAGTTAATATGGCGGATTCATCAAAAAAAGTGAAAGTAAAGCGGATGGATGAACTCAAAAAGATTCTTGCTCAGAAGGAAGATACAAACGAGGTATTAAAGCCTGTAAGACCTGTTTCTGAAGAAGACGTGCCTGTAGTAAAAGAAGAATATGATATCGGGCAGAGTGATAATAAAAGTGGACGTGGTATGGGCTGGTATGTTGTCCATACATATTCAGGATATGAAAAAAAGGTCAAA
>JBJELZ010000216.1:0-26471 GCA_051879415.1 Lachnospiraceae bacterium
TAACTATTTTTCAACCTTTTTTGCACGATGTACAGATTTTTTAGCACGAGATACAACCAAAATAAAAAACCTCTTATTATAGTTCCTTACAGGATCCAAAATAAGAGGTTAAAATGCTGGGGCAAAAGAAACATCCCTACTTACTGTATAACGTGATGCTCAAGAAGATATCCGCCCGCAATCTGGACTATTTCTTCCGTGGAATAGATTGGTGCCCAGTAGCGTTCTTCGTTATACAGTGAGCCAAAAATCAGAATATTCTTCTCGGGATCTACAGCACGCAGCATAGGATAAATACCAATCAGGTTATACTCCGGATCAAAGCAAAGTCCCACACCGGAACTTGCCCAGTAAGAATTACCGGCCTGATCAGTTCCAAGATAAGTATCTATTTTCAATAATTCGGTTTCTACCTCAAATGGTTCCAGCCTCTCTTCACATACTACTTCCCCATCCGACACACGATAGATACGAATTTTGCATCCCTCCAAACTAACCAATGCATACTCTTTATCTTCATCATATACCACTGCCTTCACGGCATTAACATTTTCAACACCAAGCTTTTCTGCTTCTTCCGCAAGCAGATAATCTCCGTCGTCAGCTGACGGCTCCTCAGGAAGTGCAACATCCAGGCTTTGCAGACGATCTCCTTCATCATAGGCATAAAAAATTACTCTGTTTTCACCATACGGCACCATAAAGAATGCATTATCAGTACATACAGCGTCAATAAACGGTGCAACATTACAGAGAACCTCTTTTGATGATCCCATGATAAGATCTGAGGGAACTATTACAAATAAGCTTCCCGTTTCAAGAAGATAATACACGCCATTATCGATTTGTTCACTCCAGATAATATCATCATCTGTATTATCCTTGTAAGTTTCTTCTCCTGTTGCCGGATCACACAAAAATGCCCCGCTATCTCCTATTACAACCAATCGTCTTCCTGATTGTGATTCCATATAATAGAGTTTCTCTCCGTAGAACAGTTCATGATCCGTCTGCCATTGCAAACTTCCCCCGGCATAATCATAAGCACTGATTGTAACAAAAACATTTCTAAAAGAATCATCACCATAAGCATTATGAGAAGAAAGAATATAAATCATATCCTCTGCCAGAAGAATATCATTCCCTTCATCTCCTGCTACTTCGCATTCCAAAATCACCTCATTCCGGCGATTCATATCTACAACTTTGACCCACTGGTCATTCAAAACCACTGCAACTATTCCCGGTTCAAGCACTCTTCCCAAAGTAATCCATTCTGACATGTCAGCAGCACAATCAAGATAGCTTGCTTTCAGACCGGCATTTCCATTGGCACAGTCACTGACATCATACACAGCAATATCACTGTTTCCAAAAAGATACAGTGCCTCTTCCTCCGGATTCATCTGTATGGAAGACACATGAAATCCTGCATCTATCTCACTTATCAATTGTCCGCTTTCTGCGTCATAAAAACTAACCACCGCAGATGTTCCTTGCGCAAGACAAAAGATATCATCTGATATAAAAGCACACAAATCCTCATCCATATAGGAATCCGTGGAAATTTCCCACATAACCCGTTCTTCTTCCACTGACCAGCAGGTAAAAGTCCCGCTTTCATCTGCTATCACCACCTTATCGCCAATAGGATTACAAATGATAAACTTTACATTACCTTCTGTCTCAATCTGGTACAAAGGCTTTCGCCCGCCACTTAATCCATAAAGATACAAGGAGGAGGATAACACCCTTTGTGCCATAGGAGTATAAGGCATTTCAATCCCTTCATATTCCGTCATGGCATAATATGCCAGTTTCAATGCTCCTTCCCGGTCATCCTCTCCCAAAAGCTCCAGAGCCTCCCGTGCAAGGCTTTCAGACTGCGTCGCCCTGAGAGTCTCGTTCTGTGCAGCAATTTCCTGTGACTGTTCTGATATTTCAACCGCAAGATTCTGTATCCGGTCTGCCTGCTCCTGAATCTGCTCCTTCTGCTGCTGGATCCGGATAGCGGTAAATGTACTGACAATTCCAAACAGAATTCCCACCACTGCCGCAACGGAAATTCCTGCAATAATACGCCTCATCTTCCGTTCTCTGTGACGTTGCTTCAGGTCATCATACTCCAGCCCAAACATAGGTGCTATCAGGCGTAGTACCTCATTTTTTATTGCCTTCAAACGTTCTTTGTTCGTCTCACCCCGAAAATCTGCTGCCAGTGGTTCGATTTTCTCTCTGACCGTTTCCACCGTACCGTCTGCATTGGTTACCTGATATTCCCTGTAAAGCAGCTGTTCCGGGAAGGAGTCCCGCGGCTCTCCCTCTGCCAGTACGGTCAGAATATGGTCTCTCCCGCGAAAATTAATAAAGGTCTCGATTTCTTTCTGACACCAGATGGATTCCCTTAATCTTGGGGAACAGATCACAATCAGCCATTCTGACTGCTTTAATGCCTCGATGATGGGATCTTCCAGATTGGTTGCAAGAGGCAGCTCCTCCTGGTCCCTAAATACCCTTGAAATTTTTGTTTTCCCATCCTTTCGTTTCCTGGCAACATTGCCCGGAAGGCGGAAGGTTTCCAATTCCTTATGTAACTGCTTTGCAATAAACTGATCCGGTTCCAGATGCCGGGAGGATATAAATGCATCATATTTAAATGTCTCACTCATTATCGCAGTTCACCTCCTGATAAGTCTGTCCAAAGATTTTTTCTTCTATCACATAGACATCATGCAGATCGTCAAAGCGCACTGCCAGATAGTCTCCCGGTTTGCCTAACATATATTTTTCCTTATCCCATGCTGTGAATACCTTTACGCCCCGCTCCAGCTGTTTTGCATAAATCTTCACACTTCCTGTAGGAACACAGACATGGGCATACTCCGTCAGAAGATGATTCTGTCCGGTTATTCTATTCTTAATGGTCGGCACATAGGTGTGATCCAGGGTGCATTCTTCATAAACATATTTACGATCCAGAATTTCATTGGAGCGGAGAAATTTCTCTTCCCGGTTAGGATACACTTCTCCTTTCACGCCAATCATAATAATCAGATCATCCTCTACCGTCTGATCAATATCTCCTTCCAGGGATCGCACGGTAATTGGCGTTCCAACAGGAAGCACATCCCTTGCACGGACAAATCCCAGAGGCAGCTTCTTTTTCTCATATGCGTTCATTCCCCGGGGATCAGCTTCATAATCCTTTGCATAAATGATCTCATAGGTATCAAAGTATTCTGTCATCCGGCTATTTATATAAGCCTCAATATGTAATGTCTCCTGCTGTTCATGATAAAGCTTTTGGCTGATAAAGCCCCCTGCCTTTTCATAATGTCCTCCGCCGGAACCGATCTTATTGGTCAGAAATGCAGCCAGTTCACTGGCATTTACCTCTTTAATGCAGCTTCGGACAGACAGTTTATATCCGTCATTCGTTTCATTGAATACTACACAGACACGAATCTTGTCAACCTGTAAAAGGAAATCGCTGATCAGCCCAAGAATATTGGGATCACAAGGCTGTGACTTAATGACTGCAAATCCATACTCCTCATTAAAGCTGTAACGGAGCATGGCAATTCCTGCAACCTCCAGTTCGCTCAAAGACAGATTGGAATTCTTAAGCATCATGATCAGGCTGTTATCATGGGGAATCTGATCCATCATATCCCGGTCAAGGGGATTATACACTTCTGTAAGCTGGTTGGAATCCGTATAAAGACCATAATAAAGTGCAGAACCCAGTCCTGCCTCATCATCGACCTGATATCCTGCTTTCCTAAGAAGATCCCAGACAAGCGTTGAGCAGCTGGCAAGATCAGAACGGATCTGATGATATCGTATAGCGGGATTTCCTTCCGGCTCAATTTCCACCTGATGATGATCAATCACAGCTACTGCCAACGCCGGAATCTTTGTGACATTTCCTGCTCCGTACTGGCAGTCTACCGTAATCAGTATGCTGTTTTCCTTTCCCAGCTCCGGCAGGCTCACACCGGATTCAATATCAGCAGGGCTGACATATTCCACCGGAATCGCAACATTTTCCAACAGCAATACCAGATTCGATTTGCGGATCTGACTCCGTCCGCTATAAACCATGCGGACTTTCTTTCCCCTGTCTTTATAAAAGCAATACAGACCATATCCTGCTCCCAGAGTATCTGCATCCGGGTTATCATGGCACTGTATTACGATTTCTTCATATCCTTCCAAATCCTTCAGATTCATATATACGCTCCTTGTAGCTATTTGATAATCATTCTATCATGTCTGTTTTATTCAGACAAGATACGAAACTTCAAGAGTATCTCCCATACCTGGTTCTGAAAATCCGTTCCCTTATGTATCGAGTACAAAAATTTGTGTTTAGGATCAAAGTACTATTCCTTAATTCCACCCAGCGTAATACTGGAAATAATGGATTTGGAACATAGGATATAAACTATCAAAGGGACCAGAGTAGACGCAAACATTAATGCATATGCTTCCGGTGGCAGACCTGAAGAAGCATTTCCTGTCAGGATCCTCACATAGGATGCAATGGTTTTCTTGTCCCAGTCATAAAGCAATAACGTATGTACATATCCGTTGTTCCACGCTGCCACAAAACTGAAAGTCAGCTGCAGTGCCAGCACCGGTCGGATCATCGGAATGATAATGCGATTGAATATTCCCAGTTCCTTTGCCCCGTCAATTCTTGCCGCCTCCACAATTTCACCAAAATTCACCCCCTTTAGATACATCCTGATAAAATACACTGCAGAGGGTGTTGCGGCCGCCATCAGGATGATCGGCAGGTGCCGGTTTAACATACCCGCCTTAACGATTAACTGATACAAGCCTGTGAAACAAACGCTCTGGGGGATCATCATACAGGCAATGATACAGCCCCACAGATATTTTTTCCCCTTAAAGGAATACCGTTCAAATGCGTAAGCCGTCATTGCGCCAAAGTACGTTGCACATAAAGCAGAAGTAATTGCAATGACACAGGAGTTTGCAATCCCCTGATAAAGGCTTCCTCCGGCACCTTCATACATGGAATTGATCGCATCCAGATTATTCAGGAAATTCTTTCCCGGAACAATGGAAACCCCTAATATTCTTCTGTCCTTCGTTGCATTGATTGCAGTCAGGTAAATCGGAAAGACAGAAAGGAAGGAAAGTACAATACACACCACCTGCTTTCCTTTTTCTACAATCACTGCCTTGGGATGTTTTTTGAGACGAAGCAATGATCCGTTTACGGCCTTTTTTAAAGCTTCACACAGCTGTCTGAAAACAGGAAGAATTCTGGTCCGCTCCGGCAATGCTCTCCTCATAAGACGGCAGAGCAGGATCGTGTCCAGCCGGTGCAAAATGGCAGCCGCCAGAATGGAACAGAATAATACCAGCAGGAAATACATTCCTGTCCCACTGATAAACGAAAATTTCTTAAGAAAGAAATTATGAATCAGATAAAGTTCTAACGAAATGGTTCCTAAAAATCCCAGCACCGCATTATGACATTTGATCTTTTGCCCCAGCACAAGGATTGTTATGACAAAGAAAAATACCATCGGAAGCTGTACCGCCAGGGTCATCCATTTATCTGCAATACTTTGGGCATAGGAAATCTCAGCATACTCCGTCCAGTAACCATGGTATTGCAGCATATATAACGTACAACGGTAAAACACAAAAAACAGCACCACCGACGCTGCCAATATTCTGATATAATGTTTTCTAAGAAAAGAAAGAAGTGTTGTCTGATACTTTGCAAACAGCATTCCAACCCAGAACAAAAGGGTAGCATTGTACCACCATTCTCCCTGAAACCAGCTCTCGCCATGCCCAAGCATCAAGCTTCCCCCGGTTAGAAACAGTGTGCCAATCCCCATGATGAGCATGGCATGATTTTCCTTTTTTACAAGGCTGAAGATAACCCAGAACAGAATATATAGCAGTGCTATTTCCACAATATACCATGCCTGATCATTAATCAGAAGTATACCCAGAAGCTGCAGAATAGTCCTTATGGTAAATGGTTCCTGTTCCAGGAAAATACTGTTTAATACATAAACTGCCGTGCAGACATAAAACGGAATCAGGATGGATGGCAGCCTATTTCGCAGAAATCCTTTCAGATAATCAGGTTTCTTATGATAGCTTTGCAACAGACCATATCCGGAAAAGAAAAAGAACATGCCTACAAAACAGACACCGAAATTTTCCAGAAAGCCAATGACGCCTGCATTGGAAACTCCGACCTGCTGCACCAGATGGTGTAAAACGATAAATACAGCAAAGAAGCCAAGCAATTCTTTGGAATGTTCTCTTCCCAGAACATCCTCATGCCACTCACCATAATTTTTTGCCAGCGTCACATGATCAAAAAGCAGATAAAAAAGAGGAATCAGAAAAATCCAGACGGAAAAACTGTACTTTAACAGTGAACTTAAAAAGCCGTTATCTTCCGTGCCGGATACGGACGTACAGTCACCATAGGAAACGGAACTTATGATATCCCATAGCGGCTCCTCTGCCAAAACTGCAACATCCGCTGCACTGATCTGTTCTTCGGAATATCCTACCAGTAAAATCTCCACACATACCTGATCAATCATCCCTACATAAGCTGATACAGGATACCAGTCATGATATCTCAGATCTTCTTTGACATAATAAGCATTCCAAAATTCCATTCCGCCTATGGTAATGGTATCCTTCTGCTGAAAGTCCGTGATTTCGCAGGATTCATCCCTTGACCTGATACAGGCAAGATACTCCTCTGCAAAAAAGTCACTGTCATACATCTCTGCAGGCACTGAATCAACAAAAATATCCACTTCTTTATCTTCTATTCCTGCAGCAAATGTCATTCCCATTTGCTCCAGATACTCTGAAACATAACTATTCTTCGTATCAGAAAAAAAGCGTGCAGAGGCAGCCGGTAAGGCAATTGTCATATTGGCAGGTTGTATATAAGTATTGGCAGCCTTACTGTCCACCACCGTATGCCCCAGTGCCGAAGCTTCCTCTGAACTGCTGTTTCCCGTCAATGCCACCGCCAGTGCGACAATGATAATCATGGTAAAAAAAGATGAGATACTGCTTTTAAATAGTATTTTCATATCAGATCTGTGTCATTCCCCCAAGTAAAATCCCCTTATTATCCTCATAAATCCGATCGAAATCACTCATTGGAAGCGGATTCGTTCCAAGCCCTGCTTCTATGGTAAATCCCGGCCGGTTATAGTACATGATAAACCAGTCCTTATATCCTGCATATCCTGATGCAATAGGTGTTTCCTCTACCTTGTATCCGCTGACAGCAGCAAAATAATCTGCAATCTGTCCCGATTTTTCCGGATTATAATCAAGATATTTCCAATAGATAATCTCCCCCTGGGTATGATAAGCTAAAATCAGCTGAAACTCCTTTCCCAAGGTAAAATCGTAGACCGCCAGACTTTCCGGTTCCGTCAAAGGTCCCTCTCCCACAAAATCTCTTGGTGCCGGTGAGGTATATCCCTGTGCAGATTTAATCTCCCTTGCCTGTTCCCAGCCTGCCGGGAACTGCAGATTCAGATCCACGCCCTCAATATTGGCCTTCCATCCTGATGGGAACGGAATGTCCGGATAGTTTTCTGCAATCTCCTTCGCTTTGTCATAGTAGGCATCTTCCAACGGAAATCCATTGACCAGATCCACTCCATCCGGATTGACCATAGGCACCAGACTAAGCTCATACTCATAAAACAACCGGCTTGCATCCACGCCGTACAAAGTTCTCCTGCCTGAAAAGGCTCTTGCATATTCCTCGGCAAACTTTAACAGAACCGGTGTTGTAATGTTTTCATTGGCATGAAATGACCCATTATAAAAAACCTGCTTTGCCCCTTCTCCGATTTTCAGGCAAAGCAGTGGTCTTTTCATAACACTTCTTCCGATCTCAGATACCGCCAGAAACGGATACCTGGCTGCCAGTCCTTCTATCACATACTCATTTAATAAGGAACTGTAAGCAACTCCGGTGGGCACAACCGGGAAATCAAAAGGGATCGTTAATACAGATCCAACCTTAAGATTAAGCAGCTCTGCGTCCGGATTGGCCGTTCTGATCTGTTCCACTCCCGTCCGGTATCTCCGTGCCAATCCAAAAAGCGTATCCCCTCTTGCAACCGTATGTCTTGTATACCCCTTCAGATACGGGATCAAACGCTCCCATATCTCATCATTCACAACACAGTCTGTTTCCTGCTGTAGAAACGATCTTAAAATCCGGCAGGTGCTTTCCCCAAAAATTCCGTCCGGTCTGGTTACATAACCCGCTCTGGTTAATGCCAGCTGTAAATACTGTACCAGAATTCCTCTTTCTCCCGGCCTTATAGTCTTCATAGCAATCCTCTGCAACTGTAGTACTCATTACTATGATATGCAGCATTTCTTCTTTTGTTATCAGCATTATTTGGGCATAATTCTATTCATAAATTCCCTTGTATTTTCCTCGACATTTCCCTTAAATACTGCAGAACCGGCAACAATAACATTGGCACCAAGATTTACCACATGTTCTACGTTATCAAGTTTAATCCCACCATCTACCTCAAGATCTGTGGAAAGTCCGTCTTCCCTGATCCAGCCGGCAATCTTTGCAATCTTTTCATCCGAAGACGGAATGTAGGATTGTCCCCCAAAACCCGGATGAACACTCATCACAAGTGCCATATCAATCATGGGAAGGTATGGTCTGATCTGTTCCTCCGGCGTTTCCGGATTGATCGCCAGTCCTGCCTTGACACCAAGTTCATGGATCTGACGGATCACCTCTTCAGGATGTTTTAATGTCTCCAGATGAACGGTTACCAGACTGGCACCGCATTTCACAAATTCCTCAATGTAACGCTCCGGTTCTACGATCATAAGATGCACATCCAGAAAACTGTTTACTTTTCTGGAGATACATTTTAAAACCGGCATACCAAAAGAAATGGACGGGACAAATACCCCATCCATAACATCAATATGAAGATAATCGGCACCGCCTCTTATGACCGCATCCATATCTTTTTGTAATTCCGTAAAATCCGCTGACAAAATGGAAGGTGCAAAATGCATCATAACGCTCTTCCTGCCTTTCTATCTTAATGTTTTCTTAATGTTTTCCTAATGTCTTCTAATATTATCTTAATGTCTTTAATATCTTTTTATATTCTTAAGTTCTTCATAAATCTGCCGGTAACTTTCATACCTTCGCGGATGAATTTTTCCGTCTACTACCGCCTGACTGACTGCACAATCCGGTTCATGGATATGACTGCAGGGCTGATACCGGCAGCTGCCCTCATAAGGATAAAATTCCTGAAAATAGCTCTTTAATTCCTCTTCCTTTAACTGTTCCAGCAAAAAGGAAGAAAAACCCGGTGTATCCATCAGATAGGTGCCCTTATGCAGATATAAAAGTTCCGAATGTCTTGTGGTATGTTTTCCCCGCTCCAGCTTTCTGCTGATCTCGCCGGTCTCCATCCCCGCTTCCGGACATAGTGCATTGGTCAGTGTTGATTTACCAACGCCGCTGGTTCCGGCAAGTGCGGTTGTTTTTCCTTCCAGAAGCTGTTCCATTTTTTCAAGCCCTGTGCCGGACGATGCGCTGATATTGAGCACTTTGGAACCGCAACCCGCATAGATCTCCATCATTGTTTTTCTTTCTTCTTCCGTTACCAGATCTGATTTATTAAAACAGATGATGGAAGGAATATTCTGGATTTCCATGGAAATTAAAAATTTATCTAAAAGATTCAGATTCGGACTGGGAGAACGGTAAGCAAACAGAATCACTACCTGATCAATATTGGCAACCTCCGGTCTGATCAGGCTGTTTGTTCTGTCATGAATCTCACTGATCATCCCCTGTGCTTTAGCGGCATCTGTAATCACCAGTGCTACTCTGTCTCCCACAAGCGGCTTCTTTTTATCTTTACGGAAAATTCCTTTTGCGTGACATTCTGCAAGTCCTTCTCCTTCAACATAGACATAATAAAAACCTGCAATTCCTTTGACAATTCTTCCCTCGTAAGTAATCTTCTCCTGAAACATCTGCCACCTACTGTACTTTAATAAATGTAACGGTCTGCGGATCGGAAGTTACCTGCACAGGAACACTCTGAACCGTTATATTTCCGGCCTCATCTGTCACTTCTCTCTGTTCCAGTACATTATAGGTAATATAGACCTCTCCCGAGGACATGGCAAAAATATTTGATACATTAATTTCAACCGGGAAAGAAGACGTCGTTGTAGACCATAACTGGGTTCCATCCATTCCCTTCAGAACTACAACCGCATCCCCGCCGGCATAATTCGCCGGTGCTGATACGGAAGTATGGCAGTTATAAAATACCTGTTCCGGTCCCATGCTGACACGAAATTCCACTTCTGTACCACTGTTTACTGTCACATTGGGAGAGTAGTTCTGATAAGTTACCAGACCTTCTTCCACAGTATCACTGTATTCCTGGGCAACCATAACACCGCTCAGTCCATGTTCTGCCAGAATAACGATGGCATCCTCTTCCGTCTGATTGCGGATATCCGGAACCTGTACTTCGACGATCTCGCTGCCAAGACTGATTACCAGACTAACTGTTGTACCTCGTGCAACAGGTGTCTCTGCTGCCGGAGACTGTTCGATCACCTGATCTCTGGCTACGGTATCGGAATTTGCCTGTGAAATCGCAACAACAAATCCTTCTCTTTCCAACTGTGCTGTTGCTTCTGCACGGCTTAATCCTGTCACATCAGGAATTGGAACACCATTGGTACCACTGCTGATTTGCAGCGTTACCTCACTTCCCGGAAGAAGCATCTCTCCCTCTTTCGCAGAAGCTGAAATAACAAGATTGGCAGCAACAGTCGAGGATTCCTGGTATTCCGGAATCACCGTCAGTCCCAAAGCACGAAGGGATGAAGCTGCCTCCTCTGCAGGCAGACCAACAACATTAATCATGGCAACAGGCTCTGTATTCTGTGTCTGTTCCTCTGCAGTAAAATTAAATATTCCCACAACACTGCCGACAAAATACAGAAAAACACAGCCGACAATAACAGCCACAACAACGATCATAACCGTTGTAAGGAACTCCATTTTAGGATCATATTCCTCCTCTGCAGCTTTCTTCCCCTTCCGCTGCGGTGAAGGATTCTTCCTGTCCCCGGTTCTTTCCGGAGGACGATGATTTGAATTATTATTTCTTCCGGCTGATTTCCCCTGATTCTTCCCGGAATTATTATCTGATTTTTTTGCCGGTGCTTTTCCGGAATGGCTGGCAGAATTCTTTCCTGTATTCCGGCTGTTTCCGGTTCCGGAAGATTGATTATCTGACTTCTTTTTCGGACGATCCTGTATCTCCCTCTCCAAATCATCACGGTTATTTTCACGCTTTCTTACCGGAGGATGTTCCTCCGCTTTCAGTTTCTGATGTGATGCCGTCTTAATCTGGCGCAGCTCTTCATCCGAAACATTCTTGGTCGCACCACTGGTATCATTATCATCCAGCTTTACAAAATTTTCATCAGGACTGATCAGGGATTTTTTCAAATCCTCAATTAACTCCGGAGCAGACTGATATCTGCGGTCCGGACTCTTCTGTGTACATTTCTTTACAATCTGCTCCACGCTGATAGGAATCTCCGGAACAAATTCACGAACAGACGGCATCGGCTCCTGAATATGTTTGATTGCAACGGCTACTGTTGTTTCTCCGTTAAACGGAACACGTCCTGTCAGCATTTCAAACAAAGTAATTCCCAGAGAGTAGATATCGCTCTTCTCATCAGAGAATCCGCCACGCACCTGCTCCGGTGAAGTATAATGAACACTTCCCATAACATTCGAGGTAATTGTATTGCTGGTTGCAGCCTTGGCAATACCAAAGTCTGTCACCTTGACCTTACCTTCCTTGCTGATAATAATATTCTGAGGCTTAATATCCCTGTGAATAATATGATTATTATGAGCAGCCTCAATTCCCATGGCAACCTGTATTGCAATGCTGACTGCTTCCTTCACGGAAAGTCTTGCCTTCTTCTCAATATATTTCTTCAGCGTAATTCCCTCTACCAGTTCCATGACAATATAATGAATACCGTTTTCTTCCCCGACATCATATACATTGACAATATTGGGATGCATCAGTCCTGCTGCGGCCTGTGCTTCCACACGGAATTTGGAGACAAAATCCTTATTTTCGGAAAATTCCTGTTTTAATGCTTTGACTGCTACATATCGATTCAATTTATGGCACTTGGCACGGTATACATCACTCATACCACCGGTACCGATTTTTTCAAGAATCTCATATCGATCTGCAATCATTGTCCCTGCTTTAATCATGTATCACCTCATCTGGCAGCATCTCTATCAGAATAACCGCTATGTTATCCTTTCCCCCATTCCGGTTTGCTGCCGCTACTAAATTATCTGCTTTTTCCTCCAATGTACCCCTTGCATTTACAATTTCCGCTATTTCATTATCTGTCAGCATATTGGAGAGACCGTCTGAACACATCAGTATGATGTCTCCTTCCTTCAGATCCTCCACCTCAAAGAAATCAACATCTACCACCTCAACCACGCCGATTGCCCTGGTGATAATATTTTTATCAGGATGCGTCCTTGCTTTTTCACGATCCAGACCGCCCATACGTATCATCTCTTCTACCAGGGAATGATCTGTTGTGATCTGCCGGATACCATCCCCAATCACATATAATCTGCTGTCACCCACATTTCCAACATACAGCGTATCATCACTGTAGGTTGCCGTTACCAGGGTTGTTCCCATCCCCTGATAATTGATATCAGAATTGGCGACCTGGCGGATCTTTGCATTGGCATGCTGGATTGCCATCGTAAGTGATTTAATGATCCCTGTATCCTGATAAGTATTTATATCTTCCACAATGGTCTCTACCGCACATTTGGAAGCGTATTCCCCGGCCTTATGGCCTCCCATTCCGTCAGCCACCACAAAAAGATTCGATAACGGTCCCATGGGAACCTCCGAAGTAAATACATAATCCTGATTCAATTGTCTCTGTCTTCCGATGTCTGTTACGGAATATGACTTTACTTTCATTATCTCACCTTTATGCTACAGAAGACTCTGCTGTTGTCCCCATGCTAATATATGATTATATTAACTGTATCATTGTATCACAATATACCTAAAAAGAAAAGTAAAAAAGATTCCGAAAAATACTGACGGAAATCCCTTTTTCCGCAGCATTTTTCGGAATCATATTCCTTGCGATATACAATATGCAGGATTGAACTTAATCACCTGTAAATAATCTAACCAGTTTCTGCCAGAAATTCAATTGTTCCGGCTCTTCTTCCGGTTCTTCCTCAATCTCCTCTACATGGACTCCGTCTGCTTTGATTACAAACTGCACACATTCCACATTAGTATTCTGTGACGAGACAAAAGACGTCAGTTTTATCTGTCCCCCGGTAATGTTGTCGATCATCTCATCAATCTCATTATTGATCTCCTCATCCATGCCGGAAGTTTCATCACGCATTGTGGAAGTTCCATCGCGCAATTCACCTGCTCCATCATAGAGTTCATTAATTCCTGATTCCAGCTCTGTAACGCCTTCATGAAGGGTTCCGGTTCCATCATATAGCGTTCCTGTTCCGTCATACAATTCGCCAATTCCGGAAAGCAGGTCTCCGGTTCCACTATAAAGCTCATCCGTTCCGCTTTTTAACGCGCTGCTTCCTTCCAAAATCTGTACCATACTGCCGGAAATCTGCCGGTAACCTGTTACGATCTGTGCAACGGCACCTGTATAATCCCCAATACCACTATCTATTTTCGCATATTCCGTAACCAATGTATTCACTGCAGACGATAATTCTCCCATCTGATATGCCATTTGGCCAAGTGATTCCACCAATTCCCCGATTTTTCCATCAAACGCCGCATAATTATTGCTAAGCGTTACCAAACCGCCATGCAGTTCACCTGCTTTTCCATTCATTGTACCCAGATAATTCTCCATGCCGCCTATATTACTGTTGTTAGCACCAAGAAGCTTTACCACATTTTTCAGCTGTTCTATCTGTTCCTCCAAGGCTGAAGTATCTTCTCCTGCACTCTGCCCGGCCGCTTTCTGCTGCTCCAAAAGGGCAATCATATCCTGCAGATTTGCAATGGCAGCTGAATTACCTGAAACCAATTCATCAACATTCAGGTTGTATCCAGCCATAATAGCCTTATAAGCATCAAAACTGATACTATCCTGCAGTGTACCGGTCGCTGTTTCCAGTGCCCCGATACTGGTTAAAATCTGGGAAGAGGCACTCCGTAATTCAGCAAGATCATCTGTCGTTACCGAAATATTTTTCAATGCCGACTGCAGCTGTCCTAAGGCAGTGCGAAAGGAAGCCGAACCGCCTGATAAAGAAGCAGATTTTTCATTTAATGTATCCAAAGCTGTCTGTACCTGCAAAATACCCTGATTTAAGGATTGCAGCCCTGTATTCAGCGACGCTGCACCATCCTGCAGCTGTGCTGCACCGCTCTGCAGGCTGCTGCCTCCATCCTGCAGTTCTCCGGCACCCGTATATAATTCCTCTGCGCCGCTTTGCAGGTCATTTATCCCATCCTGAAGATCTGTCCGGACTCCGGTCTGCAGATCTGAAATTCCATCCTGTAGCTGTGCCGCACCATCATCCAGCTGTTCTACGGCATCCGTCAGTTCCGATATACGATCCATTAACTCCTCATCGTCAACCTCAATATTCAGATTCAGCGGAATGCCATTGACCGCAATTCCTTCCATTTCAAAATTCTGTACATCTGCCGTTATTTCAAACTCCGCACCCTTTCCGGGTAAAATCGTATACGTAAGCTGTTTATCGCTTCCGACATTGGCTATGGTTGCATCAGCGGCAACAATATTGCTGCATTGCTTTGTATCCAGGGTCAGAGCTGCCTGCAATGCATACCCATCAAAAAAATTCCCTTCACATTCCGTATTCTGTGTAATGCTGACTGTAATTTTTAATGCACCGCTCTGTCCGGCAATTTCTTCCGCAGAATATTCCTTTCCATCCATATAATATCTGATAGAAAGATTCCATGGCATCACATTACTGTCAAGACGACCTTCATAATAGAGTTTTCCGGCATCTGCATCAATGGTGATCTGTCCCTGATCCTGATGTATTTCATCTGTAGTAGTCATGTTCCGGAGACTTTCATACCGTCCATAGTCAATAATCTGTCCTGCTTCATCCAGATCAAAAATATTAACTACATTAATTTCCCTGACGGTTCCATCTGCATTCAAATTCACATAAACAACTTCCTCCTTCGGCGTGTTAGGCACAGCCGCAGATGACAAAAGCGGAGAAACAATTGTCAGCATCATAATATAAATCAAAACAAACGATATCATACGAAGACATCTTTTTTTACCTGGTTTCATAATTAATATCCTCCTTTTTCTTTTTTTCTATCAAACAGATATAGCAATCCCGGCAGCACAAACAAAACAATGATAAGTGAGAACACTGCACCTCTTCCTATGAAGATGCCCAGCTGGGCAAGTAGCCCATTAGTAGAAATATAACCTAACAATAACCCGACGGCCGTCAATACGCTGCCCGATGTCAGGATGGATACCGTTACCTCGGAAATGGTTTCTACCAATGCAGTTTTTTTATCAAGCTCCTGCCTGTTTTCCCGATACCGGTCCGTCATAAGGATTGCATAATCTACTGTAGCTCCAAGCTGAATGGAACTGATAATCAGGTAGGCAATATAAAATATAGGAGTATCCATAAAGTATGGTACTGCCAGATTGAGCCATATGGCAGTTTCGATTCCCAGAACCAGAATAACAGGGAACTTAAGGGAACGAAGCATTACCAGAAGAATCAGAAATACTGCCGCGATTGCAAGGAAATTCACCTTTGTCATATCATCTGTAACAGTATCCATCAGATCATAGGTACTGACTCCCTCTCCTGCAAGATGATAGGAATCCGGATAGTACTTTTCTGCAATCTGCCGTATCTGCTCTACCAGCGCAAATGTCTCCTTTCCCTCATAAGGCACATCTACCGACAATACCATACGGCTGTAATTATCGGAAATAAGCTGTGATAAAGTATCCGCATCCAGATATTCCATTGGAATCTCCGCACCAACCGTATCCACATAGGAAATGATTCCTTTCACATGACGCAGGCTGTTCAGTTCCTGCGATAATTCTGTCTGGACAGCAAGATCTTCTTTCGAAACCAGAAGCACATAAGTATCACTCTTTCCAAATATTTCTTCAATTGCTTTTGTATCTGCACCCAACTGGGTTTCCTCCCCAAAGATATTGGAGGAACCAAAGTAATATTCGTTTGCATTGGCAGCAAGATAAGCCGGGATTACCAGAATGGCAAAGAAAACGACCATAGGAATTTTGATTTTTCTGACCAGTTTCCCGAACCATTGGAAGTCAGGAAGTATGCTGCCATGTCTTGTCTTATCCAGCAGTTTAAAAGAAGACAAAATAAGAGCCGGCATAAAAACAAATACCGTAATCAGGCTGATCGCAACTCCCTTTGCCAGTGCCAGACCCAGATCGGGTCCGATGCGAAACTGCATCAAAACCAGTGCCAGAAACCCTATGACAGTTGTCAGTCCACTGGAAAGAATGGACGATACCGATTTGCAAAGTGCATCTACCATGGCACTTCTTTCATCCGGATTTTCTGCACGGCACTCCTCAAAACGATGCAGCAGGAATACAGAATAATCAAGCGATACCGCAAGCTGTAAAATACTTCCTGCCGCATTGGTTACAAATGAGATCTCACCGAAGATCAGATTGGTGCCGCTGTTAATCGCAATGGCAATACCAAGCCCACCCAGTACAATAAGTGGTTCCAGCCATGAATTGGTTGTCAGCAGAAGAACAACCAGTACAAACAGCACTGCAATCACAGTTATTTTTTGAATTTCTGAAACGGTACTGGTTGTAGCAACCGCAGTAGATACAGCACTTCCGGTCATCGCACTGTCTTCTCCTATGATCTTACGGATCTCAGAGACAGCGGATATACGGCTCTCCTTTGCAATGGTGACGCTAAACAGTGCTGCATTGTCCCTGTAATAGATTTCAACCGTATCCTTATCAAGCATACTGATGGGAGTTGTGATATCTACCGCATCATCCAGCCAGGTAACATCTGTAACACCCTCCACTTCACTAATTCTTTCTTTATAAGCCAATGCTTCCGGTATCGTAACATCCCTTATCATAATCCTGGCATTGGGAATGCCTCCGGAAAACTCCTCCTGCATAACATCCAGCGCAATGGTTGAAGGCGTTTCGCTGGGCAGATAATCATTCATATCATAATTGACACGAACCATATTTTTCAGTAAAAGGCACACCCCTGCGGCAATGATAAAAACAGATAAAATTAATTTTGTATGTCTTGTAATTCCTGAGAAAAACGTCTTCATATCTCCATATCCCCTTTCTCCGGATCTGAAATTCCATTTAACTCAAACACATGCCGCTCTCCCTGTATCCTAAGAAAAACGGAAGTCTCTGTCAGCCGCCCTGTCGCAGAGAAGTAAACCGTCCGCATTAAGGTGATAATCGTTCCTGTAATGGAACAATTACCTGCTTCGTCTATGGTTCCTGCAAATGGTTCCCTATGTCCGAGGATATCCAGCCAGCCATTCACAATATCTTCTGTTATTCTGGCAAATAAGATTCCATGTTTTTTGCCCAGCAACGTATTCATACATACGCTGTATCGCTGCTCTTTCATAATCACGCATCCTTTCCGTTTATTCAGCAGAATCATACAGCCGGATAACAAACATTAACATGGTCAATTATCCCGGATTTGTGTAATAACCGGACAAATCAGTCATTTTGACGGATAAATTTATTTGCCCCACATTTGTATCGGAATTATCCATAGAATATTTTCCGGTCATGTGTATAATAAAGATGGAGGTACATTCCATGAGACATGAAGAAATTTCCCTGAATACAAAAAAAGCACTGGCAGAAGCCCTGAAAGATGCCCTGAAAAAGAAGACCTTTCAAAAGATTACCGTAAGTGAACTGATCCAGGCCTGTCAGATCAACCGTAAGACATTTTATTATCATTTTGAGGATATTTATGCACTTTTGAAATGGATGTTTGAGCAGGAAGCCATTGAAGTTGTAAAAAATTATGATCTGCTCTTGGATTACGAAGAAGCCATTACCTTTGTATTGGACTATGTGGAAAAAAATGATTATATTCTGAATTGTGTCTATGATTCGATCGGATGTGATGAATTAAAACGGTTCTTTTACAGAGATTTCCTGGAAATCACCACTTCTATCATAAAGCAGGCGGAAGAAATCTCCGGTGTAAAACTGGATGAGGAATATATGAACTTTTTAAGCCACTTTTATATGGAAGCCATTTCCGGCATGCTGATTGACTGGATCAAAAATAAAGAAGGCCGGAACCGTAAGACAATTATTTTCTATATATCTAATACCATAAGACGTTCCCTGATCGGAATTTTGGGGCACTATCAGGAAACCATTCCATAACTGTTAATCAGTTATTTTCCTCAGCATATCTCCTGCGCAGCTGTCCGCAGGCTCCATCAATATCTTCGCCAAGGGATCTTCTTATGGTAACATTTACCTGTTTCTTTTCCAGTCTGGCTTTAAAATTCTGGATTGCAGCATGGGTAGATGCTGTATAATCCCGTTCTTTCACGGGATTTACCGGAATCAGATTGACATGGCAGTGACGCGGTCCGGCAAGTGCTGCAAGTGCTGCGGCCTCCTCCTCGCTGTCATTCACCCCGCCGATCAAGGAATACTCAAACGTAATTCTCCGCTTTGTCTTTGCATAATATTCATCGCAGGCATCCATCAGTTCTGCAATGGAATAGCGGTTTGCAATGGGCATGATCTCACGCCTCTTTTCATCAGTGGTCGCATGAAGGGACAGTGCCAGTGTGATCTGAAGTCTCTCCTCTGCCAGTTCTTTCATCTTCGGCACCAGTCCACAGGTAGATACCGTAAGATTACGCTGGCTGATATTTAATCCGTCTGCATTGCTGATCAGGTGAAGGAACCGCACAAGATTGTCATAATTGTCCAACGGCTCTCCCGTCCCCATGACAACAATATTGGATACCCGCTCCTTTGTCTGACGTATCACCTCATAGATCTGCTCTAACATCTCTGAAGCGGTCAGGGATCTCTTCAATCCGTCAAGTGTAGAAGCACAGAATCTGCAGCCCATCCTGCAGCCCACCTGGGAAGAAATACAGACAGAATTACCATGGTGGTATTTCATCCACACCGTCTCCACCATGCTTTTATCTGCCAGTTCAAAGAGATATTTTCTGGTTCCATCCTGCTTCGAAATCTGTTCCCTGACCATACGTGCCTTGCAAAAAGTATATTCCTGAATCAGTTTTTCCCTCAGGGGTTTGGAAAGATTGGTCATTTCGTCAAAACTTCCCACAAGCTTCTTATGCATCCAGTCATAAATCTGCACTGCACGAAATTCCTTCTCCCCCAGACCTTTTATTTCTTCCTTTAATTCTTCTAATGTAAGGGATTTGATATCCTTCAATTCCTACTCCATCCTTCTTCTAAACTTTGCCATGAAAAATCCGTCACTCTGATGAACACCGGGAAGCATCTGCAGATATCCCTCCCTACAGGTCTGACAATTCTCTTTCATCCCTTCCGGCAGGTCAAGCGGCACTGCCTCCATCGGAAGATGTTCCAGAATCCACGCACGATTCTTTTCATTTTCTTCCTCACAGATTGTACAAGTGCTGTACATTAAGATTCCACCCGGCTTTAAATATTGATAAACAACCTTAAGAATCTCTCTCTGCAGTTCTGCCAGTTCCTCAATCTGCTGCTGTGTCACACGATACCTGATATCCCCCTTATGACCGATGACACCGAGCCCTGAACATGGGAGATCGGCAAGCACAACATCAGCCTTGCCGATCAGGGTTTCCTCTATATTTCTGGCATCCCACAGATGCAGCCTGATCTTTCCCTCCTGTAACATTACCGGCTGCAGCCTGTCAGCATTTTCACAAATCAGTGCAAGCTTTTCCTCCGAAATATCTCCCGCATCTACGATTCCATCATTGCCGGTCTTCTGTGCCGCATGCATTGTCTTACCACCCGGAGCCGCACAGACATCAATCACATGATCTCCTTTTCGAATCCCGGCAAGCTCTACTGTCAGCATGGAACTGATGTCCTGTATAGTAAACATTCCTTCAAAAAAGCCATATAATTTTGTCACACCTTCAACATTTTTCATTGTATAGGCATATGGCAGATAGGGATGCTGATTTAATTCGCATCCCTGCTGCCGGATTTCGTTTTCCCACTGGCTGCATTGTTCTTTCGTCAGATTTTCCTGAAAACGGATCATCAGACCGGATGGCTCCTGAAATGCCGCAAGCATTTTTTCCGTGATTTCATCCCCGTAATGCTCCCTCCACATATGTACCAGCCATTCGGGCATGGAATACATTACCGAAAGATACTCTTCCCGGTCACTCTTTTCCGGCCACGGAATATGCTCCTTTTCCCTGGCAATGGTCCGAAGCATTCCATTCACATAACCGGACAAACCACGGAATCCTTTATCAACTGCAAGATTTACCGCCTCATTACACGCTGCAGAATCCGGGATTGCATCCATCAATAATATCTGATATATCCCCATTCTAAGAATATTTAAAATTACCGGTTTGATCTTTCTAAAGGGCGTTCCGGAGTACTTCCTAATCACATAATCCAGTTTGAGCTTCTGCTCTATACACCCTTCTGCAAGGCGCTTAACCAGAGCCTTATCCCGTGTCTCCAGATAATCATATTTATCCAGTACGGAACGGATCAGAACATTTTCTTTCGGCAGGAACACACCTGCCTGTCCTGCGGATGCATTCCCGCCGTTTGATACTTCATTGTCCGGAAGAAGCTCCATCAGAATCTCCAGTACAATGGTTCTGGTATTTGTCGCCTTTCTCTTAGCCATCCGTTATCAGTCCCTTCTTCTTCCAAATAAGGCGATTAGTCTCAGAAGCTGTAACACTGCAATTGCAGCAGATGCCACATAGGTCATTGCTGCGGCACGCAGCACCTTCTTACAGTCATCGGCCTCTGAAGACGCAAGTATTCCATACGATTCTGTCAGTTTCACTGCCCTTCTGGAGGCATCAAATTCTACCGGCAGCGTAACAAGCTGAAATAATACGGCAAAGGAAAATACCAGAATTCCCACATTTATCAAAAAGTGATTGAAACTAAAAATTGTTCCCAGAATAATCAGCGGTATACCTGCTCTGGAACCGATATTTGCCAAGGGCAGAATTGCTGCACGAATGGAAAGTGGAAGATAATTCTCCTGATGCTGGATGGCATGTCCACATTCATGTGCTGCTACACCGATGGCTGCTACGGAACTGACGCCGTATACTGCCTCCGACAAACACAATTTCTTATGCACAGGATCATAGTGATCGGATAATTTTCCTCCCACCTGACAGATGGTAACATCTGTAATTCCCGCTGCCTGCAGCATCCGGCGCGCTGTATCAGCACCTGTCATTCCTGACATACTGCGGTTTCTGCTGTACTTATCAAAAACCGAATTAACCCTTGCCGAAGCCATCATGGAGACAACGCCCATAATAATAATTAAAATATACAAAAGATCTGATGTGTACATGTTGTATCATTCTCCCTTCTTGTTTGCAATTAGCACATCTGCCTTATTCAAACCGGCTTCCCTCTTCCATATGGTATCCCAACAGGAAATCCTTCACCGGCATACGTCTCTTACCCTCTAACTGCAGTTCCATAATCTTGATCATACCCTCACCACAGGCTACAACGATACTGTCCTTATCTACTGCAATCACTGTCCCCGGGGGATTGGCATGCACTGCCTGATTCCACCCGGCCTTCCATATCTTTAGTGTTTTTCCATTCCACATCGTATATGCACTGGGCCAGGAATTCATCCCGCGAACCTTCTGCTCAATCTGCTTTGAAGTCTGTGTCCAGTCAATTCTTCCGTCTTCTTTCTTAAGCATTCTTGCATAATTCCCGGACTGATCTCCCTGCGGTTTTCTGACTGCTGTCCCCTGCTCTATGGATGGCAGCGTATCCACAAGCAGTTCTGCCCCCAGCAGGGAAAGCTTTCCAAAAAGACTTTCGCCTGTCTCCTCCGGTCCGATCAATACTTCTCTCTGTGTTATTATATCCCCGGTATCCAGTCCTTCATTCATCTGCATGATGGTAACACCGGTCTTTTCCTCGCCGTCAATCACTGCCCACTGGATCGGTGCAGCCCCACGGTATTTGGGAAGCAGGGAAGCATGGATATTAATACAGCCGTACTTCGGCATTTCCAGAATTTCCCTGGATAAAATCTGCCCGAAAGCTGCCACCACAAAGATATCCGCTTCATATGTTTTCAGTTGTGCAGCTGCTTCCGGTGCCTTGATCTTCAACGGCTGAAAAACGGGAATCTGATATTCCAATGCACATTCCTTCACAGGGGAACACTGCACTTCCTTTCCCCTGCCGCGCTGTCTGTCCGGCTGTGTGACAACTGCCGTAATCTCATGACCTGCCTCAATCAGTTTCTTTAACGCCGGCACCGCAAAATCCGGCGTTCCCATATATACAATCTTCATTCCGATACCTATGCCTTTCCAATCTCTGCAAATATTCTGACACTTGATTTCCTCTTCCTACTCATCATCCTCTGCCAGATTATCCTCCAGATCACCTTCCACACGTTCCACATAAAGGTGTCCATCCAGATGCTCAAGCTCATGGCAGATCGCTCTGGCAAGAAGCTCTGTCCCCTCTACCTCAATCTCCTTCATATTCTGATCCAGTGCCACCGCCTTGACATAATTAGGTCTTGTCACAACACCAGATTTGCCGGGCACACTCAGGCATCCCTCATAACCAGTCTGTTCCCCGCTGCTCTCCACAATTCTTGGATTGATCATGACAATCGGATCTTCTCCGGTGACATCAATTACGACAATACGCTTTAATACTCCTACCTGTGGTGCCGCAAGTCCAACACCATTAGCTTCATACATGGTATCCAGCATATCGGCAATCAATTCCCGCGTGCGGTCATTAACTTCCTTTACCTCCCTGCATACCTTATTTAATACTTCATCTCCGATCACTCTGATATTTCTGATTGCCATCTCCTGTTTCCTTTCTTACTTTATTTTAATCCTAGAACGGATTGACCGGATCAAAGTCGAATTGGACCATCCGGTTTCCCTGTTCCTGATCTTTCATCAGTTCTTCAATGATATCCTTTGCCGCTATCAACATTCGTTTATTTTGATGCTTCACGTACAGCACCGTCCTGTATACATCACTGATCTTTGCTACGGATGCTGCTGCAGGGCCGATCACTGTCAGACCATTATCCGGCTCTTTCGTCAGTTCCCCGGCAATTTTTTCTGCCAGCTCCATTCCTTCCACTTCTTCCCTTGTAAAGACCTGCACCGCCAGCATATGATGTATCGGCGGATAATCCGCCAGCTGCCGGTAGATGATCTCCTCCCGGTAAAAGTTCAGATAATCCTGTGTTGCCGCATTGACAATACTGTAATTATCAGGCTGATACGTCTGAATGACCACTTCTCCCTTTTTATCGCCTCTGCCGGCTCTTCCTGCCGCCTGCGTCAACAACTGGAAGGTTCTTTCGGCAGCCCTGTAATCTCCGGCACTTAATGACAGATCTGCCGCAATCGCTCCGACCAGAGTTGTATTTGGAAAATCATGCCCTTTAACAATCATCTGGGTTCCGATCAAGACATCTGCTTCATTGGCTGCAAAGGAAGATAATATTTTTTCATAATCATCCTTTTTCCGTGTAGTGTCTGCATCCATCCGAAGCACTCTCACAGAAGGATACCATTTTTTCAGTTCTTCTTCAATACGTTCTGTTCCTGCCCGAAAACCTGCAATATATGCAGAACCGCAGCTGGGACATTTTTCCGGCATATCTGTCTCATACCCGCAGTAATGACATACCAGCTTCTGCCGTCTTCCCTGTGCTCCTCCAGATACATAATGCTGCGAAAGCGAGACATCACAGTGGGGACATTTGACCACATATCCGCATTCGCGGCAGGAGACAAATCCCGCATAACCGCGCCGGTTAATAAAGAGCATAATCTGCTCTCCCCTTACTAGACGCTCTGTCATCAGTTCCTTTAATTTGCGTGAAAAAAAGCTTTTATTTCCCGCCTTTAACTCTTCCCTCATATCTGCAATATATACCTGTGGCAGCACGGCATTCTGTGGACGATGCTTCAATTCATATAAAGCATATTCCCCGCATTCCGCCTTATAATATGATTCCAGCGAGGGTGTGGCGCTTCCCAGCACCAGTGCTGCACGCTCCCGCCCAGCCAGATATTCTGCCACCTCTCTGGCATGGTACTTTGGCATTTTCTCACTCTTATAGCTGTTCTCATGTTCCTCATCTATAATAATCAGCCCCAGACGTTCAAATGGAGTAAATAATGCCGATCTTGGACCGATCATAACATCCAGCTGTCCTGTTCTGGCCCGCTCATACTGATCATAACGTTCTCCATCAGACAACCGGGAATGCAGTACCGATACCCTGTCACCAAAGCGTGCATAAAAGCGCATCAACGTCTGAAAGGTCAGTGCAATCTCCGGAATCAGTACAATCGCCTGCTTTCCCCGGGCAATATTATACGCAATCAGTTCCATATATACTTCTGTCTTACCGCTTCCGGTAATCCCGTGAAGCAAGGATACTCCCGGCTGTTCGGTCTGCATGCTCTTTATGATTCCATCGACGGCATGTTGCTGTTCCCCGGAAAGAATATGCTTTTGTACCATCCGGTCACCTTTTGGCACAGGATTACGGTATTCCCTGGTTGTTATGATCTGAAGGACACCCTGTTTTTCCAATGCCTTAATCGTCGATGGTGCAACATTCATCTTGCCGCTGACAAGCTGGTACGGCAGCTCTTTTACAGATAAAAACTCCTCCAGAAGACGCTTTCTTGCAATCTGCCGATAAGGATGACACTTTTTTGCCAGTTCACATAGCTGCTCATCATCTGCCAGACACTGCAGCCACTTATGCTCCTGCTCTTTGATTTTATGCTTCACCGGAAGGACAGTCTTCAATGCTGTGATCATCGTAGAGCCATAGTTCTTTTTCATCCAATACGCCAGCTGTATGACTTTGCTCTCTGCACTGACTGCCTTTTCATTCACGGCAAGGATCTCTTTGATCCTGGACTCCTCCAGCTCAGCCTGATCTGTCAGTTCCAGAATATAAGCCCTTCGTTGTGTGTCACCCCGTCCAAACGGCACAAGCACTTCTTTTCCAACCTCTGCTGCCTTCTGCAATTCGTCAGGAATACGGTATTGAAACAGGCGGTCTACCTTTTCATGGGAAATATTCACTATTACGTTGGCATACTTACTCATTCCCGTGAAGTTTCCTCCTACTTATCATCCTTTTTGGCAAGTTCGTTGCACAGCCGCTGATCTCTGTGCTTCTCTGATCCGCTCCATCTACTGCATGTTCTGCTCCTGCAGGATCTCCTGAATCAGAACCCTTTCATCCATAGGGTGCTTAACGCCTTTAATTTCCTGATAATCCTCATGTCCCTTTCCGGCCAGTACAATAATATCTCCCGGTCTTCCATGTTGAATGACATAGGCAATTGCTTCCTTACGATCAGGAATCTTAATATATTCCCCTTCTGTCTTTTCGATTCCGGTCACGATATCCTCGATAATATCCAGAGGTTCCTCATCTCTTGGATTGTCAGAGGTAATCACCGTCAGGTCTGACAGCCGTCCACTGACTTCCCCCATCTCAAAACGGCGCAGCCTTGAGCGGTTACCACCGCATCCGAAAAGACATACCAGTCTTTCAGGTTCATAGGCGCGAAGTGTTGTCAGCAGACTCTCCAATGCCATGGCATTATGTGCATAATCAATCATCAGAGTAAACTGGTTTGATACCGGTACCATCTCTATTCTTCCCTTTACCCTTGCCTGCTGAAGTGCTGCATGGATGCCTTCCTCGGATACATTAAAATGTCTGCAGATTGCCAGTGCCGTAAGTACATTATAAACACTGAATCTTCCCGGGAAATATGCCTTTACTTCCATATTCATATTGCCACATGCGCGAAAAGCCACGCCAAGCTTTCCGTCTTCCTTAAAAAGCTTCAGCTCCTTTGCACATAAATCATTTTTTTCATCCAGTCCGAAAGTTTCCACCTGGCAGGTATGATTCTCAAGAATCCTGTCACAATGTATATCATCTCCATTTAAAATACCAATCCTGCAGTTCTGGAACAACA
>JBJELZ010000217.1:0-26417 GCA_051879415.1 Lachnospiraceae bacterium
AATATACATGATGCGGGTGTCAAAAGTCCATTTTCATAATCTCTCATGGTCGATTGTTCATAATATATTGCTTTCATTCCTTTGCGCTAGGCATTACGATGAGCCTCAAAGAACAAAAATCGTGTTCAGCAAAGGCTTCCACGATTTTTAGAGTCTCATCTCCATAGCGCAAAATGTCATGAAAGCAATATATTATGCACAATCGACCATTTTAGTTTTTTTATGGACCTTTGACACCCGCATCATGTAAACAAAAATCCACCGAAGTGTTCCGGTGGATTTTTTATCTGAAAGATTGATATCAGTATTACAATGATTAAAGTCCAAGCAGTCTCTGGAGACTGTCACGGTCATTAGTACAGTTAAATGCCGTGGTACGGTCAATCATACCGTTGCTGAGCAGTCTCTTCAGATCAGAGTTCAAAGTATGCATTCCCATTGCAGCATTGGACTGGATGGTACTGGGAATCTGGTTTGTCTTGTTTTCACGAATCAGATTACCGATCGCAGGATTCATTACCATGGTTTCTGTTGCTACTACACGTCCGTTGCCATCCTGCAAAGGAAGCAGCTGCTGAGATACAACACCATACAGAATTGTTGCAAGCTGGATACGAAGCTGCTCACGTCCTTCCATCGGACAGCCGTCAATGATTCGGTCAATGGTCTGTGCAGCACTGGTGGTATGAAGTGTGGAGAATACCAGGTGTCCTGTTTCAGCAGCTGTAATAGCAGCTGAGATTGTTTCATAGTCACGCATCTCACCAACCAGGATGATATCCGGATCTTCTCGCAGGGAAGAACGAAGTGCAGTTGCATAATCAGATACGTCCTTTCCTAATTCACGCTGATGAATCATTGCCAGCTTGTGATTATAAATATACTCTATCGGGTCTTCTACTGTCATAATATGGCAGGGACGACTTTTATTAATATAGTCAATCATGGAGGCAAGGGTAGTTGTTTTACCGCTTCCTGTCGGACCTGTAATCAGAACAAGACCACGGGGGAGTTTACAGAAGCTTTCAATGACATCAGGAAGCTGCAATTCCTGGAAATCTGGTATGTACTCATTTAAAAGACGAATGCTGGCAGCGAGGTTATTACGCTGATGGTAGATATTAACACGCATACGAAGTCTGCCGCCCTGGAAGTATCGTGCAAAGTCCAGATCCTTTCCGCTTTCTGCAAGCTGCTGCTGTTCCGGAGACATCAGTTCATAAATCATCCCTTTTGCTTCATCCATGGTCGGTTCCGGATCAATGATCTGTAAGGTGCCGAAACGGCGTACGGCAAGATGTGTACCGACAGTAATATGAATATCTGAGCACTGGTTGGCTGCAGCATATTCCAAAAGCTGGTCAAGTGTCATAATAGTTACCTCCATTTGGTATTTTATAAAATAAACTGGTTTAATGTTAACATAGATAACATAAAAATACAAATAAAAAATACTTGTCAGAATGAAAAAAACATGATATGATATCCTTCGTTAGTGAGAAATTCACTTAGGGGCGTAGTTAAACGGTTTAACATCGGTCTCCAAAACCGTCGAAGAGGGTTCGACTCCTTCCGCCCCTGCTCTGAAGATGCATGTTTTGACACATGCATTTTTTTTGTGTAAAATAAGAATGCTATGATTCCATTTTTTATGATTTCGCTGATAATAGAATGTATTGTTCTTCTTGTTACGATGATCATGATTAATCGTGGTAAAACATCGGGCATTCAAAAAGAACTGAATTTTTTGGGGATATCTGTATTCCTGCTTATGTTAGGCAGCTTTTATGCCCTGCTGGTTACGGAACGGGGAGCATTGCTTCCTGCTTATGAGATCGAAAGCATAGGAGCAGTGTTTTTTGTCGTACTGCTTTCCCTGCTCTCTATGTCCTGCTGTAATATTAAGGTGCCGAGGGGAGTTTTTGTTACCCTGCTTGTTTATGTGATTGCTGATTGTCTGATGATACTGATATCCTTTCTTTATCCGGACTGTTATCTGCAGATCACCACGGTACAGGAAACGGAACAATACATGCTGACAGGAGAGCGATTCCCGTTTGAACCCGGCATTTTAAAATATTGCGAGATTCTGTTGTCTTCTCTGGTAGGCACATCTACCTTTTATCTTTTATTTGTCCATTATCATAAACGGCAGAGGAGCACCAATCCCGGTGCCGGTCGTCTTTTGATTGCCAATCTGCTGCCCATTGTGGCCAATCTTCTGCTCCTGCTGGATCACCAGACTGGATTTTACTGGATGAATCTGATTTTTGGCATCTGCTGGGGATACATTATTATCGTTGTATACCGTTATCGCCTTTTTGATTCCATGCAGATGGCAAAGGATGATATTCTGGAAACCATCGAGGATGGTTTTGCTGTTGTGGATTTTAATGGAAAGCTGATCTATGTAAATGAATATGCAAAAAAGATATTTCCGGAATTAAAATATGAGGCAACCCAGGATCAGATTGTAGAAAAACTGATGAATAATGATAGAAAGATCATGGAACTGGCGGATAACAGATATCAGATTTCCCTGGTACCGTTTTATGATAAGCAGACATATAAGGGGACGACAATCTGGATTACGGATAAAACAGAGGAATTTCATGCAACGCAGAGACTGATTGAATTGAAGGAAGAAGCAGAAAAAGCCAATGATGCAAAGTCAGTATTCCTTGCCAATATGAGTCATGAAATCCGTACCCCCATGAATGCGATCATCGGCATGACCGAGATGATTCTGCATGATAATATTAATAGTAATGTGGAAGAGAGTGCCAATAACATCAGAAATGCCAGTAACACGCTGCTTTCCATTATCAATGGGATCCTGGACTTCTCGAAAATCGAAACCGGAAAGATGGAAATGCAGGAAAATGATTATAATCTGGGACTTCTGCTGAAGGATATCAGCTATATGACCAATCTTAAGCTGGTGGATAAAAATGTTGAATTGATTGTTCATGTGAAAGAGTCCATTCCTGTTATGCTCCGGGGAGACGAGATGCATGTGAGACAGATTTTTACCAACCTGCTTTCCAATGCGGTGAAATATACCAAACGTGGTTATATCCGTATGAATGTTGATTGGGAAAAGCATGGAAAGGATGCAATCATCAGTGTTTCCGTGGAGGATACGGGATGTGGTATCAAGGAAGAAAGCATTGCCACTTTGTTTGACAGTTTCCAGCGTGCGGACATGATCAAAAACAGAACCATTGAAGGAACCGGATTGGGATTGGCAATCTGTAAAAGACTGGTGGAGGCCATGGGAGGTGCCATTAGTGTAAAAAGCTCCTATGGAATCGGAAGTGTATTTTCCTTTTATATCAATCAGAAGATTGTAGATGAGAAACCGCTTGGAAATTATGATGAATTGGAACTGCCGGTAACAAGTGGGGAAGAGAAAAAGTCTCTGATTGCACCCCTTGCAAAAATTCTGGTTGTGGATGATAATATTACCAATATCAAGGTGGCACAGGGAATCCTGACGATGTACCAGGTACGTGTCGATACTGCCCTGAGTGGGCAGGAGTGCCTTGAAAAGATAGAAAAGCATAATTACCATATGATATTTATGGATCATATGATGCCGGATATGGATGGAATTGAGACAACAAGAAGGATCAGGGAACATAAGAATCCGGAGATCAGGAAAATGATTGTCATAGCGCTGACAGCCAATGCAATCACCGGGACAAGGGAAATGTTTCTCCAATCGGGTTTTCAGGAATACATATCCAAGCCAATTAATTTAAATAGTATCGAAGCAGTATTGAAGAAATATCTTCCATCTGATATTATTCATTATGTAGAGAAAAAAGATGATGATCTGGATTATTCCGATATAGAAATCAGTCTGCCGTACGTAAACGTGGAAGAAGGCCTGAAAAATTATGGTGGAGATAAAGGAAGGTATTTACAGATTCTCAAATATATCTATGATGACGGTCCCGGACATGTACAGAGGATTAAGGACTGCCTGCTTGGAAAAAATTACAGGGATTATATCTTTGAGGTACACGCATTAAAGGCTCTGATGGCCGGAATCGGAGCAATGGATCTTGCGGAATTTGCCAGACTTCAGGAATACGCGGGAAGAGATGGCAATATCGAGGTAATCCGCCGCGAGTCCGGATTTATGATAGAACAGTATGAAGATATGCTTGGAAATATAAAGGAGCTTCTCAATGACAATGGCCTTCTGCGGGAGGAGATTATTCAGATCCGGGATCAGGAACTGACCTGGCAGGAATTCTGCAATATGTTACATTCCCTGCAGGGAAGTCTTGATCTGCTGGAACAGGGAGAGGCTGCCAGAAAGGTGGATAATCTTCTGACTTATCCGTTAGATGCGGGAATCAGAAGACAATTGCTTGAAATCAAAAATGCCATTGGTGAATTTGAATATGATGAAGCGGCAGAACTGATACGTCAGCTGTTGTAAGGAAACGCAGGAAAAGCTGCCTTTGTGATGACAGCGATAGCAGGAGGGAGGCTGAAGATGACGGAGTTTGGAGGACAAGGCGAAAAAGCAGGAATTACGGAGAAGATAGAGACCTATCGGGAGGATATTGAAACTCTGGTAAAGTTCCTTCCGTGGCTGGAAGCAAAGAACCGGCAGAATATTTCTTCCTCGTATCTGCCGGAGGGGGCAGAAGGAGCACATGCCTTTCATGTGCCGGTATATGATTCCACCTTATTAAATTTTGTAAAAGTATTTCAGCAGACAAAGTTTATGAATCGAAATTATATTTATCTTTATCACAGAAAGAGAATCAAAACGGCAGAGGATGAATTAAAAGTAATTGCCGATACCCAGATTATGGAGATTGAAACGCTGGGAGATATTCTTTCCAATTATGTGATCCGGGGAATGTCCAAATCCGTTATGTGGAATGACGGCGTCAGCAAGGGTGTCTTTTATGCTGCTGTCAGCAGGATGAAGGAATTGCTGGAATTCTGGACAAAGCCGATGTAAATACAACAATACACAGTAGAAATTATTTCAGGAGGAAAACAATCAAGATGAGCAGTGTAAGGCGCATTTATGTGGAGAAGAAGCGGGAATATGCCGTAAAGGCAAGGGAGCTGGAGGAAGAATTAAAAGGCTATCTTGGAATTGATGGCATTAAAGAGGTACGCGTCTTCATTCGTTATGATGTGGAGAACATTTCAGATGAGGTTTTTGAGCAGGCATGCAGGACAATTTTTTCAGAGCCGCCGGTAGATCTGCTTTATCGTGAAACAATAGAGATTCCGGCTGACGGAAAGGTGTTTAGTGTAGAATTCCTTCCGGGTCAGTATGATCAGAGAGCAGACTCTGCAGTGCAGTGTGTACAGTTCCTGAAAGAGGATGAGAAGCCTGTGATCAGGACGGCAGTAACCTATCTTGTGACAGGAGCTGTTTCGGACGAAGAGTTTGCGCGGATTAAGCAGCATTGTATCAATCCTGTGGATTCGAGAGAAACAGATTTGGCAAAGCCGGAAACCTTGATTACACAGTATGATGAACCGGAAGATGTGAAGATTTTTGATGGTTTCATTGCAATGGATGAGCAGGCTTTAAGAGCCTTATATGAGTCTCTTGGACTGGCAATGACATTTCAGGATTTTCTCCATATCAGAAAATATTTTGAAGGAGAGGAAAAACGTGATCCTTCCATGACGGAGATCCGTGTGCTGGATACCTACTGGTCTGATCACTGCCGTCATACTACATTTTCCACAGAGCTTAAGGATGTGGAATTTGAGGAGGGGTATTACAAGACCCCTCTGGAGACAACGTATTTAAGCTATCTGGATACAAGAAGCGAGATTTATGCCGGACGCAGTGATAAATTTGTCTGCCTGATGGACCTGGCACTGATGGCAATGAAAAAACTGAAGCATGACGGAAAATTAAATGACCTTGAAGTATCTGATGAGATCAATGCATGTTCCATTGTTGTGCCGGTAGAGATTGATCCGGGAGACGGAAATGCACCCTATACAGAAGAGTGGCTGGTAAGCTTTAAAAATGAAACACATAATCATCCGACAGAGATTGAACCCTTTGGTGGTGCCGCAACCTGTCTTGGTGGTGCAATCAGGGATCCGCTTTCAGGCCGTTCCTATGTTTATCAGGCAATGCGTATTACAGGTGCTGCAGATCCTACAGTACCGGTATCTGAAACATTAAAGGGTAAATTGTCCCAGAAGAAGCTTGTCCGCGGTGCAGCGGCAGGATACTCTTCTTATGGTAATCAGATCGGACTGGCGACCGGTTATGTGAAGGAGCTGTATCATCCCAATTATGTTGCCAAGAGGATGGAAATTGGTGCAGTTATGGGGGCAGCACCCAGAAAGAATGTCATTCGTATGAATTCCGATCCCGGAGATATTATTATCCTGCTGGGCGGACGTACCGGAAGAGACGGCTGCGGTGGTGCAACCGGTTCTTCCAAGGTTCATACAGAACAGTCCATTGAGGTATGCGGTGCAGAGGTTCAGAAAGGAAATGCACCGACGGAGCGTAAGCTTCAGAGATTGTTCCGCAGGGAAGAGGTCAGCCGTCTGATCAAGAAGTGTAATGACTTTGGTGCAGGTGGTGTTTCGGTAGCAATCGGTGAACTGGCAGATGGTCTGGAGATTAATCTTGATCTGGTGCCGAAGAAATATGCCGGTCTTGACGGAACAGAGCTTGCCATATCCGAATCCCAGGAACGTATGGCAGTTGTGATTGATCCGAAGGATCAGGAGAAGTTTTTAGCTTATGCAAAAGAGGAAAATCTGGAGGCTGTTCCGGTAGCAAAGGTGACGAAGGAGCCGCGTCTTGTATTGAACTGGAGAGGAAAGGATATCGTTAATCTTTCCAGGGCATTTCTGGATACCAACGGTGCACATCAGGAAACAACTGTTAAAGTCGATGTGCCCCTGCAGGATGACAATTATCTGGAAAAGATTGCCGTAAAGGCAGCAGCAGATGCATTGGAGAAAAAGGATGTCAAAGCGGCATGGCTTGCAACACTTTCTGATCTGAATGTCTGTTCCCAGAAGGGACTGGTGGAGATGTTTGATGCGTCCATCGGTGCCGGGAGTGTATTGATGCCGTATGGAGGAAAATACCAGCTGACAGAGACACAGACAATGATTGCAAAACTGCCGATGCTTGGTACCAATAAGACAGATACCGTAACCATGATGAGTTATGGTTTTGATCCCTATCTTTCTTCCTGGAGTCCGTATCACGGAGCAATCTATGCAGTGATGGAATCCATGGCAAAAATTGTGGCATCCGGTGGAGATTATAAGAAGATCCACTTTACCTTCCAGGAATATTTCCGGAGAATGACAGAAGATCCGTCCAGATGGAGTCAGCCGTTTGCAGCCCTGTTAGGTGCTTATGATGCACAGATGGGATTTGAACTGGCATCCATCGGAGGTAAGGACAGTATGTCAGGTACCTTTAACAGCATTGATGTTCCGCCGACACTGGTTTCCTTTGCGGTTGATGTGGCAAAATATTCGGATGTGGTAACACCGGAACTGAAAAAAGCAGGTAACCGCCTTGTGATGTTTACCATCAATAAGGATGAATATGATATTCCGGTTTATAAGGATGTTATGGAGCTTTATGACCGGATTAGTGAACTGATGGCAGAGAAAAAGATTGTATCTGCCTATGCACTGGATGCAGGAGGGATTGTGGCAGCAGTTTCCAAGATGGGCTTTGGTAACGGACTTGGTGCTGCAATCTCAGAAGAGCTGGATCCGGAAGATTTGTTTGCAAACCAGATGGGTAATATTCTGGCTGAGATGTCAGCCGAGGCAGTGGCCGAGCTGCCTGAAGAGATCGATTATGTTTTGGTAGGAACTGTAACGGATGGTTCCTTTACCTATCAGGATATGGTACTTACGCAGGAGGAGGCACTGGCAGCATGGAAGAAGCCGTTGGAGAAGGTATTCCCGACCAAAGCAGATAAGGATACCTCTGCAATTGATACGCCGCTTTATCAGGCAGATAAGATTCATATCTGTAAGCAGCCGGTAGCAAAGCCTACGGTATTTATTCCGGTATTCCCCGGAACCAACTGCGAATATGATTCTGCAAGAGCATTTACGAGAGCAGGGGCAAAGGTTGTTACAAAAGTATTTAAGAATCTTTCTGCAGAGGATATCCGTGATTCCGTACAGGAATTTGAAAAAGCAATTTCCCAGGCGCAGATTATTATGTTCCCAGGAGGATTTTCAGCCGGTGATGAACCGGATGGCAGTGCAAAGTTCTTTGCAACAGCATTCCAGAATGAAAAGATTAAGGAAGCTGTTATGCGGCTGTTAAATGAGAGGGACGGACTGGCACTTGGAATCTGTAACGGATTTCAGGCTCTGATTAAACTGGGACTGGTTCCTTACGGAGAGATTGTCGGACAGAAAGAAGATTCCCCGACACTGACCTACAATACCATTAACAGACATATTTCCAAAATGGTTTATACCAAGGTTGTATCCAATAAATCACCATGGCTGGCACAGGCAAAGGTGGGTGAAACCTACTGCTCACCGGCATCTCATGGTGAGGGTAGATTTGTTGCACCCAAGGAGTGGCTGGATAAATTGTTTGCCAACGGACAGGTTGCAACCCAGTATGCTGACTTTGGTGGTAATGTTTCCATGGATGAGGAATGGAATGTAAACGGTTCCTATCTGGCAATTGAAGGTATTACTTCACCGGATGGAAGATGCTTTGGTAAAATGGCACATGCGGAGCGACGTGATACAGCAGTTGCAATGAATATTTACGGAGAGCAGGATTTGAAAATCTTTGAATCCGGAGTGGCATATTTTAAATAATCAGGTATCATGATAGTAACAATGATATTTTTAGAAGATCCGATAGCAAAGGGGCTATGCCGGAAGGCTGGCTGTTGCTGTCGGATTTTTTAATGATATAAGTAATTTATTTTCGTCAGGGAGGTGACATCAAAATGCGCGGAGACTGAATACGTTGACAATACCTTATAAAAACTGTAAAATTTAAGAGACTATGGATAAAAGAAGGTTATCGTTATGAAATTTGTAAAAATGCAGGGCTGCGGAAATGATTATATATACATAGACGGCAGCAAAGAAACTGTGGAAAATAAACCGGAAGTTGTTAGAAAATTAAGTGACCGGCATTTTGGAATCGGTGGTGACGGTGTGATCTTTATCAATCCGTCAAAGATTGCCGATTTTGAAATGGAGATGTACAATGCAGACGGAAGCCGTTCGGAAATGTGCGGTAACGGAATCCGCTGTGTGGCAAAGTATGTGTATGATTACGGCCTGACGGATCAGACGGAGATTACCATTGAGAGTGCGGGGAAAATTAAATATATCCGCTTATTTATAAAGGATGGTAAGGTGGATCAGGTAAGAGTAAATATGGGAGCACCGGAACTGTCAGCGGTAAATGTGCCGGTAAAGGCAGAAACAGAGCAGGTGATTGATGCCCCGATTACGGTCGATGATACAGAGTACCGTATGACCTGTGTATCCATGGGAAATCCCCATGCGGTGATCTTCATGGATGAGATTCAGAATCTCCCGATGGAACAGATCGGACCGAAATTTGAACATCATCCATGTTTCCCTAACCGGACCAATACGGAATTTGTCAAAGTGGTAGATCGTCATACAGTAGATATGAGAGTCTGGGAAAGAGGAACCGGAGAGACGCTTGCCTGTGGGACAGGCTGCTGTGCAACAGTGGTTGCATGTGTTCTGAATCAGAAGACGGAAGATGATATTACGGTCAGATTGTTAGGCGGTGAGCTTAAGATCCGGTGGGATCGCGAAGAAAACTGTATCTACATGACAGGGCCGGCAAGAGTGGTTTTTGAAGGAACGATAGAATTGTAAGTTGGATAGAGGAGGAAAAATATGTTTCGCATTAATGAAAATTACTTAAAATTACCCGGAAGCTACTTGTTTTCCACGGTTGCCAGAAAACAGAGAGAGTATCTGGAGGCACATCCGGACAAGAATGTGATTCGCTTAAGTATCGGAGATGTAACACAGCCAATTGCACCTGCAATTATTGAGGCAATGCACCGGGCAGTAGATGAGATGGCTTCTGCAGAGACATTCCATGGCTATGCACCGGATTTGGGATATGAATTTTTAAGAAATGCAATTGCTGAAAATGACTATAAGAAAAGAGGATGCCTGATTGAGGCAGATGAAATCTTTGTTTCCGACGGAGCAAAGAGTGATTCCGGAAATATTCAGGAGATCTTTTCCCAGGATTCCAGAATTGCGGTCTGTGATCCGGTATATCCTGTCTATGTAGATACCAATGTTATGGCAGGAAGAACAGGAGAATATGACGCAAAATCGGAGACCTGGAGCAATGTGATCTATATGCCCTGTACGGCAGATAACGGATTTGCGCCGGAATTGCCGAAGGAGACGCCTGATCTGATTTATCTTTGTTTCCCCAATAATCCGACCGGTTCCACAGTAACAAAGAAGCAGCTACAGGAGTGGGTGGATTATGCCAATAAGGTTGGTGCTGTCATTATCTATGATGCTGCATACGAGGCGTATATTTCAGAACCGGATGTCCCTCACAGCATCTATGAATGTGAAGGGGCAAGAACTTGTGCCATTGAACTGCATTCCTTTTCCAAGAATGCAGGATTTACCGGTGTGCGTCTGGGCTATACGGTGATTCCCAAGGATTTGAAATGTAAAGATGTGATGCTGCATTCTCTTTGGGCAAGACGTCACGGCACCAAATATAACGGTGCACCATATATTGTGCAGCGCGCAGGAGAAGCAGTATATTCTGAAGAAGGAAAGGCACAATTAAAGGAACAGGTTGCTTATTATATGCGTAACGCGGATTATATCCTGAAAGGTCTGAAGGAAGCAGGATATGAAGTTTCCGGTGGTGTAAATGCACCCTATATCTGGTTGAAAACGCCGGGAAATATGACAAGCTGGGAATTTTTTGATTATCTTCTGGAAAATGCTAATGTTGTCGGAACACCGGGTTCCGGCTTCGGACCAAGTGGAGAACATTATTTCCGCCTGACTGCATTTGGAAGCTATGAGAATACTGTGGAAGCAATCAGAAGAATCAAGGCATTGTAAGAGTGTGATGGAAGGGAGAACAGTGATATGAGCAAAGTTGCAGTGATGCTGGCAGACGGTTTTGAAGAGATTGAGGGATTGACTGTTGTAGATATCTTACGAAGAGGTGGTATAGATACTATGATGGTATCTATCATGGGAAAACCGGAGGTCGTAAGTTCGCACAAAATTGAGATTAAAACAGATATGCTCATGGAGCAGGTAGATTTTGATACCGTTGATATGATTGTACTTCCCGGAGGATTAAAGGGGAAGGAAAATCTGGAAAACTGTGCACCGCTGATGGCAGAACTGGATACATTTTTTGCGGCAGGGAAGTATATTGCAGCCATCTGCGCCGCGCCCACAATCTTAGGACACCGTGGTATGTTAAAAGGAAAAAAGGCATGCTGTTACGGCGGTATGGAAGAAGAGCTGACCGGAGCAGAGGTTTCTTATGACAAGGTGTCTGTTGCAGGGCATATCATTACTTCCAGAGGAATGGGTACCTCGGTTGCATTTGCTTTACGTCTTCTTGCTGTTTTAAAGGATGAAAAGACTGCAGAGGATATGGCAGCAAAGATTATGTATACAGAAGAGTGGAAGTAATCAGGAAGGGTAATACTGTTTTTATGAAAGCGTTGTTTCAATATTTTCGTGGATATACCAAGGAATGTATTCTGGGGCCTCTGTTTAAATTACTGGAGGCTTCTTTTGAACTTCTGGTTCCGCTTGTTGTGGTTCAGATCATTGATGTGGGAATTGCACAGAAGAATCAGAGTTATATCGTAAAAATGTGTCTGATTATGGTGGCATTAGGACTGATTGGACTGACCTGTTCTCTGACTGCCCAGTTTTTTTCAGCAAAGGCTGCGGTGGGATTTGCGGCAAGAGTGAAGCAGGCATTATTCCATCATATTCAGGGATTATCCTACTCTGAAATTGATACCCTTGGGACATCTACCATGATTACCCGTCTGACAAGTGATATCAATCAGCTTCAGTCAGGAGTGAATCTGACACTCCGTCTTTTCCTGCGATCACCGTTTATTGTCTTTGGCGCAATGCTCATGGCGTTTACGATTAATGTGAAGGCGGCAGTTGTATTTGTTGTAGTGATTCCGTTATTATCCCTTGTGGTTTATGGTATCATGCTGCTGACTATTCCAATGTACCGGAAAGTTCAGAACGCACTTGATAATGTATTATCAAGAACCCGGGCCAATCTGACCGGTGTCAGGGTAATCCGTGCATTTGCCAAGGAAGAGGAGGAAATCAGCAGTTTCCGGACTGCCAACCATGAGCTGGTAAGCATGCAGACGGCAGTCGGTAATATTTCTGCCCTGATGAACCCGCTGACTTTTGCAATTATCAATATCGGCATTATCTGGCTTGTTTATCGTGGAGCGATTCAGGTGGACGCAGGCATTATTACGCAGGGAGAAGTAGTTGCGCTTGTAAATTATATGTCCCAGATCCTGGTTGAACTGATTAAGCTCGCCAATCTGATTGTTACGATCACAAAAGCGATGGCATGTGCCGGAAGAATATCAGGCGTTCTGGCACTGGAATCTTCCATGGAAGAGGGAAATTATGAAGGAGGAGCTGTACCGGAAGCAGATGTGCCGGTTGTGGAATTGCAGCATGTTTCCATAAAATACCGGAATGCTTCCGAAGAATCCTTACAGGATATCACGCTGAAAGTTCCGAAAGGATCGGTTGTCGGAATTATCGGTGGAACAGGTTCCGGTAAGACAACACTGGTAAATCTGATTCCCCGGTTTTATGATGTAACAAAAGGAGCTGTATTGGTAAACGGAGTAAATGTTAAGGAATACCGTTATCAGGCATTGCGGGAGAAAATCGGAATTGTGCCGCAGAAATCAGTATTGTTTAGCGGTACCATCCGTAAAAATATGCAGTGGGGAAAAAAGGATGCTACCGATGAGGAGATTTGGAAAGCATTGGAGATTGCACAGGCAAAGGAATTTGTTCTGCAGAAGGATGGCGGACTGGATGCCCAGGTTGCCCAGGGAGGAAAGAATTTTTCCGGTGGACAGCGGCAGAGACTTGCAATTGCCAGAGCAATCGTAAAGCAGCCAAAGATACTCATTTTGGACGATAGTGCGTCTGCACTGGATTATGCAACGGATGCAGCCCTGCGTAAGGCAATTCGTGAGATGGAGAATGCACCGACATTATTTATTGTTTCCCAAAGAACGGCGTCTATGATGCATGCAGACCAGATTCTTGTCCTGGAGGATGGACAGCCGGCAGGACTTGGAACCCATGAGGAACTGTTGGGAAGCTGTGAAGTATATCGTGAAATCTACGAGTCCCAGTTCAAGCAGGAAGTGAAAGGGGGCGTGGCAAATGCGTAACGGGCAGATTATAAAAAAAGTGCTTCATTATATCAGTCGTTACTGGTTCTTACTTGTTATCTCCCTGCTGACGGCAGCGGCTTCGGCATTACTTGCTTTGGTTTTACCGATTCTTACCGGTGATGCCATTGATATGATTGTGGCTCCGGGACAGGTGGATTTTGCCGGATTACGCGGAATTATCACCCGCATGCTGACTGTTATTGGAGTGACTGTCATGGCACAGTATGTGATGAATCTTTGCAATAACCGGATTACCTTCAGTGTGGTAAGGGACATCAGACGGGAAGCTTTTGAAAAACTGGAAAAGCTGCCTCTTTCGTATATTGATGCCCATCCTGCCGGAGAGATTGTCAGCCGTGTCATTGCAGATGTGGATCAGTTTGCAGATGGTCTTTTGATGGGCTTTACTCAATTTTTCACAGGGATTCTGACGATCGTCGGCACCCTTGTACTGATGTTTAGAATTAATATTCAGGTCACCTTGATTGTTGTGCTGATTACGCCGGTCTCTTTGTTTGTGGCAGCATTTATTGCGAAAAAGACATATGATATGTTTCGCCTGCAGTCGGACACAAGAGCGGAACAGACAACCCTGATTGATGAAATGATTGGTAATGAAAAGGTATTACAGGCATTTTCTTATGAGGATGATGCAATGGAGGAATTTGATGAGATTAATGGAAGGCTTCAAAAGGCTTCCCTGCGGGCAATCTTCTTTTCCTCTACCACCAATCCTTCCACAAGATTTGTCAATTCCCTGGTGTATACGGGAGTTGCATTGATTGGATCCTTAAGAGTGATTGCGACAGGCGGGGGCTTGACAGTAGGACAGTTGTCCTGTCTGCTTAGCTATGCCAACCAGTATACCAAGCCGTTTAATGAAATCTCCGGTGTTATTACGGAGCTGCAAAATGCCATTGCCTGTGCAGGCCGCATTTTTGAATTGATTGAAGAAGAACCACAGGTGCCCGAGGCAGAAAATGCAATCACGCTTACAGATGCCAAAGGAGAACTGAATCTGGAACAGGTTTCCTTCTCTTATGTTCCGGAAAAAAGTCTGATTGAAGATTTGAACCTTTCTGTCAAGCCGGGACAGAGAATTGCCATTGTAGGACCAACCGGCTGTGGCAAGACAACATTGATCAATCTGCTGATGCGGTTTTATGATGTGAATGGCGGTAGAATCTGCGTGGATGGAACAGATATCCGCGATATGACAAGAAAGAGTTTAAGGACTTCCTTTGGTATGGTGCTTCAGGAAACATGGCTGATGAATGGTACCATACGTGATAATATTATTATGGGAAAACCGGATGCAACGGAAGAAGAAATTGTGGCAGCAGCAAAGGCATCTCATGCCCACAGCTTCATTCGGCGTCTGGAGCATGGATATGATACGGTAATCGGGGAAAATGAAGGAACCCTGTCACAGGGACAAAAGCAGCTGATCTGTATTACAAGAGTCATGCTAGCACTTCCGCCCATGCTGATCTTAGATGAGGCGACCAGTTCCATTGATACCAGAACAGAGATCAAGATTCAGGAAGCATTTGCAAGGATGATGCAGGGACGGACCAGTTTTATCGTGGCCCACAGACTTTCTACAATCAGGGAAGCGGATGTAATTCTTGTCATGCGTGACGGACATATCATAGAACAGGGAAATCACGAAAGTCTGCTTGAACAGAATGGTTTTTATGCTAAACTGTATCATAGTCAGTTTGAAATGTAAAAGAGCTGGGGAATTATAAAATGGAGGCAGGGTTATGGGAGAGAAAGAAACAGAAAATAAAAAAGAGGATTTGATCTGGATTATCCTTCCGACAATAGTAGTGCTGTTAGTCTGTGGAGTTTTGCTGGGAGCTTATTTTGGTGTTGTCAGACCGGGACAGAAGGGTGTTTCGGTTGTATCCGGAGATACGGTGGAGGAAGCAGATGAAATAGCTGATGTCCTCAGTGAAACGGTAACAGAGAATCCGGAAATACAGGAGCAGAATACAGAAGACAGTCTGCAGGGTAACAATACGTTAACCTCCTCTGCAATCCATACAGGTAGTCTGACAGAGACCGGTAATGGATATGAGGGAATGGAAGGAACGGGGAATTTTAATTACGGAGAAGCTTTACAGAAATCCATCCTGTTTTATGAACTGCAGCGTTCCGGAGACCTGCCTGAGGAAACAAGGTGTAACTGGCGCGGTGATTCCGGTCTTACAGATGGAAGTGATGTTGGCATTGATCTGACCGGCGGGTGGTATGATGCCGGGGATCATGTGAAATTTAACCTGCCGATGGCTTATACTGCTGCAATGCTGGGCTGGTCTGTGTACGAAGACCGCACAGCGTATGAGGAAAGCGGACAGCTGGACTTTATGCTGGATAATCTTAGGTGGGTGAATGATTATCTGATGAAATGCCATACGGAGGATGATGTATATTATTATCAGGTTGGCAACGGTGGTACGGATCATTCCTGGTGGGGACCTGCGGAAGTGATGCAGATGGAACGGCCGGCGTATTGTGTGACAAAGGAGCAGCCGGGTTCTACAGTAGTTGGTGAGGCTGCTGCGGCTCTTGCAGTATGCAGTATTGTATTTGAGGACACAGATGCTTCCTACAGTGCACAGTGTCTGGAGCATGCTGTAAGTCTGTTTGAATTCGCAGAAGAGACAAAGAGTGATGCCGGATATACCATGGCAGATGGATTTTATACTTCCAACAGCGGTTTTTATGATGAACTTTCCTGGGCAGCAGAGTGGCTCTATCTGGCAACAGGGGATGAAGCTTACCTGGAAAAAGCGGAAGAATATTATGGGCAGGCATGTCAGGATTATGTCTGGGCACAATGCTGGGATGATGTCCACTATGGGGCAGCACTTCTGCTTGCAAGAAGTACCGGAGAAAAGACATATCAGGATGCGATAGAAAAACATCTGGATTATTGGACAACGGGAACAGCGGATGGGGAGCGGATTACCTATACGCCGAAGGGACTTGCGTGGCTTGATATGTGGGGGTCTTTACGTTATGCAACAACAACGGCTTTTCTTGCTTCTGTCTATAGTGAGTGGGAAGGCTGTCCAGATGATAAGGCAGAAACCTATTGGGATTTTGCTGTGGCACAGGCTGATTATGCGTTGGGATCGACAGGCTTTTCGTATCAGATCGGATTTGGAGATGCATATCCGCAAAACCCTCATCACAGAACAGCACAGGGTTCTTATTGCAATAACATGAATGAACCTGCAGAGGCAAGACATACCCTGTATGGTGCCCTGGTCGGAGGACCGGATGCGTCGGACAATTATACGGATGAAGTTTCCAATTATACGACCAATGAGGTGGCCTGTGATTATAATGCGGGCTTTACAGGTCTTCTTGCCAATCTTTATTCCGTTTATCATGGAAAAACACTGGTGGATTTTGGGGCAGTGGAAGAGGTTACGGTGCCGGAGTTTTATGCTGAAACCGGAATCAATGTAGAGGGTAATGATTTCGTGGAAATCAAAGCATATATTTATAATGTATCAGCCTGGCCGGCTAGAATCCCTGAAAATCTGGAATATCGTTATTTTGTTGATTTGTCGGAATGCTATGCGGCAGGCGGAACGGTTGAGGATATTGAGATTACGACCAATTACATGCAGGCCGGCAGTGCAGCAGGACTGAAGGTCTGGGATGAAGAAAATCATATTTACTATCTGTCCATTGATTTTTCAAATGCCCTGATTTATCCCGGGGGACAGGAGCATTACAGAAAAGAGATTCAGGTCAGGATGCGTAATCCGCTTGGCGTATGGGACAATTCCAACGATCCTTCATTTGTGGGACTTTCTACGGGAAGCGTCACTATGAGTGATGCAGTAGCCTTATATGAGAACGGAGTACTGATTTTTGGTTCTGAACCTGCAGGTGGAAGCAGTGAAGGAGAGTGAAAGGAAAATACAATTGGAAAAAAAGAAAAATCGTCGTTTAAAACCGGAAGTGAAGGGGCTTCTGATTTTTGTAATCGTACTCTTTTCTTTGGTGGCAGTATATTCCGTTTATCGGGAGATGACGGAATTTGTCTTTGAGGAGGATTTGGAAGAAACGGTTGTGACAATCAATGATACGATGATTTCTTTAAAGGAAATCTCCTATTATGTGATCCGGGTAGAAGAGGACGGAAATGCTTATGCGATGCAGTATAATCCGGATAATCCGGAGGAATATTGGGGATTATACATGAATCAGGCAACAGAATCAGGTTATATCACCAATCTTGCCAAAGATGCTGCATTGAATTATTGTATCAGGGATAATATTTATTATCAGGAGGCAGCAGCAGAAGGGATGGAGCTGACTGCCGAGGAAATGGAAGAAGTCAGGAATGATGCGGAGAGTGAATATTTCAATATGTCACTTCGGCAAAGAGAAATGACGCAGCTGACTCCGGAGGAACTGGAGCAAATCCTGACAAAGGTAGCTGTTGCACGAAAGTATATGCTCTGGATGGCAGAACAGGACGAAGAAGCTTCTGTATTAGAGATGATTACACTTTATTATGATGTTGGCGGATCATATTATGAACAGGTGAAAGCATCCTATGCAATAGAAGTCAATGAGAAGATATGGAGTCATATCCATCCGGGACATGTAACAATCAACTAGAGAAAAGAAACGGGAGTACGTTATGGAATTTGATGAGATACCTGCAGGAACCAAGATTATTATGAATATTTCAAACGGTGGAGAGATGCAGGCAAGATTTCTTTCCAAGGTAATCAAAAATACCGGCTCGGGGATTCTGGTCATTCCTTTTGTGCATAAGGGAAAACGTGTGAATTTTATTGGTTCTAATGTACAGATTCACATGGATGCACAGTTAAAAACAGGAGAGACCTATACTTTTAAAAGCTGTAAGATTATCACCGTCAGAAAGGACGGACTGCTTTTTCATAAGATAACCAGCAGTATGAAGAATGGAATAGAAAACAGAAGAGGAGAACACCGCTGTTATGTTGGAGAACATGCGTTGTTTAGTTTTGAAACTGTTCCGGATCAGATTACAACAACGCTGCGGGATGTCAGCAGTTCCGGATTCAGCTTTACCTTAAGTCGCGGCAGAGGAATTGATCTGATGCCGGGAGTTATAGTAACCTGCAGTTTTAAAGATCATAAGGGAAAAGTGATTCAGATTCAGGGAAAGGTCATCCGTAAAGAACGAATGGATGATCATGTTTTGTATGGCTGCCGATGTGCAGAGCCCAATGCAGAGGTGAGCGAATATGTAAAATATATTGAAGACAAGACGATTGTTACAAGTGACAGTATGGTGCAGGTGTAACAGGTTGAAAAATTGAGGGTTTTCGTTTATACTGTAAGCAGGATGAATTGGTAAGATATATCAGATTATGAAAATAAATAAAAAAGGAGCTGCGATATGGAATTCAAGGAGAGAAAAAGATGGCCGTTTTTAGGGCTTCCGTTTACCTTTACAACGTATACCATTACGGAGGAAATGATTACAATTGATACAGGGGTTTTCAAGCGGATAGAAAATGACTGCTATATGTATAAGGTAGTTGATCTGAAGCTGGAGGCCAGCTTAATGGAGAGAATGTTTAAGCTTGGAACAATTATCTGTTATACAGGTGATACGACACATCCGACTCTGGCTATTGAGCATATTAAAAATGCAAGAGCGATTAAAGACTTTATGCTGGAAGCGTCAGAGACTGCAAGAATGAAACGGCGTACTTTAAGTACACTTGATATTGGTACAGGCGATATAGCAGATGTAGCAGACATATAAAGAAACACGGCAAGGCTGGTGCAGTCAGGGGGATTGTGGGGTCTTGCCATTTTATTTTGCAGAAAAATTAAGGAAAGGTGATTGATGTTGGAAGGAGATAACAAACAGGTTGTAGTTGGTTATTATACAGCCCCTGATGGACAGGTAATTCCGTTAATGGCAGATAAAAAATATTATCCTAATGGAGTGCCGGACATTTCATTGTTCATGCCGGGACAGCCGGTAGGAATTAATGTGCCACCGATGCGGCAGACACCACCGGTATACAGCAATGTGCCGCCGATGCAGCCGAAGCAGGCAAAAAGTCTGGAGAATGTTGTCGGAAAAAATTTAATGGGAATTCTGGCTTCTGTTTTGATCTTTATCGGATTGATTCTGTTTGCTACTGTTGCTTATGAAGTATTGAGTGATGTGGCTAGAGTTGTGTTGATCTATCTGTTAAGTGGTCTTTTCCTCGCAGTTGGACGAATAGGGATGCACAAAAACCGCAATGCATTTTTTCTGTCCCTGACAGGCTGCGGCGTTGGTGCTGTTTATATTTCCTTGTTTTTAACCTATGGATACTTTCATCTGATCAATGGAATAGCTTTGTATATACTGTTGGCAGTATGGTCGGTGATTGTATTTTTCCTGGGAGGAAGAGGTTCTTTCCTGTTTAAGATCATCGGTCAAAGTGGTCTTTTGATTTCTGTCTTTTATGGCTGCGTGATGCAGCTTATGGAGTCAAAAAGTAATGCCATGTTGTCCAATATCCTTGTGCTGATGGGATTCTATATGGTTATAACTGCTTTTTATCTTTTAATGGATTCAAAAAAGGGTGTAAAAGTTAATCTTCCTTTTCTGATTATGGATTATATAGGAGCAATCAATCTTCTGATGATGCTCTTTCACATTCACAGTGTTGTACAGACGGGAACGATGCTTTTTCTAGTACTTGTACTTTTGTGTTATATGTTATTTTTGTTATCTATTTACCTTAAAAGGATTGATCAGGTATACCTCTCGTCAGATGCTTCTATAGGATGGCTGTTTTGCGTGCTGTTTGTGGTAGTCTATGCAGCAGTGGCGATCAATGGTCTGCTTCCGGAAGGAAAAGAAACCAATTGGATTCAGGGATGCGCCGGACTGGTATATTCCGGGATTGTCTGGCTGTTGACAGAGTGCAGAAGGCGTAAGGATGTCGGTAGATTATCCTCTTTAGTGTTGCTTTATCTGTTCTTATGGGGCTATAGTACTTCATTTGGCATTTTTTCTGATCTGTTTGTGTTTGGAATTTTTGCCATGGTCTTTCTACTTGCAGGATTCTTAAAGAAAGACAGACTGTATTTTTCTTTAGGATGTGCCGGAAGTATTACTTATGTATTGTTGATTAATCAATATCCTGCTGTTTACAGCCTGTTTTCCATTCTGTTTCTTTTGCTGATCCTTGTTTTCCAGCAATGTGAACATAGGATTTATCATAGTGGTTATAAGATTGCAGCTTATTGTATGGCACAGATTTTTATTCTTCGTATCGCATATATACTTCCTGATTATACAGTAGTATCAGAACAGGTCTGGGGTAGTGTGGCATACTTTGTCAGTGTGGTTCTTTGTATTGCTGCGACACACAGTATTTTTTGCAGAAACTGGTTATCGGAAGATAATGGAGAAAAAAGTACGCAGATTGCACTGGGCGGCATGAATATTTTTTTGATCTTATGGGGCTTTCTGGCATTGCATCAGAGAAGTACTCAGATGCTTCATGTTTTTACCATATTATTCCTTCTTGCCTGCTGCGTTCATAATATTCTCCCTATGGTGAAGGGATTTGAAAAAAGTCTGGCAGCGGGAATTTACATTGGGATTAAGCTGACTTTTTTCATGGCAGTTACACTTTCCTCCTACGAAATAGAATCTTACCTGATCACAATTGTGTGTCTTGTTCTTGCGTTAACGTTTATTATAGTGGGGTTCCTTACGATGTATAGGGCAATTCGTTTGTATGGACTTATTTTGGCATTGTACAGCATTTTTAAACTTGTGATCTTTGATGTGACATATGATTCGACCCTTGGCAGGGCATTGACCATTATGGGATGTGGAGTTCTGGCATTTATAATTTCTTTTATCTATAACAGAATCAGCAAAAAAATGGATGCACAGGAAGAAGAGAGAAAGGCATGAACATTAATGCAGCAAAAGAATTTATTGAAAAAATAAGCACTTACGGAAGTGTTCTGGGGTTGGACAGTATCAGGGAACTTTTGAACCGGATGGGAAATCCCCAGGATCAGTTATCCTTTGTTCATATTGCAGGAACAAACGGAAAAGGTTCTGTGCTTGCATACGTCTCAACGATTCTGGAGGAAGCCGGCTACCGTACAGGAAGATATCTGTCACCTGTGATCAGTGAATATCGTGAGAAGATTCAGGTGAATGGCAGGATGATCAGCCAAAAGGCATTATGTGAGGGACTGGAACTGATTAGACAATATGCAGAAGAAATGGAGGCACAGGGTTGGCAGCCTCCGACATTGTTCGAAACAGAAACAGCACTGGCATTCTGGTATTTTGTAAAGAAACGGTGTGACATTGTTGTGCTAGAAGTTGGAATGGGCGGCACAGAGGATGCAACCAATATCATAAAGAATACCCTGGCTGCAGTGATTACCTCAATTTCTTATGATCATATGGGAGTGCTGGGCAATACGCTTGCGGAAATTGCAGAAAAGAAAGCCGGTATTATTAAAAATGGTGCAGCTGTTGTAAGTGCGGCACAGTCCTCAGAAGTGCTAAAGGTCATTCAAAAGAGCTGTCAGGAACATCAAAGCAAACTGCGGCTTGCAAAAAAACCTGAAAAGGTCAAATATGGTTTATTGAAACAAAGCTTTACTTATCAGGGCAGGCGGTATACAATTTCCCTTGCCGGAAGCTGGCAGCCGGAAAATGCCTGTGTTGCATTGGAAGTCATTGAGTCGTTGCGATCACAGGGGATTTCTGTCAGCGAGGATGCAGTAAAAAGCGGACTGGAAAAAACAGAATGGATCGGACGATTTACCGTATTAAAGAAGAAACCTCTGTTTATCATGGATGGTGCACATAACGAAAATGCGGCGGAGAGACTTCGGGATTCCCTGAAGCTTTATTTCCCGGGACAGAAATTTATTTTTATCATGGGGGTCCTTCGTGACAAGGAGTATGATAAGATGCTGGCAGTCATGATGCCATTGGCACAATATGTGATTACGGTTACACCTCCGGAAAATCCCAGAGCTCTGGCGGCATATGATCTGGCGGTAGAGGTGAAGAAATACCATGAGCTTGTGACGGCAGTGGACAGCCTTGAGGAAGCGGTGGAAATGGCAGGCTTGCTGGCTGGAAAAGAATATGTTACTATTGCATTTGGTTCCCTGTCTTATCTTGGCAGATTGCAGAGGATTGTGACGGACAGTAAGCTTCGGGAGCAGAAAGATAAGGGGAATAGAAGGAAAGGCTGGGTTTGACAGAACATTATGGTAGATAAAGATAAGATTGAACAGGGTGTAAAGCTGTTATTGGAAGGAATAGGAGAGAATCTTAACAGGGAAGGACTGGTAGAGACACCGCAGCGGATTGCCCGGATGTATGAGGAAATTTTCGCAGGAATGGATGAAGATCCGATGACACATCTTTCCAAAACATTTACAGTGAAAACCGGAGAGATGGTTTTAGAGAAAGATATTGTGTTTTATTCTACCTGCGAGCATCACCTGATGCCATTTTATGGAAAAGCACATGTAGCCTATCTTCCGGAAGGAAAGGTTGTGGGGTTAAGTAAGCTGGCACGGACCGTCGAGACGTTTGCAAGACGTCCTCAGTTACAGGAACAATTAACATCACAAATTGCAGATGCGGTTATGGAAGGGCTTACACCAAGAGGAGTTATGGTGATGCTGGAGGCAGAGCATATGTGCATGACAATGCGGGGCGTAAAAAAGCCCGGGTCTAAAACGGTGACGGTGGCAGTCCGGGGTGCATTTGAAGAAGATGCGGCGTTGCAGGAGCAGTTTTACCGGATGTTGAAGCTATGAGCGAAGAGGTGAAAAGAGATAATGCGTATTGGCAACAGAGAATTTGATATAAAACATCATACCTACGTCATGGGAATCCTGAATGTGACACCGGATTCTTTTTCTGATGGAGGAAAGTTCTGCCTGCCGGATCAGGCACTGGCACATGCAGAGCAGATGATTCGCGAAGGGGCAGATATTATTGATATCGGTGGAGAATCTACCAGACCGGATTATGTAAAGGTCTCTGCGGAGGAAGAAATGGAGCGTATACTGCCGGTCATCCGTAAGCTGAAAAATACATTTGATATTCCGGTATCCGTCGATACGTATAAAGCTTCTGTAGCAAAGGCAGCTTTACAGGAAGGAGCCGATCTTGTCAACGATATCAGCTGCTTAAAGGACGAAGAAATGGCAAAACTGATTGCAGAAAGCGGCTGTGCGTACTGCCTGATGCACAACAGGGAAGGAAAGCTTTCAGAGGAAGCCTATATGCAGGAATTTATAGCGGATTTAAAGGATGCTGCAGACAGACTCTGGACAGCCGGTGTGCAAAAGAGCCAGGTTATGATTGACCCGGGGATTGGATTTGCCAAGAGCTATCAGCAGAATTTACAGATCATGAAGAGACTGGACGAACTGAACTGTTTTGATCTGCCTGTTTTGCTGGGCACCTCAAGAAAGTCTGTAATTGGACTGACGCTGGATCTTCCGGTTAATGATCGTCTGGAAGGGACTCTCGCAACAACCGTATATGGAGTAATGAAACATTGCGCCTTTGTGCGAGTGCATGATGTCAAAGAAAATGTCCGCGTAATCAAGATGATCGAGAAAATTCTTGAGGCATAAAACAAGATTTTTAAGGTTATCATTTTTCACAGGATTGCACAGTTTTACACCATATGAATTATTATTTTTACGCCTTGTTATGAAGATTTAGATTTTCTTGTGCTTATCTTCATAACTCGAAGTAAAAATAGTAATTCATATGGTGTAAGCTGGAAGAAGACCGTAATAAATGAATTTTGATAACTTGATTTAAGAGCTAAAAAACAGAAAGAGAAGGTCGGCGGGATGGATGAGATCAGAATTGAACGTCTGAAAATACATGCCCATCATGGTTATTACCAGGATGAAAAGTGGAACGGGCAGTTATTTGAAATCAATGCGGTGCTGCGGTTCCCCCTGCAGGATGCAGGAATGACGGATCAGCTTGATCATACAATTAACTATGCAGGCGTCTGTGAATTTATCGCAAAGGTTATGACAGAGAAGTCTGTGGATCTGATTGAGACTGTTGCTGAAGATCTTGCAGCACAATTGCTGGACCGGTATAGGGAATTGGAAGAAGTTGAGATTGAGGTTCGTAAACCGGAAGCACCGATCCCACAGGAGTTTTCCTGCGTATCCGTTAAGGTGGTAAGAAAACGTCATCTTGCCTATATTGCATTTGGTTCCAACCAGGGGGACAGTGAAGCGTTGATACAGGAGGCAATCGGGGAACTGGGAAAAAGGCCAAAATGCCATGTAAGGAGAGTATCTTCCATTATCAGAACAAGTCCTTATGGTGGTGTAAAACAGCCTGATTTTTATAATGGGGTACTGGAACTGGAGACCTATTATGAACCATTGATGCTTTTGAAACAGCTTCAGGAGATTGAGCGTAAGCTTGGAAGGGAACGGAAAATACACTGGGGACCGAGAACAATCGATCTGGATATCATTTTTTATGATCAGATGATCATAGACAGTGCAGAACTGGTGGTTCCGCATCCGGATATGTCAAATCGGGATTTTGTATTAAAACCGATGGCAGAACTTGCACCTTATTACCGGCATCCGCTGTTACATAAGACAGTGGCAGAGATGTTAAGCACGGTTAAGGCAGTGCATATTATTGGAAATTAATAAGGCTTCCCTATTTATTGAGGGAAGTCTTATTGATTTCTCATCTGGCTGGATGCCGCTTCCAGTGCTGCATCAAAGGTCGTGACCTCAACTGCACCAAAGGTCGGTGTCTGGTAAACCGGCAGATCATTCTGAAAGCTGGTGAAATAGACATATTCTGATGTCATATTGATATTGTGAAACACTCCGGTACGGACAATTTCTTCGCCTGTACCGTCGGTATGGATTCTCTTTAATGCATAATTATCAGGGTCGCAGTTCTGGTAATAAATGATATTGTCCAGTACATTGAAGGAGTCAACACGTTCCGAAACAATCGTCTGTACACTTCCATCATACAGGGCATAGGCCTTTAAGCTGTAATTGTCGTGAACATCCATATAGTATACGATGCCATTCTGGATGATTGGCTGATACATACTCTGTTCTAAGGCAATACCAAGAAACTGGGAGGAAGGATCATAACTGCATAAAGTATAATTGCTTTCCATGCTGCTATAATATAAAAGACCGTTATAGATGGTGCCAAGCTGTGGATGACCATCAGCAATCAGGGTATCATCCTCTCCATTGGTCGTTACGGTATGAAGTGTTACAAGGGCATTGCCGGAGTTGCCATTTCCTTCGGCAAATTCAGTATAATAAAGGGAATTGCCCAACAGAAGAAGACCGTCACTGGTTACCTTGGCTATGGAAGTAACATTCTGACCCTTCCGGCTGCACCGGTAGATACCACGGCTTCCGAGAAGATATCCAAGACCTGCCTCACCGCCGCTGGATTGGGAATAATAATAAATATAATCTCCGCCGGCATTGATATAGTATATTTCACCGCCTGCCAGTTTTGTCAGGTTACTCTGACCCGGCTGCATGGAATACAGGCTGCCGGAATCATAGAGATTAGAAAAATAGACAATGCCGTCCTTTTCGCAAAAAAGACCGCCGTGATACTGATTCCCGGCAGTAGTTCCGGAAAGAGCAGGATCATTATCGGGTATTTTTCCGGCTAAATCCATTAAGAAGGAACCAAGGATGGCAATACCTAAAAATGCAACTATGATAATTATGATAGTGATTAAATTCTTTTTCTCATTCATGGCAATATTATAAATCAATTGAAAACCTTCTGCAATATCAATCCATCTTGAGTTTCCGTAGTTTTATCCACAAATCCACTTTTTTATGATAACATTATCC
>JBJELZ010000218.1:0-26103 GCA_051879415.1 Lachnospiraceae bacterium
TGGTGGAGTTGTATTTGCTCCGGTACCGAGAGATTATTCCTTCAAGATGAACAAGAAGGAAAAGAGAGCTGCTCTGAAGTCTGCTTTGACAAGCAAGGTACAGGATCAGAAGCTGATCGTTGTAGACGAGTTAAAGCTGGATGAGATTAAGACAAAGGCATTGGCTGCAGTATTGAAGAATATTAAAGCAGAAAAAGCACTGGTTGTTCTGAATGAAAAGGATGACAATGTGATTCTTTCCGCAAGAAATATTCCGGATGCTAAAACAGCACTGACCAATACCATCAATGTATATGATGTAATGAACGCAGGTACTGTTGTGCTGACAAAGGCAGCAGTCCAGACCATCGAGGAGGTGTACGCATAAATGGCAGCAATTCAGTATTATGACGTAATTCTTGAGCCGCTGGTTACAGAAAAGAGTATGTCCGGTATGGCTGAAAAGAAATATACTTTCCTGGTACATCCGGAAGCAAACAAGACACAGATCAAGGAAGCAGTTGAAAAGATGTTTGATGGTGTTAAGGTTGCTAAGGTAAATACCTTAAATCAGGATGGAAAGACAAAGAGACGTTCCAGTGGTGGCAAGCTTGTAAGCGGTAAGACAGCTAAGATAAAGAAAAAAATTGTACAGCTTACAGCAGACAGCAAGGACATTGAGATTTTCTCAGGTCTGTAAGAGCCACAAATAGACACAACCAAAGTGTGATAATAAATAGTGAATAGAAAAGGAGAAACAAGTCATGGGAATTAAAACATATAACCCATATACACCGTCAAGAAGGAATATGACCGGTTCTGATTTCTCTGAAATTACAAAGACCGTACCGGAGAAATCACTCTGTGTATCCAAAGGCAAAACGGCCGGACGTAATAATCAGGGTAAGATCACTGTCAGACATCATGGCGGCGGCAACAGACAGAAATACAGAATTATTGATTTTAAGAGAACGAAGGACGGTATCCCTGCAGTTGTTAAGGGAATCGAGTATGATCCGAACAGAACAGCTAACATTGCTCTGATCTGTTATGCAGATGGTGAGAAGGCATATATCCTTGCACCGGCAGGCTTGACAGACGGCATGAAGGTTATGAGCGGTCCGAATGCAGAAATCAAGGTTGGTAACTGCCTTCCTCTTTCCGCAATTCCTGTTGGTACACTGGTTCATAACATTGAGCTTGTTCCGGGCAGAGGCGGACAGATGGTACGTTCCGCCGGTAACAGTGCGCAGCTGATGGCAAAGGAAGGAAAGTATGCAACACTTCGTCTTCCTTCCGGCGAAATGAGAATGGTTCCAATCGAGTGCCGCGCAAGTATCGGAGTTATCGGAAATGGTGATCATAACCTTATTAACTACGGTAAAGCAGGACGTAAGCGTCACATGGGTATCAGACCTACAGTTCGTGGTTCCGTTATGAACCCGAATGACCATCCTCACGGTGGTGGTGAAGGTAAAACAAGCATCGGTCGTCCCGGTCCTTGTACACCTTGGGGTAAGCCCGCTCTTGGTTTGAAGACCAGGAAGAAGAACAAGCAGTCTAATAAGATGATTGTAAGAAGACGTGACGGCAGAGCTATTAAATAATCGTTTCTGATCGTAAAAACCGTAATCAGGTAAGGAGGAATAATCATGGCAAGATCATTAAAAAAAGGACCTTTTGCAGATGCCAGCCTGCTGAAAGCAGTTGACAATATGAATGCATCAGGTAAGAAACAGGCAATTAAGACATGGTCCCGCCGTTCTACAATTTTCCCTTCATTTGTGGGACATACAATTGCAGTTCATGACGGACGTAAGCATGTGCCTGTATATGTAACAGAAGATATGGTTGGACACAAACTTGGTGAGTTTGTAGCAACCAGAACCTTCAGGGGACATGGCAAAGATGATAAGAAATCTAAGTCAAGGTAATAAGATAGGAGGAAATAATAACTATGGCTAAAGGACATAGATCTGCGATTAAGAGAGAAAGAAATGCAAACAAAGATACAAGACCCTCCGCAAAGTTATCTTATGCAAGGGTTTCTGTACAGAAGGCATGTTTTGTACTGGATGCCATCAGAGGTAAGGATGTTGCTACTGCAAAGGCAATCTTAGAGTACAATCCCAGATATGCTTCAAGCATTATTAAAAAGTTACTTGATTCTGCAATTGCTAATGCAGAAAACAATAATGGAATGAATCCGGAGAACCTTTATATTGCAGCTTGTTATGCAGACAAGGGACCGACAATGAAGAGAATTCATCCGAGAGCACAGGGTCGTGCTTACAGAATCGAGAAGAGAGTAAGCCACATCACTATTGTTCTTGATGAGAAAGGAGCTAAGTAAGTATGGGACAGAAAGTTAATCCACACGGCTTAAGAGTCGGCGTTATTAAGGATTGGGATTCCAAATGGTATGCAGAAGATAACTTTGCAGATTATCTGGTAGAAGATTATAACATCAGAAAATTCTTAAAGAAAAAACTGTATGCTGCAGGAGTTTCCAAGATTGAGATCTTAAGAAAGGCAGAAAAGGTTGAAGTTGTAGTTTATACAGCAAAGCCTGGTGTTGTAATCGGTAAGGGCGGTGCCGGAATCGAAGCAACAAAGAAAGAACTGCAGAAGTTAATCGGCAAGAAAGAGATCAGTCTTGATGTTCAGGAAATCAAGAAGCCGGATGCAGATGCACAGCTGGTAGCTGAGAATATTGCACAGCAGCTTGAGAACCGTGTTTCTTTCAGACGTGCGATGAAGTCCTGTATGTCCAGAACAATGAAGAAGGACAACAAGGGTAACAGCATCACAGGAGCTATGGGTATCAAGGCAGCAGTATCAGGTCGTCTTGGCGGAGCTGATATGGCACGTACAGAGTTCTACAGCGAGGGAACCATTCCTCTTCAGACACTTCGTGCAAATATTGATTATGGATTCGCTGAAGCAGATACAACCTACGGAAAAATTGGTGTCAAGGTATGGATCTACAGAGGTGAAGTACTTCCGACGAAAGGAAATATGGATGTAAAGGAAGGCGCTGCATCCAAGGAAGGGAGCGATAAATAATGTTAATGCCTAAGAGAGTGAAACGTCGTAAACAGTTTCGTGGAACAATGACCGGTAAGGCACAGAGAGGCAATACAATCACTTATGGTGAATACGGTATTGTTGCAACAGAGCCCTGCTGGATTAAGTCAAATCAGATAGAGGCAGCCCGTGTTGCCATGACTCGTTATATTAAGCGTGGTGGACGTGTATGGATCAAGATTTTCCCGGATAAGCCGGTTACAACAAAGCCTGCTGAGACCCGAATGGGTTCCGGTAAGGGAACATTGGAATATTGGGTAGCAGTTGTAAAACCCGGACGCGTTATGTTTGAAATTGCAGGCGTTCCGGAGGAAACAGCAAGAGAAGCATTGCGTCTTGCAACGCACAAGCTTCCGTGCAAATGTAAGATTGTTTCCAAAGCAGACTTGGAAGGCGGTGTAGCGAATGAAGAGTAAAAAATATGTTGAAGATCTGAATGCTAAGTCAGCTGCAGAATTAAACCAGGAACTGGTAGCTGCAAAGAAAGAACTTTTCAATCTGAGATTTCAAAATGCCACCAATCAGTTAGATAACACAGCAAGAATCAAAGAGGTTCGTAAGAACATTGCAAGAATTCAGACAGTTATCAACGTTAAGAGCAAGGCAGAGGCCTAAATTTGAAAGAGTTAAGATTGAGAAAGGAGTAAGACCGTGGAAGAAAGAAATTTAAGAAAAACACGTACAGGCAAAGTAATCAGTGATAAAATGCAGAAAACAATTACCGTTGCGGTAGAGAATCATGTTATGCATCCTCTTTACAACAAGATCGTAAAGAAAACCTATAAGCTTAAGGCACATGATGAAAACAATGAAGCTCATATCGGCGATATTGTTAAAGTTGCTGAGACAAGACCTCTTTCTAAAGATAAGAGATGGAGACTTGTTGAGATCGTAGAGAAAGCAAAATAATTGGAAGGAGAATTGGCATGATACAACAAGAAAGCAGACTTAAGGTTGCTGACAATACAGGCGCAAAAGAAATCCTGTGTATCCGTGTATCCGGTGGATCAACAAGAAGATATGCAAATATCGGTGATGTGATCGTAGCTACCGTTAAAGATGCAACACCCGGTGGCGTTGTTAAAAAAGGCGATGTCGTAAAGGCAGTTGTTGTTCGTAGCGTTAAAGGTGCACGCCGCAAGGACGGTTCTTATATTAAATTCGATGAAAATGCTGCTGTAATTATCAAAGATGATAAAACTCCGAGAGGAACCCGTATTTTTGGGCCGGTAGCAAGAGAGCTTCGTGAGAAACAGTTCATGAAAATTGTTTCCTTGGCTCCCGAAGTATTATAAGGAGGTGCCTTTCAGATGAATAAGATTAAAAAAGGTGATACGGTAAGAGTAATTACCGGAGATGTTAGAAAAGGTAAAGGAAAAGAAGGAAAGGTTCTTTCTGTAGACAGCAAGAACCAGAAGGTTCTGGTTGAGGGTATCAATCTTGTAAAGAAGCATACAAAGCCTTCTGTTACCAATCAGACCGGTGGTATTGTTGAGAAGGAAGCTCCGATTGATATTTCCAACGTAATGTATGTTCACAAGGGAACTCCCACAAGAATCGGATTTAAGGTTGTTGATGGCAAAAAGGTTCGTTTTGCAAAATCAACCGGCGATGTGATTGATTAATTAAGGGAAGGAGGCTGAAAACATTGAGTAGACTGAATGATATGTATAAGAACGAAATCATGGATGCCATGAAGAATAAGTTCGGATATAAGAATGTAATGGAAATCCCCAAGATTGATAAGATCGTTGTCAATATGCGTGTCGGGGAAGCAAAGGATAATGCAAAGCTTTTGGATGCTGCTGTTGCTGATATGGAACTGATTACAGGTCAGAAGGCAGTTTTAACCAGAGCAAAGAAGTCCGTTGCTAACTTTAAGATCAGAGAGGGTCTTCCGATTGGATGTAAGACAACACTTCGTGGTGAGAAGATGTACGAATTCCTTGACAGACTTGTTAATCTGGCACTGCCCCGTGTACGTGACTTCAGAGGTGTTAATCCCAACGGATTTGACGGAAGAGGTAATTACGCACTTGGCATTAAGGAACAGCTGATTTTCCCGGAAGTTGAGTATGATAAGGTAGACAAGGTACGTGGTATGGATATCATTATCGTAACAACAGCCAAGACAGATGAAGAAGCACGTGAATTATTGAAGTTATTTAATATGCCGTTTGCAGTATAATGGTTATATTGGTCTGATATGAAGGAGGTAAATTCATGGCTAAGACAGCAATGAAGATTAAACAGCAGCGTAAACCCAAGTTTTCTACAAGAGCATATACACGTTGTAGAATCTGTGGACGTCCTCATGCATATTTAAGAAAATACGGAATCTGCAGAATCTGCTTCCGTGAACTTGCATACAAGGGACAGATACCTGGTGTTAAGAAGTCTAGTTGGTAGTATGAAAAGAAATTTGGTTAGGAGGATAAAGGCAAAATGACAATGAGCGATCCTATTGCAGATATGCTTACAAGAATTCGTAATGCGAATACTGCAAAACATGATACAGTTGATGTTCCTTCTTCTAAGATGAAGCTGGCTATTGCACAGATCTTATTGGATGAAGGATACATTAAGAAATTTGATATTGTTGAAGATGGCGAATTTAAGACCATCCGTATTACATTAAAGTACGGTGCTGACAAGAATGACAAGATCATCACAGGAATCAAGAGAATTTCCAAGCCGGGGCTTCGTGTGTATGCCGGTAAGGATGAACTCCCCAGAGTTCTTGGCGGACTTGGTATCGCAATTATTTCAACAAATCAGGGCGTTGTTACTGATAGGGAAGCAAGAAAGCTGAATGTCGGCGGAGAAGTACTTGCATTTGTATGGTAATTTGATTAAAAAAAACAGGAGGTACGGGCATGTCACGTATAGGAAAAATGCCAATCGCAATTCCTGCAGGCGTAACTGTAGATATTGCAGAAAATAATAAAGTGACTGTAAAAGGTCCGAAGGGAACACTGGAAAGAGTGCTGCCCTCAGAGATGGAGATCAAGGTGGAGGGTTCAGAAATTATTGTTTCCAGACCGAACGATCTTAAGAAGATGAAATCTCTTCATGGTTTGACAAGAACACTGATCAATAACATGGTAATCGGTGTAACAAACGGATATGAAAAGAAACTGGAGGTAAACGGTGTTGGTTACAGAGCTGCAAAGCAGGGTAAGAAGCTGAACCTGACACTTGGTTATTCTCATCCGGTTGAGATGGAAGATCCGGAAGGAATTGAAACAACAGTAGATCAGAATGTGATTACTGTTAAGGGTATTGATAAAGAAAAAGTTGGCCAATTCGCAGCTGAGATCAGAGACAAGAGAAGACCTGAGCCGTATAAGGGTAAGGGTATTAAGTATGTTGATGAGACCATCAGACGTAAAGTTGGTAAGACTGGTAAGAAATAAATAAGGAGGGCGTAAATAATGGTTAGCAAAGAGTCAAGACAGGAAGTACGTGTAAAAAAGCACAAAAAAATCCGCAACCGTTTCAGTGGTACAACTGAGAGACCGCGTTTGGCAGTTTTCCGTAGCAATAATCATATGTATGCTCAAATTATTGATGATACAGTTGGAAAGACTTTAGTTGCTGCTTCTACACTGGAAAAGGATGTAAAGGCAGAACTGAAGAAGACCAATGACGTTGAAGCAGCAGCATACTTGGGAACTGTTATTGCAAAGCGTGCAGTGGAAAAAGGTATTAAGGAAGTTGTCTTTGATAGAGGCGGTTATATATATCAGGGAAAAGTTGCAGCATTAGCTGAAGCAGCCAGAGAAGCTGGCTTAGAATTTTAAGGAAAGGATGCATAAGACACATGAAACATGAAATCATTGACGCAAGTCAGTTGGAATTGAATGATAAAGTGGTTGCTTTAAAGCGTGTTACCAAGGTAGTTAAGGGTGGACGTACAATGCGTTTTACAGCACTGGTTGTTGTAGGTGATGGCAACGGACATGTTGGTGCTGGCCTTGGAAAAGCAACTGAAATTCCCGAAGCAATTCGTAAGGGAAAAGAAGATGCAACAAAGAATCTTGTATCAGTTGCACTGGATGAAAATGCAAGTGTCACACATGACTTGATTGGAAAATTCGGTTCTGCTTCCGTATTGTTGAAGAGAGCTCCGGAAGGTACCGGTGTTATTGCCGGAGGTCCGGCTCGTATCGTATGTGATATGGCAGGAATTAAGAATATCCGTACAAAATCTTTAGGATCAAACAATAAGCAGAATGTTGTTCTTGCTACAATCGCAGGATTAAGCCAGCTGCAGTCTCCTGAAGAGGTTGCAAAGAAACGTGGTAAAGCGTTAAGCGAAGTAAGAGCTTAATAGAGGAGGTCACAGATCATGGCAGAAAAAATGTTAAAGATTACTCTTGTAAAGTCTCCGATTGGGGCTGTTCCTAAGCATAGAAAAACTGTTGAGGCAATGGGTCTGACAAAGATGCATAAAACAGTTACTCTGCCGGATAACGCAGCAACAAGAGGACAGATTCAGCAGATCGGCTATATGCTGAAAGTTGAAGAAGCTTAAAAGAGATAAGGAGGTGTAACAGCATGGAATTATCAAACTTAAGACCGGCAGACGGTTCAAAGCATAGTGATAATTTTAGAAGAGGCCGTGGACATGGTTCAGGCAACGGCAAGACTGCCGGTAAGGGTCACAAGGGACAGAAAGCACGTTCCGGTGCACCGAGAATTGGCTTCGAAGGCGGTCAGATGCCTTTATACAGACGTATTCCCAAGAGAGGATTTAAGAATAGAAATACTCAGGAAATCGTTGGTATTAACGTAAGCAAACTTGAAGTATTTGATAACGGAGCAACCGTTACCATTGAAGCATTGATGGAGCAGGGCATCGTATCCAATCCTAAGGATGGGGTTAAGATTCTCGGCAATGGCGAACTTACTAAGAAGCTTACCGTTCAGGCAAATGCCTTTAGTGCAGCAGCAAAAGAAAAAATTGAAGCTTCTGGTGGAACAGCAGAGGTGATTTAATGTTCAAAACTTTCGTTAATGCATTTAAGATTAAGGAAGTAAGGAATAGAATTTTATTTACACTGGCAATACTGGTTGTGATCCGTCTTGGATCACAGCTCCCCGTGCCGGGAGTTGATCCCAGTTTCTTTGCCAATTGGTTTAAACAGCAGACAGGTGATGCTTTTAGTTTTTTTGATGCATTTACAGGTGGTTCCTTTACAAGTATGTCTGTTTTTGCATTAAATATCACGCCTTACATCACTTCTTCAATTATTATGCAGCTTCTTACGATTGCGATTCCAAAACTGGAAGAGATGAATAAGGAAGAAGATGGAAGAAAGAAGATGGCTTCTGTTACCAGATATGTTACCGTAGGGCTTGCATTGATTGAGGCAACAGCTCTTGCATTGGGATTTGGTAGTCAGGGATTGCTGAATGCTTCAAACCAGACAGCCATCAACTATGTTGCAATTATTACGGCCATGACTGCCGGAAGTACATTGCTAATGTGGCTTGGTGAGAGAATTACAGAAAAAGGCGTTGGCAATGGTATTTCAATTGTACTGGTGATCAATATTATTTCAAGAATGCCTTCCGATATCAGAACCTTGATTAATAGTTTTGTATTATCGGCAGCTAACGTAGGAAAAGCAGTTCTTGCAGCAGCAATTATCATTGCAGTTATTGTTGCGACTGTTGTACTGGTTGTATATCTGAATGCCGGTGTAAGAAAAGTACCTGTACAGTATGCGAAGAAAATGCAGGGCGGCAGAATGATCGGGACAAATAATTCCCATATTCCGATGCGTGTCAATACGGCAGGTGTTATGCCGATTATTTTCGCATCTTCACTGATGCAGTTCCCGGTAGTTATCTGCTCTTTGTTTAAGGTTTCCGCTACCGGTGTGTGGGGCGAGATTATGAAGGGACTTCAATCCAACTACTGGTTTTCAACAGAACAACCGATTTATTCACTGGGTCTGTTGCTGTATGTTGTATTGGTTGTATTCTTTGCTTACTTTTATACTTCCATCACAATCAACCCGATGTTGATTGCTGATAATATGAAGAAGAGTGGTGGATTTATTCCGGGTATCCGTCCCGGTAAACCGACAACAGAATATTTGACAAATGTATTAAATTATATTATTTTTATGGGTGCAGTCGGTCTGATTATTGTTGCGTTGATTCCTATTTTCTTTAGCGGAGTATTCGGAGCAAGAGTATCATTCGGTGGCACAAGTTTGATCATTATTGTCAGTGTTATTCTTGAGACCTTATCTCAGATTGAGACAATGATGTTAGAAAGAAATTATAAGGGCTTTTTAAATGCCTAATGATCATAGAACTTCTCCTGCCTGCATCAGGGATGCATTGCAGAGAAGTTCTATAGTTCGTTTTAGTCTTAAGTACCATAAGGAGGACTTGTCATGAAGATTATTATGCTGGGAGCACCCGGAGCAGGGAAGGGAACACAGGCAAAGATGATTGCCGACAAATATCAGATCCCGCATATTTCGACCGGAGATATTTTCAGGTCTAATATTAAGAACGGAACAGAGCTTGGAAAAGAAGCAAAAACTTATATGGATAAGGGTGAACTGGTTCCGGATGAACTGACAGTACGTATCCTGTTAGACAGGGTTGCACAGCCGGATTGCGAAAACGGTTATGTATTGGATGGATTTCCCCGTACCATTCCGCAGGCAGAAGTACTTGATCAAGAATTAAGTAAGAGAAATGAAACGATTGATTATGCAATCAATGTGGAAGTTCCGGATGAAAATATTGTTCGTAGAATGTCCGGCAGAAGAGCATGTGTGAATTGTGGTGCTACTTATCATATTGTTCATGTTCCTCCCAAGCAGGAAGGTATCTGTGATAAATGTGGCAAGGAACTGATCCTTCGTGATGATGATAAGGAAGAGACAGTGAAGAACCGTCTGAATGTTTATCATGAACAGACCCAGCCGCTGATTGATTTTTATCAGAAAAAGGGTGTATTAAAGGAAGTTGACGGTACTGTCGATATGATGGATGTATTTAAGGCGATTACTGATATTTTAGGATAATAGAGCTGGAAAGGCAAGATGATATAAATGGCTATATCAATTAAATCGGCAAGAGAAATAGAACTGATGCGGGAATCCTGCAGACTGATTGCACTGGTGCATGAGGAACTGGGCAGATTTATCAAACCGGGAATTTCAACAAAGGATATTGATGCATATGGTGAGGAATTGATCAGAGGATATGGATGTGTTCCTAATTTCCTCCATTATAATGGATATCCGGCTTCCATCTGTGTATCGGTAAATGAGGAGGTCGTACATGGAATTCCGAGAGAAGACCGTATTCTCCAGGAAGGTGATATTGTCAGCCTGGATGCAGGACTGATTTATAAAGGATATCATTCGGATGCAGCAAGAACCTATGGTGTCGGAAAAATCAGTGAGGAATGCCAGAAACTGATTGATGAAACAAGAAACAGTTTTTTTGAGGGAATTAAATATGCCAAAGCAGGAAATCATCTGTTTGACATTTCCAATGCGATTGATGTTTACATTTCAAAGTTTGGTTATGGAATCGTAAGAGATCTGACCGGACACGGTGTTGGAACAAATCTTCATGAAGATCCGCAGATTCCCAACTTCAGACAGCTTCGCCGCGGTCCCAAATTGCTTCCGGGTATGACGCTTGCAATTGAACCGATGATTAACATGGGCAGAGCCGATGTAGAATGGCTGGATGATGATTGGACTGTTGTGGCAGAGGATGGACTTCCGTCAGCACATTATGAAAATACGATCCTGATTACTGATGGAGAACCGGAAATTCTGACATTATTAAAGTAAAAGCAAGGAAGGTAGAAGCATGGTTGGTTGTCTGGCTGTATCCAAAGCGGGACATGATAAGGATGAAATCTATCTTATTATAAAAGAAGAAAAAGATTTTATTTATCTGGCAGACGGAAAACTGAAAACAGTTTCCTCACCAAAGAAAAAAAATAAGAAGCATATACAGATTATTAAACACGGACCGGTTACAATACAGGCTGATGAATTGAAACAGAAGTTGATTGACGGACAGCCGGTGCGGGATGAAGAAATCAAGTATGTGATTAAGCAATATCAAAGAAAGTCAGAAGTCTGAGAGAAAGGAAAAGGTAAAAATATGTCAAAGGCTGATGTAATTGAAATTGAAGGAACAGTAACAGAAAAACTTCCAAATACAATGTTCAAGGTACAATTGGAGAATGGACATGAAGTGTTAGCACATATCAGCGGCAAGTTAAGACAGAACTTCATAAAGATTCTTCCCGGAGACAAAGTCACGCTGGAGCTTTCTCCCTATGATCTTTCCAAAGGCAGGATTATCTGGAGAGATAAATAATATGACGGCAGGTATGCCGGAAATTCAGGTGTTGATATAAAATGCAAGATTAGGAAAATTTTTCTTGCATTTATATATACAGTATGATATACTTTAAAACGGTCTTTTTTGAAAGGAGGGTTTACCGTGAAAGTTAGATCGTCAGTAAAACCGATTTGCGAAAAGTGCAAAATCATCAAAAGAAAAGGGAGAATCATGGTTATTTGTGAAAATCCCAAGCATAAACAGAGACAGGGATAATCGCTGTCTGTGTTTGTGATTAATGAAGTGCGGCTGCAGCAGATCTGTCCGTCAACAGTATCTGCTGAAAATCGATAAATGTGAGGTGGCTTTGGTGACACCGTGCATTTACGATTGATACTGTTCTTAAGCCGGAAACAGGGATAGGAACAGGCAAGACCGGAATAATCCGGTTGGGTTTTATAACCCCAATCAATTAGTAACTGTTAACAGACCGGTCCGGTAATATTGGATCGGCACACCAGAATGAAAACGGAGGAAATGTAAGATGGCTCGTATTGCAGGTGTTGATTTACCAAGAGACAAACGTGTCGAAATCGGACTTACTTATATCTATGGTATTGGAAGAGTAAGTGCGAACAAAATCTTAGCAGAGGCTAAGGTAAATCCGGATACCCGTTGCAGGGATCTGACAGATAATGAAGTAAAGGAAATCAGTGCAATTATTGATAAGGATTATACCGTAGAAGGTGATCTGAGAAGAGAAATTGCATTAAACATCAAGACATTACAGGAGATCGGATGCTATCGTGGTATCCGTCACAGAAGAGGACTTCCTGTTCGCGGACAGAAGACAAAGACCAACGCAAGAACAAGAAAGGGTCCGAAGAAGACTGTAGCAGGTAAGAAGAAGTAAGGAAAAGTAACTGATTAGTTTATTATTATTTTAGAAAGTAGGTTAGTTTAAATGGCAGCAGCAAAAAAAGCAGCAACAAAGAAAGTAACAAAAAAGCGTGTCAAGAAAAACGTTGAACATGGACAGGCACATATCCAGTCATCCTTTAACAATACAATTGTTACATTGACGGATAATGAAGGAAATGCTCTTTCATGGGCTTCCGCAGGCGGTCTTGGATTTAGAGGTTCAAAGAAATCTACTCCTTATGCAGCACAGATGGCAGCAGAGACTGCTACAAAGGCTGCTTTAGTCCATGGACTTAAGACAGTAGATGTAATGGTTAAAGGACCTGGTTCAGGACGTGAAGCAGCAATTCGTGCATTACAGGCTAATGGTCTGGAGGTAACCAGTATCAGAGATGTGACACCGGTTCCCCACAATGGATGTCGTCCCCCTAAGAGACGTCGTGTATAATGAAAGCGGAGGTATAGGATAATGGCAGTAAATAGAGTTCCTGTTCTGAAAAAGTGCAGAGCATTAGGTTTGGATCCGGCTTTCCTGGGTGTTGAGAAGTATACACATACCAAGGAATGGAACAAAGAAGTTGAAGGAAAAAAGAAGAATGTCAACAAGAAGCTTGACCGTCATGTGAACGAGTCCATCAGAAGCTCCAGAAACGCTAACAAGAAAGTCAGCGAGTATGGTATGCAGCTTCGTGAAAAGCAGAAGGCTAAGTTCATTTACGGCGTATTGGAGAAGCCTTTCCGTAATTATTATGAAAAAGCTGACCGTATGAAGGGTATGACAGGTGAAAACCTGATGGTTCTTCTGGAGAGCAGATTGGACAGTGTTGTCTTCAGAATGGGATTTGCAAGAACCAGAAAAGAGGCAAGACAGGTTGTAGGTCACAAGCATGTGCTGGTAAATGGTAAGAAAGTTAATATTCCTTCTTATCTTGTAAAGGCCGGCGATGTAATTGAGCTGACTGAGAAAGCAAAGGGCTTACAGAGATTTAAGGATATTATTGAAGTAACAGAAGGAAGAATTGTACCTGGCTGGATGGAAGTTGATTACGAGACAAAGAAGGGAACAGTAAAAGAACTTCCTACAAGAGAAGCAATCGATGTTCCTGTAAATGAGATGCTGATCGTCGAGTTATATTCCAAGTAATCAATAATCTTTTTTAGAAAGATGAAGGAGGGTATTTAATGTTAGCATTTAATTTTGACAGTCCGAACATTGAAGTTGCAGAAATCTCCGAAGATAAGAAGTATGGTCGCTTTGTTGTAGAACCGCTGGAAAGAGGATACGGAATTACACTTGGTAATTCTTTAAGAAGAATTATGCTGGCTTCCTTACCGGGAGCTGCAGTCAGCCAGATTAAGATTGATGGTGTACTGCATGAGTTCTCATCCATTCCGGGTGTAAAAGAAGATGTGACAGAAATTGTCATGAACATTAAGAGTCTTGCAATTAAAGACGGTAGTGACAATGATGCACCTAAGAAAGCACACATCCAGTTCGAAGGCTCCGGTGTAGTAAAGGCTTCTGATATTGTGATGGAGGATCCGGATGTGGAAATCATCAATCAGGATCAGACCATTGCAACCTTAAGCGGTGGAAAAGAAAGCAGACTCGATATGGACCTGATTATCACAAGAGGTCGTGGTTATATCAGTTCTGATAAAAACAAGAAGGATGATTGCCCGATTGGCAGCATTGCAGTTGATTCTATCTACACACCGGTAGAGCGTGTTAATATGACCGTAGAAAATACCCGTGTTGGTCAGATCACAGATTATGATAAGCTGACACTGGATGTTTATACAAACGGTACAATTGCACCGGATGAGGCTGTCAGCCTTGCTGCAAAGGTTTTAAGCGAGCATCTGAAGTTATTTATCAACCTCTCTGAAAATGCAAAGAATGCAGAGGTTATGGTAGAAAAGCCGGATGATGAAAAAGAAAAAGTTCTTGAGATGAGTATTGATGAACTGGAACTGTCTGTTCGTTCCTATAACTGTTTGAAGAGAGCAGGTATCAATACAGTACAGGAATTAACCAATAAGACTTCTGAAGATATGATGAAGGTACGTAATCTGGGACGTAAGTCACTGGATGAGGTATTGGCAAAGTTAAAAGAGCTGGGTCTTCAGTTAAATCCCAGTGAAGAATAAGTGTGTTGTGATAAATCCAAAAGGTACACAGACGCATGTAAATCCTATTAAAACTAATACATTTGAACAGTAAGACCAAAGGGCGTGTTCAGGTGTGCCACGAAGGGAGAATAAAAATGGCAAAGTATAGAAAGCTTGGTAAGACATCAAGCCAGAGAAAGGCATTACTTAGAAATCAGGTAACAATGCTGGTTGCAAACGGCAGGATTGTTACTACAGAAGCAAGAGCAAAAGAAATCCAGAAGATCGTTGAAAGTCTTGTAGCACTTGCTGTAAAAGAAAAGGATAACTTTGAAACTGTAACAGTAAAGGCAAAGGTTCCGCAGAAGGATAAAAACGGCAAGAGAGTAAAAGAAGTTGTAGACGGTAAGAAGGTTACTGTTTTTGATGAAGTAGAAAAAGAGATCAAGAAGGATCTTCCGTCAAGACTTCATGCAAGAAGACAGATGTTAAAGGTATTCTATGATGTAGTAGAAAAACCGGATCAGAAAATGAAAGCAGCTAAGAAGGTAGATCTTGTTGCAAAAATGTTTGATGAGATTGCTCCGAAGTATGTTGACCGTAAAGGTGGATATACAAGAATCATTAAAGTTGGACCTCGTAAGGGTGACGCTGCAATGATGGCAGTGATCGAATTCGTTTAAGATTCCGAGTAGTGTAATAAAAAGCGCAGGCTGTACAGCTTGCGCTTTTTAACATTCAAAATGCTGATAATCTTTGCAGTGTTCCCAGTCACCACCCCAGGAAAAACCGTGAAAGAGAAAAAGTTCATAACAAAGATCACCGGGTCCCAGTTTATGGGGAAAGTCCCGTTCCCTGTCTACATAGGCTTCTGAACCGGGAGGAGAGATTCTGATGTGATTATGATCATTTTGGTATGTTACATAGGGGTTGAAAAAGGGATTGACATCCACTGCCATACCAAAAGCATGGCGGGAAAGCGTATTTGTCCCGGCAATGGTACGGTAGTTAAAACAGGAGGTATTATTTTTCTGACAGCATAGATCATCATTGGCATGGAAGTCATCTACAAGCTGGATCCGTTCAAACTGATATTTATTTTCATATAGTGTCTGAAAGATATTTAAGAGTCTGTCAGCTATTTTCTGATTGCAGATCATTTCACCCAGTCTGCTTTCTCCGTTAAAATCAATATAGGACAGCTTCAGGTAGCGAAGTTCATAGGGGGAGATATCGTCATTTCTATGATAAGAAAGACCATTGATGCGGTGCATAAGCTGCCTGGTTATGGGATGACAGGAAAATCCCGGATTGGAACGGTGTAATAAGTGATGCATAGGTATCTCCTTTTCTCGATTATTATTTTCTATTAGAGATGAAGCGACTTTATATAATCTATCTTTTTTATGTTAGATTGCCCAAATAAGTTGTTTGGTTTTCCGTTGTGCAATCTAACAACATAGAATTATAAAAAATCGCTACATCTCATCCAACTCTATGTTATATGTGAATAGGGAAGAAAATATGACAGCTTGCAATTATAGAACGATTCCTGTAAAATATATGGCGAATGTCCTCTGTTATGGAAGCAGGGGGTGTATTTGCTGAAATTGGTTTGGCAGGAGGAACGGTCCGGATGGGAATCATTAAGACATGCAAACTGGCATTTGATTATATCCGCAGGGATGAAGAAGGCAATGTTGAAGGAATTACCAGGGCTGTGGATGACGTTGATCTGGAGGTCCGTGCAGGGGAATTTATTGCGATCTTAGGTCACAATGGTTCCGGAAAATCAACTCTGGCAAAGCATCTTAATGCGATATTATATCCGACAGAGGGGACTGTCCTGGTGGATGGAAAGGATACCACCGAGGAAAAATATCTTTGGGATATCCGGCAGACGGCAGGTATGGTGTTTCAGAATCCGGACAATCAGATTATTGGTCAGATTGTAGAAGAGGATGTAGGATTCGGACCGGAGAATCTGGGTGTCCCGACAGATGAAATCTGGGAGAGAGTCACGGAAAGCTTAAAAGCAGTCGGGATGTATGAGTATCGTAAGTTTTCTCCTAATAAATTATCCGGTGGACAGAAGCAGAGGGTATCCATTGCATCTGTCATTGCAATGCATCCCAAATGTATCATTTTGGATGAGCCTACAGCAATGCTGGATCCGGCAGGACGAAAAGAAGTCATCCGTGCGGTCAGGGCATTGAATGATGTTGAAAAGATTACGGTGATTCTGATTACACATTATATGGAAGAAGTGGTTCATGCAGACCGGGTATTGGTCATGGATCAGGGAAAAGTTGTTATGCAGGGAACTCCAAGAGAGGTTTTCTCACGTGTGGAGGAATTGCAGAAAATGCGTCTGGATGTGCCACAGGTGACATTACTGGCACATGAATTACGAAAGGAAGGAATGAGGCTGCCTGAAGGAATTCTGACCAGGGAAGAACTGGTAAGGGAGCTGACACGAATTCTTCCAAAGCAGAGAGGATAAATTTGCATGAAGTTGATCGCAGACCATCTGATATATGAATACAATAAGGATACGGAATTGGCGGTTCGTGCACTGGATGATGTCAGTCTTGTGATCGGACAGGGTGAGATGATTGGACTGATCGGGCATACCGGTTCCGGTAAATCAACGCTGGTACAGCATCTTAATGCCCTGCTGAAACCGGACAGCGGAACTGTCTACTTTGATGGAGAAGACGTTTTTGAGAAGGAGTATGACAGAAAGAGCTTCCGGGGGAAGGTGGGACTGGTCTTCCAGTATCCGGAGCACCAGCTGTTCGAAGAGAATGTTTTTGAAGAAGTGTGCTTTGGACCTAAAAATCTTGGTGTTCCCAGAAAAGAAAGAGAACTCAGGGCATATGCCGCATTGAAGCAGGCGGGGATTCCGGATGATTATTTTTATCAGTCGCCATTTGATTTGTCCGGTGGACAGAAACGACGGGTAGCAATTGCCAGTGTGATTGCCATGAACCCTGAGATTCTGATTTTGGATGAGCCGACGGCAGGACTGGATCCCAAGGGGAGAAATGAGATTCTGACGCAGATACGGGCTCTGAGAGAAGAGAAAAATATGACGATCATTCTGGTGTCCCATAGTATGGAGGATGTGGCAGAATATGTGGATCGAATTATCGTTATGGATCATGGTAAAGTCATGTATGATGATGAACCGCATAAAGTATTCTCCCATTATAAGGAACTTGAAGCAATGGGACTTGCAGCACCGCAGGTAACTTATCTGATGCATGAATTGAGGGAATGCGGAATTGATGTAGATACCAATATTACAACCATAGAAGAAGCGAAACGGGAAATATTAAAGAAAAAATTTTAGAAGAGGTTTATTTTGATACGAGATATTACACTGGGACAATATTATCAGACAGATTCGATCGTTCACAGGCTGGACCCAAGAACAAAGCTGATTGCGACATTTGCATATCTGGTTTCATTGTTTCTGGCATCTAATCTATATGTATATCTGGCAGCATTCATTTTTCTGGCGATTGCCATAAAGGCATGCAGGGTTCCATTGAAATTTATTGTGCGGGGAATGAAGGCAATCGTTGTTCTGTTGCTGCTGACAGTGGTTTTAAATATATTCCTGATTGATGGGGAACCGGTTGTAACGCTGTGGAAGCTTACCATTACCAGAGAGGGAATCCGTACAGCAGTCTTTATGGCGCTGAGGCTTACGTTTCTGATCATGGGTTCTTCGATCATGACACTGACAACAACGCCGAATCAATTGACGGATGCTCTGGAAAGTGTCTTGAAGCCATTAAGAGTGATTAAGGTTCCGGTCCATGAGATTGCGATGATGATGTCGATTGCACTTCGGTTTATCCCGATTCTGACGGAAGAGACAGATAAAATTATGAAAGCACAGCTGGCGCGGGGGGCAGATTTTGAGTCGGGGAATCTGATAAAAAGAGTAAAAAATATGATACCGATTTTAGTACCGCTTTTTATTTCAGCGTTCCGGCGTGCGAATGATCTTGCAATGGCGATGGAAGCAAGATGTTACCGCGGAGGTGACGGAAGGACAAAGATGAAACCGTTACATTATCAGAAGCGCGACGGACTGGCTTATGTTTATCTTTGTGGCTATCTTGGCTTGATTGGTGTGCTGGGCTTTATGGTCCCCAGGTATTGGTAGAAAAGGAAGTAGAGATGGAACTGGATGCAGGAAGCGGTATAACAGAGAAACAGAATAGAAAAAGAAGGATTCTTCTGGTGGTCGCCTATGATGGAACGAATTATCATGGCTGGCAGCTACAGCCGGGGTGTGCGACCATTGAAGGTATGTTGAATGAGACCTTGAGCAGCCTTTTTAAAGAGGAAATACAGGTCATTGGCGCCAGCAGGACAGATGCAGGGGTGCATGCTTATGGAAATATTGCCGTATTTGATACCAATGCAAGAATTCCGGCTCAGAAGATTCCTTATGCCTTAAACAGAAAACTTCCTGAGGATATCCGTATACAAAGAGCATTCCGGGTGAGAGATGATTTTCATCCACGAAAATGTGAAAGCCGTAAGACTTACGAATACAGAATCCTAAATACGCAGTTCCCTATGCCACAGAAAAGGCTGTATACCTACTGGACATATTATCCGCTGGATGTGGAACGTATGGATAGGGCAGCAAGTATTTTAACAGGGGAGCATGATTTTAAGAGCTTCTGCAGTGTGAATACACAGGCGGAGACAACAGTGCGCACATTATATGAAGCGAAGGTCTACCGGGAGGATAGTTCTTTAGATGAAATTGTCATCCGGGTGACAGGGAATGGTTTCCTATATAATATGGTAAGGATCATTGCCGGTACGTTGATTGATGTTGGAAGAGGAAAGACTGAACCGGAAGATATCAGGGATATGCTGGAGAATAAGGATCGTCAGAACAGCGGACCGACAGCTCCCGCACAGGGACTGATGCTGATGGAATACCGTTTTGCGGACTGGGAGAAGATTGTCGTTCCGGATGTTGCGGAGAATATGCAGAAAATGTGAAAAAACTCCTAAAAATTGGTTGACATCCCTTTCTTCCTAACATATAATATATATCTGTGACGGATTCGATGATCTTCCCAATCATCCGGTCTGCCCATTTTGTGTAAGGAATGATTTGTTTTGTGCCCGGACATCACAGGACAGAAAAACTTTCACAAAGCTAAGTTATCAGAGGATGAACGGACAGAGAGCGTAAGGCAGGATCTGTTCATGAAAGGAGAAAAAATCATGAAGACATTTATGGCTAGTCCTTCAACGATTGAAAGAAAATGGTATGTCGTTGATGCTACAGGATATACATTAGGACGTCTGGCATCTGAGGTTGCCAAGATTTTAAGAGGAAAGAATAAGCCGATCTTTACACCGCATATCGATACAGGAGATTATGTAATTGTAGTAAATGCAGAGAAGATCAAGGTAACAGGTAAGAAGCTTGACCAGAAGATTTATTATCATCATTCCGATTATGTAGGTGGTATGAAGGAAACAACCTTGAAAGAAAAGCTTGCAAAGAAACCGGAAGAAGTCATTGAACTTGCTGTTAAGGGCATGCTTCCCAAGGGACCTTTAGGAAGAGAAATGTACAGAAAACTTTTTGTTTATGCAGGACCTGAGCACAAACATGCAGCACAGAAGCCTGTTGAACTGAAGTTTTAACTAGAGGTTGAAAGGAGAGAGAAAAATGGCTAAGAAAGCAGCAGCTGTAAAATATTATGGAACAGGAAGAAGAAAGAGCTCTGTAGCAAGAGTTTATCTTGTACCTGGTAAAGGTGATATCAAGATCAATAAGAGAGATATTGATGATTATTTTGGACTGGAGACCTTAAAGGTTATCGTTCGTCAGCCGCTGGCTGCAATTGATGCAGTAGGCAAGTATGATGCAATGATCACTGTTAAAGGTGGTGGATATACAGGACAGGCAGGTGCGATCAGACATGGTATCGCAAGAGCATTGCTTCAGGCAGATCCTGAATGTCGTCCGGTTCTCAAGAAAGCAGGATACCTTACAAGAGATCCTCGTATGAAAGAACGTAAGAAATACGGTTTGAAAGCAGCTCGTAGAGCACCGCAATTTTCAAAGAGATAAGGATTACTGCGAATTGCAGAATATGGAAAGAACTCCCGAGTTTACTCGAGGAGTTCTTTCCATATTCTGCAATTCATTGGAAGACAAGAGATGACCGAGATGAAGCGAAGCGTAATCGAGGTTACCTCTTGTCTGCGCAGTAATCCGAATGGAAAGCCCGGAATGCTTGCATTCACGGGCTTTTTATTATGCATTTTGATTCATTAGAATGCAAGAAATGACTCATAAATGCGACGCATTTATGAGTTTATTTCTTGTATTCGCAAGTAATGTTAAAGTTCATCAGAAGCGAAGCGTAATCGAGGTCATTCTTGTCTTCGCAGATAACGGAAGAGAATGACCAAGTTTTTATTGGTTCGCCAGATAGAAATATAATCTTGATATAAACTGTGAATTCGTTGGAGAACCCTTGACGGGATTGATTGAATATTGAAAAAGATCCTGCATAAATTCCATGTTGCCGTTAAGCCATGCTACACGGATGGCATGCCGGATAGATCTTTCAACGCTTTCGATACTGGCGTGGTGTTTTTTGGCAATACCTGCATATAGTGCCGTCACCTTATATAATTCTGTTGGATCATGTAGTACCATTACCTCTGCTGTGGTAAGATACATAAAGCCGGTTAAGTTTGTAGGTACTCCGATTTTTAAAAGAAGTTCGTGAATTTCACGTTCATTTGTAGTGGGTACATCTTCCATATATTACATCCTCCTATACAAGTTATATATAAATATTATGACAAATATTGACAATTTCAAATATCTTTTATAACATTATTCTAATACAAAGGAGGATGATTCGTGTCATAGATGACACAGATTGGAGAGGTGTATGTCATTATCCGGCACTTTAAAAGAATTAATTTCAGCAAAGAATATATCCTTGTCTGATGTTGCGGACTTATCGGGTGTACCATATGAAACAGTCCGAAATATCTATTACGGGAAGGTTACCGATCCCAAGATATCGACAGTTGTACAGATTTCCAAGGCACTGGATGTAAGTGTAGATTATTTGCTGGGAGAACAAAACAGTGTGGAGATGGATATTTTACGGCTGTACCATATGTGTGGCACACACGGAAAGAGCCTGATTCATCTTGTAGCCAAATATGAAGCAACTGCCGCCAAAGAGGAACGTAATTCTATAGATAAACATAGAATACCGTGCCTTGTTCCAATTGGAAATGAAGAAGATGGGATACTATATAACAGCTGTGAAATTATTGAAATTAACACATCGAAGAAAGAGGCTTATGTAGGTATTGAAATTACCACCAATAATTTTGCACCGTCGTATTGCAAGGATGACATTATATTATTGGAAAACAGATTTCCGAGCAATGGTGAATGGGGCGTTTTCTATAAAGAAGAAAAGGCATATTTGCGGAAATATATAGAGGAAAGTGGACAATACAGGCTGGAATGTGTACATAACAGAGGACAGGACTTTGTATTGAAACGTATGAATGAGATGGAGTGTGTTGGCACCTGTATCGGTGTAGTAAGAGAGTAGAAAACTATTGTGTTAATTGGAGGGAAGGTACATGAACAGGAAAAAGAACAAAGATATGGGGCAGAGAACATTGGGACAGAAAATTGGAGGGGCTTTTGCATCCTTAATCGGATATGTAATCATCATTGTCTGCATTGAGTCCGTGTTTCTTTCGGGACTTCTGGCGACCGGATATACGATGCAGGGCAATCTGAACTCTGCGGAAGCGTATACCGCTGAAATAGATATGGTGATGCAAAGTAAAGTCAGTATGCTGGAGACAATTGCGGTTGGTATTTCCAGTGGAACATTATCAGAGGAAGCAGATATCCGTGCCTATGTGGATTCTATGGTAGGACTGGATGAACAGATTTCTGCAGTTTACAGCTGCTATGATGAGAACATCACTTTTATGAGTGGTGGCTGGGAACCTCCTGCTGATTTTATTGTAACAGAACGTGAATGGTATCTCAAAGCACAGGAGAATCCGGACGAAGTATATATATCAGAACCATATGTGGATGAACAGACAGGACAGCTCTGTATTACCCTGGCCAAGGCAACCTTTGCGGATGGGGAAATGATGGGCGTTGTCGGCATGGATATTTACATGGATGAATTGGTGAAACTGATGGAAGAAAGTTACAATGGACAGAGTTATGTATTCTTAGTAACTTCTGGTGGAACAGTGCTGACTCATCCCAACGAGGAATTTGCAGTACATGGGGAAGAAACTCCGAATGTATCTGAAGTGGGTTCCGGAAGATATGCGAACATGGTCAGCCAGGATATGAAAATAAATCTATTTAATGATTATCGTGGGGGACTTAAGTTCGGAGTTACATCTACTGCCGAAACCACAGGCTGGAAGGTGATTTCTGTTACGCCGCTTCATGAATTAATTCTGTTTTTCATAGCTATTCTTGTAATAAATAGCCTGATTTATATCATTACAAAACAGATTGCAAGAAAGAGGAGTCTGACAACTGTATCAAAACTGGTGCAGCCTTTGGAATCCATCAGCGGAAAGGTATCTAAGATAACGGAAGGGGAACTTACCGTTGTATTTGATGAAGAACAGAATTCTACGGAGATGGAGCTGTTAACCAATTCGCTGAATGATACCATTCAGGGACTGCGGTATTACATCAGTACTATTGCGGAAACGGTAACCAGTATTTCAGAAAAGAATCTGACGGCAACAGTCGATGGGGAATTCCATGGAAGCTATATTGAGATCAAGGAATCTTTGGAAAATATTTTAGATAGTTTAAATGCTTCCTTCCGGCAGATACAGGAGGAATCGGATACCCTTTTAAGATTTTCTGATGAACTGCAGAAAACTACGGAAGCAGTCGCAGAGAGTGCATCCCAGCAGAGTATGTCCATATCCACTGTGACAGAGGATATTATCATGCTGAGGGATCATGCAGGTCAGATTACTGACAGTGCAGCAAATATGCAGAAAATTGCTGAGGTTACTAATGACCATCTTCGTATTGGAACAGAGGAAATGCAGGAGGTTGTTAAGGCAATTGACGGTATCAGTGATTGTTTTGTCAGAATTGCTGATTTTGTTGGTGAGATCAATGAAATTGCAGAACAGACGAACCTGCTTTCCCTGAATGCGTCCATTGAAGCTGCAAGAGCCGGTGAAGCCGGCAGAGGCTTTGCAGTGGTTGCCAGCGAGATTAGTGATCTTGCAGCCTCCAGTGCAAGGGCCAGCGAGAATATCAGTCAGCTGATCCAGACTTCTAAAGAGGCTGTTAACAGTGGTAAGAAGCTGATTACAGAGACTTCCGGAACAATTGTACAGGGAATGGAAGATTCGCAGGAGTCAACACGCCATATCGGGCAGATCGTGGATTTTGTGAACAGACAGAAGGATGCAATTGAGAATATTAGTGCCGCTATGAATGAAATTGCAGCGATGGTTGAAAATAATGCTGCCAGTGCACAGGAAAATCAGGCAATCTGTATTCAATTAGGTGAAAGTGCACAGACTCTTAAAAATACAGCTTCTGAGTTCCGTTTGCGTTAATTAGACTGTTAAGGCAAAGGAATAGAATTATTTCAGATATTGAACAAAAATGGCAGTCATCATATAATAAAATTATAGCTGCCGGAAAGATGGCTTTTACACATAGGGGGAATGCTATTGAATTCAGGGAGAGGTATCCAAAAGAAGCTGCTTATTATTGTACTGATACCGCTTGGGATACTGAGTGCGATGATAGTTTCTTTTGGAATGCTTTTATTATATGACGTTTACAGCCAGAGCATTCAAAATGAATTGAAATCAACAACCAGTGTTTTGCTGGACAGTCTTGAATTTACCGCACAGGGAGATTATTCCTGTCATGACGGTATGCTTTTTAAGGGAGATCTTAATATCACGGATTCTACGATTTTACGGCGTCTTAAGGAACGCTCGGGCATCGATACCACGCTTTTCTGGGAGGATACCCGTATCATGACAACCTTAAAGGATGCCAATGGGCAGTCTGCCATGGGTACGAAGGCAAATCCTGAGGTTGTTGAAGCTGTCCTGCAGAATGGAAAAAGCTATTATTCAGACCGGCTGGATTTAAATGGTGTGGAATATGTTGGTTATTATATTCCGCTGATTAATAGTGACGGAATGGTTGTAGGAATGATTTTCGCAGGGAAGAATAAACAACAGGCACAGGATCAGGTGTCTGCCATTCTGAGATGGTTTCTGATATTGTCTCTGCTGGTTATGTGTATTGCTATTTTGTTGGCGAGACTTTTTTCCCAGAAAATGATTCGGGATATTAATGGAATCAATGAATATCTGACTACCATTGCAAAAGGAGATATGAATGCAATAATGGATCGTCAGATTGCTGAACGTAATGATGAGCTTGGAAGTATTGGATTATATGCTTCTAAAATGGGAGATGAGTTAAAAAAGCTGATTGAAACAGATCCGCTGACTTCACTTTACAACAGACGAAGCTGTAACAACCGGTTAAAAGCAATGGAAAAGGAGAAGACTTCTTATTCTGTTGTTATGTGTGACATAGACTGGTTTAAAAGGATCAATGATAATTATGGACACAGTGCAGGAGATTATGTTCTGGTAAAGACTTCTGAGATGATCCGGAAAAATGTTGACGGCTGTGGATTTGCAAGCCGATGGGGTGGAGAGGAATTCCTGCTGGTTTATCAGCTTGATTTTGCAAGGACAAAAGAGAAGGTAGAACAGCTTAGGAATGCAATCAGGACTTTTGAGTTTGCCTATGAAGATGTAACGTTTGGAATTCAGATGACATTTGGCATTGAGTCAGAACATGCAGAAGAGTCTTATGAAGAAAGAATCACCCGGGCTGATCATAAACTTTATATTGGAAAGAATAATGGCCGGGATCAGATTGTCATATGATGTTTATAATAATACAAAAAGAAAGAAGGTAAGAAATGATGGATAAGCAGGCAATGTATCAACTCACGTACGGACTTTTTATTCTTACGGCAAAGGAGGGAGAAAAAGATAACGGATGTATTGTGAATACGGTAACACAGGTAACAACCGAGCCTAACCGTATTATGGTTGCTGTCAATAAAAACAATCTCACTCATGATATGATTGTTAATACAGGAGTATTTAATGTATCTGTTTTAACAGAGAATTCTAAGTTTGAGACATATAAGCACTGGGGCTTCCAGAGCGGAAAAAATGTAGATAAATTAGAAAGCATTGTATATGAAAGAGCAGACAATGGTCTGGTGTATATTGCAGAGGAAACAAATGCCATGATATCGGCAAAGGTGGTATCCATGACAGATCTTGGAACGCATACTTTATTCCTGGCTGATGTGACAGATGCAAAGATGATTTCAAAAGAGCCTTCCGTTACCTATAGCTATTATCAGAAAAATATTAAGCAGGCACCGGCAGATGCAGGAAAGAAAAAAGGATTTATCTGTGTGGTTTGTGGATATATTTACGAAGGCGATACGCTTCCGGCTGATTTTATCTGTCCGGTGTGCAAGCATCCGGCTTCTGATTTTAAGCCAT
>JBJELZ010000219.1:0-25474 GCA_051879415.1 Lachnospiraceae bacterium
TGATGTTGATTTTACCTATATTGATACGGTTGGAATTTCAAGAGCATTTTATCCTGCACAGGCAAAACATACACTGGATGCAGTTGCAAAGACGATGGGAGTCAGCCTGGAAAACCACCATCGGGCAGTTGATGATGCGGAAGCAACAGCACAGATTTTTGTACGATTTCTACCGATGCTGGCAGAAAAAGGCGTTACAAATATGGAACAGTTGAATACCTTTGGTATTCTCGATAAGGAGGCAGTAAAACGTCTTCATTATTATCATGCCATTATTCTGGCAAAAAATGAGATTGGCAGAAGGAATTTATATAAACTGGTTTCCTTATCTAATCTGGATTATTTCAGGCAGCGTCCAAGGATCCCCAAAAGCAAAATTCTGGAATACAGGGAAGGTCTGATTCTCGGAAGTGCCTGTGAGCGTGGGGAGATTTATCAGGCACTGGTGCGGGAGCAGGATGAGGCAGAACTTGCAAAGCTGGTGGATTTTTATGATTACCTTGAAATCCAGCCGATCTGTAATAATATGTTTCAGATTGCCGACGAAAAAAATTATCCGATGATCAGGAGTGTGGAGGATCTTTATCAGATCAACCGGCGTATTGTGCAATTGGGAGATACCTATCATAAACCGGTCTGTGCCACATGTGATGTCCATTTTCTGAATCCTGAGGATGGAATTTATCGAAAGATCATTCTGGCAGGGAAAGGGTTTACGGATACGGATACACAGCCGGATCTGTATTTTAGAACTACGGAGGAGATGCTGGAAGAATTTGCCTACCTTGGAATGGATAAGGCAGAGGAGGTAGTCATTACCAATACAAACCTGATTGCCGATATGTGTGAGAAAATTACACCGGTGCGTCCTGACAAATGTCCTCCGGTCATTGAAGACAGCGATAAAACCCTTAGGAAAATCTGTTATAATAAGGCACATGAAATGTACGGGCCGGATCTTCCTAAGATCGTTGAAGACCGACTGGAAAAGGAACTTTCTTCAATTATCGGCAATGGATTTGCTGTAATGTATATTATTGCACAGAAGCTTGTATGGAAGTCCGTGGAGGACGGCTTCCTGGTAGGTTCCAGGGGCTCTGTCGGGTCTTCCTTTGTGGCAACGATGGCGGGAATTACAGAGGTCAATCCGCTTTCGCCGCATTATTATTGCTCAAATTGTTATTATGTGGATTTTGATTCTGAGGAAGTTAAGGCATATGCGGGTAAGGCAGGCTGCGATATGCCGGATAAGCTCTGTCCAAAATGTGGGGAAAAGTTAAAGAAGGATGGCTTTGATATTCCGTTTGAAACGTTTCTGGGATTTAAGGGAGACAAGGAACCGGATATCGATCTAAACTTTTCCAGTGAATACCAGTCAAAGGCACATAAATATACCGAAGTTATTTTCGGGGCAGGGCAGACCTTCCGTGCGGGTACGATCGGTACGCTGGCAGACAAGACGGCGTATGGGTATGTGAAGAATTATTATAAGGAAAGAAACATAAGTAAGCGAACGGCAGAGATCAACCGTATTACAGCAGGATGCGTTGGAGTCAGAAGAACGACGGGGCAGCATCCGGGCGGTATTGTTGTACTGCCTGTGGGGGAGGATATCTGTTCCTTTACACCGGTGCAGCATCCGGCAGATAAGGATATTGATATCATAACAACACATCATGATTACCATTCCATTGATCATAACCTGTTGAAATTGGATATTCTTGGACATGATGATCCGACCATGATCCGTATGCTGCAGGAATTGACGGATATTGATCCGTTGAAAATTCCACTGGATGATCCGGAGGTTATGTCATTGTTCCAGTCTACAGAAGCTTTAAAGATCAGTCCGTCAGATATTGGCGGATGTAAGCTTGGTTCCCTTGGAATACCGGAATTTGGTACCGATTTTGCCATGCAGATGTTAATTGATGCCAATCCCCAGTCGTTCTCGGATCTGGTTCGTATTTCGGGACTTTCCCATGGGACGGACGTATGGCTTGGAAATGCGCAGACGCTTTTGCAGGAAGGTAAGGCGACTATTTCCACAGCAATCTGTACGCGTGATGATATCATGACGTATCTGATTCATATGGGTGTAGAGAGCTCGCTTGCATTTACCATTATGGAGAGTGTTCGTAAAGGAAAGGGACTGAAGCCGGAGTGGGAGGAAGCAATGCTTGCACAGAATGTTCCGGACTGGTATATATGGTCCTGTAAGAAGATTAAATATATGTTCCCGAAGGCACATGCTGCTGCCTATGTTATGATGGCATGGAGGATTGCATACTGCAAAATCAATTATCCGGAGGCTTATTACTGTGCTTTTTATTCCAAACGTTCCAAGGCATTTTCTTATGAGGTAATGTGTCTGGGAAGACCGACGCTGGAACATTATATGCGTGAATACGAGGAAAAAAATAAACTGGGAGAAGTTACGCCCAAGGATCAGGATCAGTATCGTGATATGAGGATTGTACAGGAGATGTATGCCAGAGGAATTGAATTCATGCCGATTGATATTTACCGCGCAAAAGCAAAGGATTTCCAGATCTTTGATGGGAAAATAATGCCATCCTTTACAGCGATCGAAGGAATGGGAGAAAATGCGGCAGAATTACTTGAGGATGCAGCAAAAGAAGGGAAGTTTTTCAGTAAGGATGACTTAAAAGCACGGGCAAAGCTTTCAGGTACCATTATTGAAACGATGACGAGACTGGGGCTGCTGGAAGGAATGCCACAGAGTAATCAGTTAAGTATTTTTGATTTTGTGTAAAGTATTTTCAACTTTATAAAAAAAGTACTTGCAATTTATCCTGGTTTGTAATAAAATAACAAAGGTCGGTGGTTACTTGCACAAAGTAGTAATTCATTGATCTTAAATGGCTTGTTGGTCAAGCGGTTAAGACGCCGCCCTCTCACGGCGGAAACAGGGGTTCGATTCCCCTACAAGCTGTTGACTATTTAAATGAATAGCCCAACCTGTAAAATTCTTGAAAATCATGATTGTCTGGTTTTTCAGGAATTTTTTTATTTTGCATTTACATACTATAAATAGTTGTAGTATATTATAAAGGAATATGCTCTGCGTGATTTTGGAAAGGTATGGTAGGTATATATGACAGACCGCAACAGTAAAGAAATCCGTATGGAGAAGTCAAGTGAAGAACATGAGGTTCAGGACATGATTTCCATGATTGATGAGATGATGGGAGATGGTGTCAGCCGTCTGAAGGTAAAAGTGACGGAGGAGATGGAACCTGGAGAAAGAAGGCGAAAATATCATCACGGCAGATGCGATATCGGAAGTCCGTGGGCATGTGGAACGCCTTTTGATGTACTCGAATAAGGATAAAACTATTTATGGAAAAAATACTAAAGCTGGGTATGCACGTTGAGATGATTAAGAGTGGTCTTGCGTTGGATGCCCCTGAGAATATTGATAAAAAATACATTACCTCAGTACATGAGATTGTAGATGAAGATACCCTGATATTAACCAATCCAACACTGCGGGCACGTCTGATACCGATACACAGTGGGGAGAGGTATGATGGATATTTTTTTCTGGGACAGAAGATTTATCTTGCAAGATTTGTTGTGGAAAAAACTTTTGCAGAAAGAAATGTCAGAGTCGTGCGGGTACGGCTGACAACAGATCTTGTAAAATATGAACGAAGACAGTTTTACCGTCTTGAAATTATGATGGATATACGATACCTGTTATTAACAGCAGCCAATACTGCGGAATTTAAAACAGCAGTGCAGCAGAACAATCTGCTGGGGATGCAGGGATTTACCGATGCAACGACATTGGATATCAGTGGTGGAGGAATCCGTTTTTATTCGAAAGAAGAATTGCCGGAAAGTGGTATGATCATTGTACATATGGCAGTTGAGATGGAGGGGAGAAACAAAAATTATGTATTTCTTGGAAAAGTACTTCATTCTGAACGTCATCAGGAGGATCGCAGTAAATATATCCACCGCCTGCAGTTTGTTGATTTTAAACAGGATGCAAGAGAAGAACTGGTTCAATACATTTTTAAGTGCCAACGGGACCGCCTAAAAAAGCAGAATTCCCTAAAATAAACTTGCAAATTGATACAAATAGTGGTAATCTGTCAATAAGTACAGATGTACTTAAAATCATTCACTTTGGAGGAAAATCATGAACAAATCAGAATTAGTTGAAGCTATGGCAAAACAGACTGGTATGTCAAAGAAGGATACTGAAGCTGGATTAAACGCATTTTGTGATGTAGTTAAGAAAGAACTTTCCAGCAAGAAGGGCGACAAGAAGGTACAGCTTGTTGGCTTTGGTACATTTGAAGTATCCCAGAGAAAAGCAAGACAGGGACGTAATCCTCTGACAGGAGAAACAATTAAGATTAAGGCATCTAAGTCCCCGAAGTTTAAGGCAGGTAAGGCATTGAAAGATGCTGTAAATGCTCCTAAGAAAAAGAAGAAATAATGACTTGAAATGAACGACTATAAAAACTGCTGTGGCATATGTCATGGCAGTTTTTTATTGGAAATTTAATAAAAAATTTATTTGTATTATTTGAAAAAAAACGGATATAATCAAGATAAATAAGGAAATTTCAGGAAAGGAGTATCGTTTTATGGCAAAGTACAAGATTGGCGATTATGTTTTATGTGGGTTTTCCGGTGCATGTCAGGTGGTTGAAATAGGACCGTTGTCCTTCGGGGGATCGGATCAGATCTATTACTCATTGAAGCCGGTCTATGATGCCAGAAGTACGATCTATGTTCCTGTGAGTAAAGAAAATGAGATTACCCGTAAGGTGATTACAAAACCGGAAGCAGAGGAAATTCTTAAAAAAGTTACGGCAGTTCATCCAACGGAGGTGATTTATGAGAAGGAAGCCTGCGAAGAGGTCTTGAAATCCGGAGATAATGTGGCAGTTTTTGGCGTAATCAGGCAGCTTAGAAATCTTAGAAAGGAAAACCGAAAGAAGCATAAGGGACTGAATATTTCAGAAGAGCGTATTCTGCGGGATGCGGAACGTATTTTCTTTAGTGAAATAGCTACTGCATTTGATATGACGATGGAAGAAACCTTTGCAGAATTTGACCAAAAACTGGATGATTAATCTTGCTTTTTTAAGGGAATCAGTTATAATTTATATTGTGGGACGGGAACGTTACAAACGTTCCTTTTTTCATACATTTTTATTATGAAAGATAGAGGATGGTTATATTATGATAGATCAGAAAGCCAGAATGAAGGAACTGATAAAACTTCTGAATCAGGCAAACGAGGCGTACTATGCAAGAGATGAGGAAATCATGACCAACTATGAATATGATCGCCTGTATGATGAACTGATTCAGTTAGAGGAACAGACAGGAACCGTCCTTTCTGACAGCCCGACAACAAAGGTTGGGTATGAGGCAGTGGATGATCTTCCCAAGGAAGCCCATGAAAAACCGATGCTTTCTTTGGGAAAAACAAAGGACCGGGAAGAACTAAAGTCATGGTTAAATGGCAGGGAGGGACTTCTTTCGTGGAAGCTGGATGGACTGACCATTGTGCTGACCTATCGTAATGGGGAACTTGTGAAAGGCGTTACCAGAGGAAATGGGGAGATTGGAGAGGTTGTAACCAATAATGTCAGGGTGTTTAAAAATGTTCCATTGAAGATTCCGTATCAGGGAGAATTGATTATCCGCGGAGAAGCGGTGATTACGTATTCTGATTTTGAAAAGATCAACCGGCAGCTTAAAGATACCGATGTGCAATATAAGAATCCGCGAAATCTATGCAGTGGTTCGGTCAGACAGCTGAACAATGAGATTACGGCACAGAGAAATGTCAGATTTTATGCTTTTTCACTGGTAAAAGCAGAGGGAGTGGATTTTAAAAATTCCTTTGAACAGCAGTTTTTGTTTTTAAAAGAGCAGGGGTTTTCTGTTGTAGAATACAGGAAGGTCAGAGAAGAAACCATTCTGGATGCGATATCGTGGTTTGAACATCAGATAGAGGGTAATGATATTCCGTCAGATGGGCTTGTACTCTCTCTGGAGGATCTGGCTTATGGAGAATCCTTGGGCAGAACCGCAAAATTTCCAAGGAATGCAATTGCATTTAAATGGGCTGATGAAATCAGGGAGACAACATTATTAAAGATTGAATGGAGCCCATCGCGGACAGGCTTAATTAATCCGGTTGCTGTTTTTGAACCGGTGGAACTGGAGGGAACAACAGTATCCAGGGCAAGTGTTCATAATGTCAGTATTATGAAAGAATTAAAGCTTGGAATTGGAGATAAGATTACGGTGTACAAAGCGAACATGATTATTCCGCAGATTGCAGAAAATCTGACCTGTTCTGCCGATATGCCGATTCCGGATACCTGTCCTGTCTGTGGAGGCAGAACGGAGATCAGACAGCTGAATGATACAGAGTCTTTATATTGTATCAATCCGGAATGTGAAGCAAAAAAAATAAAATCATTTAGCCATTTTGTAGCCCGGGATGCCATGAATATTGATGGCCTTTCAGAGGCAACGTTGGAAAAGCTGATCGGCCTTGGGCTGATTCATGAATTTGCGGATATTTATCGTCTTGCAGAACACAAAGATGTGATTGTGGATATGGAAGGGTTTGGTGAAAAATCCTATAACAATCTCATAGAAAGCATTGAAAAGACAAGAAAAACTACATTACCAAGACTTTTAAATGCTCTGGGAATTCCGGGAATCGGTCTCGCCAATGCAAAGGTAATTTCTAAAGAATGGGAGTATGATATAGATGTACTTCGAAACGTGTCGGAGGAGGCTTTGAGTGAGGTGGAAGGAATTGGTGATGTGCTGGCCCATTCCTTCTGCGAATATATGGCAGATGCTGCAAATAAGGAAAGACTGGAGCAACTTCTTAAGGAGCTGACTTTGGACAAACCTGAAACCGGTACAGAGGAACAGACGCTGGCAAAAAAGGTATTTGTGGTTACCGGGGATCTGGTTCATTTTTCCAATCGTAATGAGCTGAAAGAAGTGATAGAATCAAAGGGTGGCAAGGTGACAGGGAGCGTAACTTCTAAGACCACATGCCTGATTAATAATGATATCATGTCAACATCTGGGAAAAATAAAAAGGCCAAGGAACTGGGAATTCCGATTATTTCCGAGGAGGAATTTATCAGTACTTATCTGGAATAAACAAGTTGCTGCAGATTTGTTTTTTATATGGATTTGTAGTATAATATATGGGCAGATAAAGTGTTACAGCAGACTTTCCAAAGAAGCAAACTGTTTGAAGGCCTGATTATAAAACGTCTGCCAATAGAAGAGTAAGGAAGTAGAAACAATGCCAATTAAAACACAAAGCGATCTTCCTGCAAAGGAACAGCTTGAAAATGAAAATATATTTGTTATGGATGAAAACAGGGCACTGCATCAGGATATCCGCCCACTGCAGGTATGTATTCTGAATCTGATGCCTAAAAAACAGGATACGGAGCTGCAGTTATTACGTGCACTTTCCAATACACCGCTGCAGGTAGATGTAACCTTTTTAATGGTTAAAAATCACATTTCCATGAATACCTCAGCCAATCATCTGAATCGTTTTTATTCCGTTTTTGAGGATGTAAGAGAGAAAAAATTTGATGGAATGATAATTACCGGGGCACCGGTGGAACAGATGCCGTTTGAAGAAGTAGATTACTGGGCAGAGCTTTGTGAGATTATGGACTGGACAAAGACGCACGTGACTTCCACGCTGCATATCTGCTGGGGAGCACAGGCGGGACTTTACCATCATTTCGGCATGAATAAGGTAGAACTTCCGGAGAAATTGTTCGGCATCTATCAGCATCAGGTTGCAAATAGAAAGATTCCTCTGGTGCGTGGGTTTGATGATCTTTTTTATGCACCCCACAGCCGTCATACGGCTGTTTCCTCAGAGGAGATTCATAACTGTAAGGAGCTTACAGTACTTGCAGAATCTAAGGAGGCCGGCATTTTCTTATGTATGACGGAAAATGGACGTCAGATTTTTATGATGGGACATCCGGAATATGACAGATATACGCTGGATCAGGAATATAAGAGAGATCTTTCCAAGAATCTTCCGATTCATTTGCCAATCAATTATTATCCGGATGATAACCCTGAAAAGAAGCCGTACCTTCAGTGGCGATCCCATAGTAACAATCTTTACAGTAACTGGCTGAATTATTATGTATATCAGAATACGCCATATGAGCTTTCAGAAATACAGTAACCGGGATATTGGTGGAAAGGGTGTCAGATGATATGAATCTTCACGAAAATTTGTACCGGCCATCTTTAAATTATATCAAAAAAGAACGTTTTACGGGAAGTGACAATGGGCTGCGTTTCCTGTTTGAAAAGAAAAAGACAGAAGAACAGGATATGATACTGGCCTGCGTCTGGCCGGAACCGTTTGCATTTGATCATACGGCAGAAGAAAAAAAAGAATTTCAGGAATTTCCGCTTAGTGAGGAAGGCCTGAAAGAAGCAGTTGCATGGATGGAAAGTAAGAAAGGATAGTTTTTATACATATGAGAAAATTGACGGAAGATGAACTGGATGAGATCAATCGGGAAAACAGCCTGAAAGCAAACATTATAAAATGGTGGAATGTTATTGTGAAAAATCCGGATCAGCCGGATGTTGCCAAAGCCGAAAAACCAACCAGAAAGAAAGCGGGGAAGGAGAAGAAAGGAACCGTTACAGACGATGCTTTCTCAGAGGATAATAAGGCATTGTATGAATCAATTTTAAAGGATAATAACCGGGATGGTAATGTATATCAGAGTGCAATGGAGAACATCCGGGAAGAGGAAGAAAAAGCTTTGGAAGAAGCGAATAGGATTTATGAACGTCTGATGCGGGAAGCACAGATGGATGAAGAAAAGAAATTACGAGAGATTGAGGCGGCTAAAATAGCAGCTGAAGTTACCGAAAATAAGTAAGGAAGCATATGGATTATGCTTCCTTATTTAAATTCTTGTTGGCTGTTGACAGCATCAGTTTAATTCTGTTTAACTGGTTAACCTCGCTGGCACCGGGGTCATAATCAATGGCTACAATATTGGACTGAGGATATTTTTTCCTCAGTGCCTTAATTACACCCTTGCCGACAACATGGTTGGGCAGACAGCCAAATGGCTGGGTACATACGATGTTGGCAGTGCCGGAATGGATCAGTTCCAGCATTTCTCCGGTCAGGAACCAGCCTTCACCGGTCTGGTTGCCGATAGAGACAATTTCACTTGCATATTTTACAAGATCATAAATATTTGAGGGCGGCGTAAAATGCCTGCTCTTTTTTAATGCTTTGGCAGAGGTGGAACGTACAAGGTTCATTCCTGTAATACCAAGCTTGCTAAGCCTTGCTGCTTTTTTACTGGTACCCAGATGCTCTGCTTTATAGATCTGGTTATAGAAGCAGTAGAACATAAAGTCTAAAAGATCAGGCACCACAGCCTCAGCACCTTCATGCTCCAAAAGTTCTACCAGATAGTTATTGGCAGCCGGAGCAAATTTTACAAGAATCTCTCCGACAATACCAACACGGGGCTTTCTCATATCCTCGTGAATCGGAACTGCATCAAATTCAGCTATCATTTCCCGGCAGATCTTCTGATAACGGAAGAAGGAAGGGTGCTTGGAGCCGATAAATTCATTGCAGACAGCAAGCCATTTCTGGTGAACCTCCTCAACGCTTCCCGGTGTGATTTCATAAGGACGCATACGATAAACACAGCGCATGAAGATGTCTCCAAACAGTGCAGCATATAAAAGCCTTAAAATCAGATTAGCATCCAGTTTGAAGCCCGGATTTACTTCGATGCCTCCGAGATTCAATGAAATGACAGGAATATTCGGGTATCCTGCTTTTTCCAAAGCACGACGGATAAATCCAACATAATTGGTTGCGCGACAGCCGCCTCCGGTCTGTGTCATCATTACGGCAAGATGATCCGTATCATATTCACCGGAAAGGATTGCCTCCATAATCTGACCGACAACACAAAGAGAAGGATAGCAGGCATCATTGTTTACATATTTAAGACCAACGTCTACGGAGTGACGATTATCGTTAGTCAGCACCTTGAATTTATAGCCACAGGCACGAAATGCATTTTCCATCATGTCAAAATGAATCGGTGACATCTGGGGACAGATAATGGTATATTCCTTACGCATTTCTTCTGTAAACAGAACCCGTTCAATATTGGCAGGACGGATAGTACGTTTGGTACATTTCTTTTCGCGGACATCAAGCGCAGCCAGTAACGAGCGGATACGAATTCTTGCAGCACCCAGGTTATTTACCTCATCGATTTTGAGACAGGTATAAATTTTGTCAGAACCACTTAAAATATCATTGACCTGGTCAGTGGTAACAGCATCCAGTCCACAGCCGAAGGAATTCAGCTGGATCAGATCAAGATCATCGCGGGTTTTCACATAGCTTGCGGCACAGTACAGTCTGGAATGATACATCCACTGGTCAGAAACAATAAGCGGCCGTTCCGGTTTTGCAAGATGGGAAACGGAATCCTCTGTTAATACGGCAATACCGAAAGAAGTAATCATCTCCGGAATTCCATGGTTGATTTCCGGATCAATATGATAAGGACGTCCGGCAAGAACAATACCACGCTTGTGGTTTTTAGTCATATAATCCAGGACTTCTTCCCCTTTTTTCTGGATATCTTTATGAGCCTGTTCCAGCTCTGCCCATGCTTTCTTTGCCGCGGCAGTAACCAGATCAGCAGGAATTTCGCTGAATTCCTCAACCAATACAGGTGTAATGGTATCCAGACCCCGGAAGGACATGAAAGGGTTGCGGAAACGAACTTCACCGCGGCCGATTTCTTCTATGTTATTTTTGATATTTTCTGAATATGAGGTAACAATCGGACAGTTATAATGATTATTGGCATCCGGTGTTTCGTTACGCTCATAGAACAGCGCAGGATAGAAAATAAAATCAGGTTTCTGCTCAATCAGCCACTGTACATGACCATGTGCCAGCTTTGCAGGATAACATTCTGACTCACTGGGGATGGATTCAATACCAAGCTCATAGATTTTCCGGTTGGAGAGCGGAGAGAGAACAACTTCATATTCCAGTTCATTAAAGAAGGTAAACCAGAATGGGTAATTCTCATACATATTCAGAACCCTTGGAATACCGACACGGCCACGAACTGCCTTATCAGCAGGGAGCGGCTCATAATCAAAGATTCGTTTGAGCTTATATTCAAAAAGGTTGGGAATATGATTTTCATTTTTCTGTTTTCCAAGACCGCGTTCGCAACGGTTTCCTGAGATATACTGGCGGCCTCCGGAAAATTTATTAATGGTCAGACGGCAGCTGTTGGTACATCCGCGGCATTTTGCCATGGATGTGGTAAATTGCAGGTTATTAATCTGTTCAAAGGAGAGCATGGTTGTCTCTTGACCGGAGGTATAATTCTCCCTGGCAATCAGTGCAGCACCAAAAGCTCCCATGATACCGGCAATATCAGGACGGATTGCTTCACAGCCGGCAATCTTTTCAAAGCTTCTGAGAACTGCATCATTATAGAAGGTACCACCCTGAACGACAATACGTTTTCCCAGCTCGGAGGCATCGGATACCTTGATTACCTTAAATAATGCGTTTTTGATAACGGAATAGGCAAGCCCGGCTGATATGTCGGAAACAGCAGCCCCTTCCTTTTGTGCCTGTTTTACCTTGGAATTCATAAATACCGTACATCTGGTACCAAGATCAATCGGATGCTCGGCAAATAATGCGGCTTTTGCAAATTCTTCAACGGAATAATTTAAGGACTTCGCAAAGGTTTCAATAAAGGAGCCGCAACCGGAAGAACAAGCTTCATTAAGCAGGACGCTGTCGACGGTCTGGTTCTTGATTTTGATACATTTCATATCCTGACCGCCGATATCCAGGATACAGTCAACCTGCGGATCAAAGAAAGCAGCAGCATAGTAATGGGCAACTGTTTCAACCTGTCCATCATCTAACAAAAAAGCCGCCTTCATCAGTGCCTCTCCATATCCGGTAGAACAGGAGCGGACAATCTTCGCATCTTCGGGAAGAAGGGTATAGATTTCCTTCAGGGCACGTATGGCAGTCTCTAATGGGCTTCCGTTGTTACTGCTATAAAAGGAATATAAAAGCTTTCCCTGCTCATCGATCAGTGCAACCTTGGTTGTCGTACTTCCGGCATCAATACCCAGATAACAGTTGCCATGGTATTCTGCCAGTGGTGCTGTACCGACGCAGTGGGAATTGTGCCGGCGTTCAAAGTCTTCGTACTCTTTCTCATCATTAAAGAGTGGTTCCATACGTTCTACTTCAAATTCCATATGGATATCAGAATTTAATTTGTTAACCATCTGTTCCAAAGTGACTTTGCCATTGTCGGGTGCATCTTCTTTTGCATTCAGGGCAGAGCCGATGGCTGCAAACAGATGGGAATTTTCTGTATCAATAATATGCTCCTCATCCAGCTTTAAGGTGCGGATGAAGGCTGCTTTTAATTCGGAAAGGAAGTGCAGCGGCCCTCCAAGAAAGGCAACATGTCCGCGGATGGGTTTACCACAGGCAAGACCACTGATAGTCTGGTTTACTACTGCCTGGAAAATGGAGGCGGCAAGATCTTCTCTGGTTGCCCCATCATTGATCAACGGCTGAATATCTGATTTGGCAAATACGCCGCATCTTGCAGCAATGGTATATAATGACTGGTAATTTTTGGCATATTCATTTAAACCGATGGCATCCGTCTGGATCAGGGAAGCCATCTGGTCGATAAACGAACCTGTACCGCCGGCACAGATACCGTTCATACGCTGCTCTACATTTCCGCCTTCAAAATAAATGATTTTGGCATCCTCACCACCAAGTTCAATGGCAACATCTGTTTTAGGTGCAAAGGTTTCCAGGGAAGTGCTGACTGCAAGAACTTCCTGGACAAAAGGCACTTCAAGATGCTTGGCAAGTGTAAGTCCGCCGGAACCGGTGATAACCGGAAGCAGAGTAATATTTCCAAGCTGTTGATAAGCCTTATCAAGCAGGGCATGAAGCGTTTCACGGATATTGGCAAAGTGACGTTCATAATCCGAAAAAAGTATATTGTTGTCCTGATCAATTACGGCAATCTTAACAGTAGTTGACCCAATATCGATTCCTAAACGGTAAAGCATTTCTGACATGTAAATCCCAAACCTTTCTATGTACATTTGATGCAACAGGCATCACATTCATTAACGTATTTTATAGCATGCCTATCTATTATACGACGAGAATCGACATTTCGCAATCGAAAATCTGTCGGAAATGGCATAGTAATAATAAATATCACAGAAAAATCACAATCCACAGAACAGGCTTTTGTTTACTTTTTGGGACAGGGATGGTAGAATATGAAGTTATATGAAAGCAGGAAAGGACATGGTATGAATAAGTTTATTAATTTTCTGGAACGCAAGATCGGGAAGTATGCAATCCCGAATCTTCCGATGTATATGATTATCAGTTATGCAATTGGTTATCTTATGCAGATCATTAACCCGAATATTATTTCGGTTCTGTCGCTGAATCCTTATGCAATTATCCATGGACAGGTCTGGAGACTGGTCAGCTGGGTGCTGATTCCCCCGGATACTTCCAATCTCTTTTTTACATTATTGATGCTCTATTTTTATTATTCCATTGGTATGACACTGGAGCGGACATGGGGAAGATTCTATTTTAACTACTATATTTTCTCAGGAATGATTTTTACAATTATTGGTGCATTCTGTCTTTTCGGATATGTACAGCTTTTCCAGGCAGAGCAGCTGGCAGCCAGTGAAATGGTATTTACCCAAACCTACATGGGTGGTGTGGAATGCCCCTGGATTTACGGTGGAAGCTATATGTATAGTGGTTATGCAACCTTTTTTTCCACCTATTACGTTAACATGTCAATTTTCCTGGCTTTTGCCGCAACCTATCCGGATATGCAGGTTCTGTTGATGTTTATTATCCCGATCAAGGTGAAGGTGCTTGCAATCATTTATGCAGTCATTCTTTTGATAGAAGGAATTAATATGGGAATCATGGGACTGTTTGTGATTGGTGCTTCCATGCTGAACTTTGTAGTATTCTTTTTGTCTACACGTAAGGGAATGCACAGAACCATGGCGCAAAGGAAACGGCAGGCAGAATACAAACGAAAGATTCACAATACTCCGCCTCCTAAAATCGCGAAGCATAAATGTGCAATCTGTGGCAGGACTTCAGAGGAATATCCTGATCTGGAATTCCGTTTCTGCTCCAAGTGTGAGGGAAATTATGAATACTGTCAGGAGCATCTGTTTACACACAAACATATCAAACGATAATGTAAAAGATAGGAAAGAATGGTATGAATGAAAAAGAGTTTATGAAGGCATTGGCCGAATTGAAGGATCTTGCAGTGCTGCAGGGCGGTTTTGTATCAGAGGTGCAGATTGAAGACTGTATTCCAGGTCTGCAGGCAGAGCAGAAGCCATTGGTTTTGGAGTATTTGAAGCAGGGCGGTATAGGTATTAATGAACCGCTGGAACGGAAAGAGGATATTACAGAGGATGAGAAGGATCATCTTCACTTTTATCTGGAGGAACTGGAAGGCCTCGAAAAAACGGAGGATTCCATGAAGGAGCTTTTGCTGCGTGAGGCATTGACAGGAGACCGGATGGCGAAGGAGCGTCTGATAGAGGCTTACCTGCGTTCGGTTGTTGATATCGCCAGACTTTATGCTGGACAGGGAGCAGACATGGCAGACCTGATCGGAGAGGGCAATGTTGCGCTGGCTGCGGCAGTAGAAAATCTGGAATGTGTTGAAACACCCGAAGATGCGGATGCCATGATTGCCAGAACAATCATGAATGCCATGGAAGCATTTGTTGGAATCGAAAATGATGAAGAGCAGCTGATGGAACAGGTGTTTACGGATACTGCTAAAGTACTGGATAAAGCAAGGCAGATGGCAGAGGAACTACTTCGGAAAGTAACGATTGAGGAACTTTCTAAAGAAAGCGGTATTACAGAAGAAGAAATTCTACAGGCTGCAAGGATTGCCAAGGAGTGTGCGGATTACATAGAACTGCCTAAGAATGATTAACAGGGAGCCGGAAATGAACGAAAATGATTTTAAATATGTACTTCAGGATTTTTCCAATATTACCCTGGGTGCAAGATATACCTATCAGGAAATTATGGAATGTGAACGGATTCCGTTTAAACTTCAGTCAATTGTGGAACGTTATATATTGCCACATCTTGAGAATCCCTCCATCGAGATTGGACAGCATATTCTGATGCTGACCAGGGAAGATTCCTGCTTTCGGATTTATGATAATTTGAAGATGAAGGTAAAATATTTTGAACCACGAAAGAACGGAAAAGGAGGATATGTCGAGAAGAAAGCTGCATTATCGGCATTTCTTGAGACAGCCGAAGCGTGGGAAGAAGGCTGTATGATACAGGAACTTATCTTTTCCAATCTGGCAGTGATGGCATTTCATATATAAAGAGGGGTCAAAGACCGTTTTCACGATTGTGTATGTCGGATTCCACCAATAAGTTGTTTGAATTTCCTTGTGCTAAATGGTTTCACAGCACAAAAGTCATTCAAACAATCTTATTGGTGGAATCTGCCAAGTCAGAAACCCCAAAACGGTCTTTGTACCCCTATATAGCAAAGGGTATTACAGAATAAATATATTATAAAGGAGATAGGAATGAGTATTACAGAGTTAACTGCTTATGAGGTAATTGAAAAACGTGAGATTAAAGATATTAATTCTATGGGTTATATCTTAAAGCACAAAAAATCAGGAGCGCGTATTGTTGTCTGTGAGAATGATGACCGCAACAAGGTTTTCTATATCGGTTTCCGCACGCCTCCCAAAAACAGTACAGGTGTAGCACATATTCTGGAGCATTCCGTACTCTGCGGCTCAAAGGAATTTCCGGCAAAGGATCCCTTTGTGGAACTGGTGAAGGGCTCCTTAAATACCTTTCTAAATGCCATGACATATCCGGATAAGACCGTTTACCCTGTGGCAAGCTGCAATGATCAGGATTTTAAGAACCTGATGCATGTTTATATGGATGCGGTTTTTTATCCCAATATTTATAAAGAGGAAAAGATCTTCCGTCAGGAAGGATGGCACTATGAGATGGAGAATGCGGATGCACCGCTTACGGTCAATGGTGTCGTATACAATGAAATGAAAGGGGCATTTTCTTCACCGGATGATGTGCTTGACCGGGAAATATTGAATTCCCTTTATCCGGATACGGCATATGGTGTGGAATCAGGAGGAGCACCGGAGTGTATTCCGGATCTGACTTATGAAGAATTCCTGGATTTTCACAGACAGTATTATCATCCTTCCAATTCCTATATTTATCTGTATGGTAATGCAGATATGGAAGAACGGCTCCGCTGGCTGGATGAGAAGTATCTGGGAGCATATGATGCAATTGAAGTTGCCTCATTTCCGGGAACGCAGGAGTCATTTGCGGGAGTTAAGAAGCTGCAGAAGGAATTCCCCATTGCCGCGGAAGAGAGCGAAGAGAATAACACTTACCTGTCTTACAATTCAGTGATCGGTAATGTACTTGACAGAGAGCTTTACCAGGCATTTCAGGTCATTGATTATGCATTGGCAGGAGCACCGGGGACACCGGTAAAACAGGCCCTGCTTGATGCGGGAATCGGAACGGATGTATACAGCGTTTATGAGAACGGAATTTATCAGCCGTATTACAGCATTGTAGCCAAGAATGCCAATGCAGAAGATGAGGAGCGTTTTGTAGGAATCATCGAAGAACAGCTTCAAAAGATCGTGGCAGAGGGATTTGATAAGAATGCCCTGCTTGCAGGTCTAAATTCCATGGAATTCCGCCATAGGGAAGCAGATTATGGCACCAATCCCAAGGGACTGATGTATGGCCTGGCTATGTTGGACAGCTGGCTGTATGATGACAATGTACCCTTTGCCCATATTGAAGCCAATGAAACCTTTAAAGAATTAAGAAAAAAGATCGGAACAGGGTATTATGAACAGCTTGTAAAGGAATATCTGCTGGATAATCCGCATAAGACGATTTTATCTGTCCTGCCGAAGAAGGGGCTGACTGCAAAGCGGGATGCAGAGTGGGCGAATAAGCTTGCAGCGTACAAAGCTACTCTTTCAGAAAAGGAAATATCTAAAATTATTGAAGAAGCAAAGGAACTTAAACTGTATCAGAGTACACCGGATACACCGGAAGTGCTTCGCTGTATTCCAAGACTGCAGAGAACGGATATTGATAAAAAGGTGGAACCATTGACCAATGAACTGACAAAGATTGATGGTATCCGTATGCTGTATCATGATATTGAGACCAATGGAATTGCTTATCTTGGGCTGTTATTTGACCTATCCAAAGTGCCCGCAGATCTTTATCCGTATGTTGGTCTGCTAAAAGCAGTACTTGGCTATGTAGATACAGAGCATTATACCTATGAACAGTTGGGCTATGAGATCAATAAGCAGACCGGAACACTTTACTGCACACTTCATCAGATGAATCAGGATAATGATATTACGAAGATTGCAGCATATTATGAAGTAAAGATGAGTGTTTTGTATGATAATATCAGTAGTGGTCTGGAGCTGATGAAGGAGATTCTGTTTACGTCCAAGCTGGAGGATCAGAAGCGTCTGAAAGAAATCATTAGTGAGACAAAATCAAGAATGCAGGCAAGATTTATGTCTGCAGGACATTCTGTGGCATCCGGCAGAGCATTGGCATATCTTTCAGAGTATGGTGCAATGAGCGATGCAATTTCAGGAATTGATTTTTACCGGTTTATTGAAAAGACAGAGGCAGAATTTGACCAGTGCAAAGAGGAAGTGATTCAGAATCTGCGATATGTAATGCAGTGTATTTTCCAAAAGGGTAATCTTCTCATTGATCTAATTGGAACGGGAAATGTTAAGGAACTTCTGACCGGAAAAATAGGTCCGGTGGCAGAACAGCTTGCCTTGCAGACGTATTGTGGTAAGCCGGCAGAAACACCTTACCATGTGACCATAAAGCCGGAAAAAAAGAATGAAGGACTCACTACTTCTGCACAGGTGCAGTATGTATGCCGTGCAGGTAATTATAAAAAGAATGGGCTGACCTATACAGGAGTTCTCAGGCTTTTAAAGACGATAATGGGATATGAATATTTATGGAGTGAGGTGCGTGTCAAAGGGGGTGCCTATGGATGCATGAGTAATTATGGACGTAATGGCGAAGCTTACTTTGTATCCTATCGGGATCCGAATCTGGAGCGTACAGTAGAGGTTTATGAAAGGGCTGCTGATTTTGTCCGTCATTTCGAGGGAGATGAAGAAGAAATGACAAAATATATCATAGGTACTGTCAGCGAGCTGGATATTCCCCTGACGCCGAGGACGAGAGGCGTCCGTTCCATGTATGCATTTCTGACAAACTGCACTTATGAGATGCTGCAGAAGGAACGGGATGAACTTTTAAATGCTACTGTAGAAGATGTCAGAAAGCTGGCAGATTATATTGATGCATTTTTATCAGATGATACGATCTGTGTAGTCGGTAATGAGGAGAAGATTAAGGAGCAGAAAGAACTGTTTGGAAATGTTACACCATTGATTAGATAAAGTGTAAAAATAAGAGGGGGCAGGAAATATTGTCAGAAGAAACAAAAGCCGGATTTGCCGCACTGATCGGCAGACCCAATGTAGGAAAATCAACTTTAATGAATCAGCTGATCGGGCAGAAGATAGCCATTACTTCTCCGAGACCACAGACAACAAGAAATCGTATCCAGACGGTTTATACAGATGAACGTGGACAGATTGTGTTTGTGGATACACCGGGCATTCACAAGGCCAAAAACAAGCTGGGAGACTATATGATGAATGTTGCCAGCCAGGCAGTGCGGGATGTGGATCTTATCCTGTGGCTGATTGAGCCTTCCGATTTTATCGGGGAAGGAGACCGTCATATTATCGAGCAGCTTAAGAAGGTAAAGGTGCCGGTTATTTTAGTGGTCAACAAAATTGATACGGTAAAGGCACCGGAACTTTTAAAATGCATTGATGCTTACCGGAAAGAATATGATTTTGCAGAGGTAATTCCGGTATCGGCGATGACCGGAGAGAATACAGAGGAAATGTTAAAGATTCTGTTTCAGTATCTTCCGTATGGACCGCATTTTTATGATGAGGATACCGTAACAGATCAGCCGATGCGTCAGATCGTTGCAGAACTGATCAGAGAAAAAGCATTACGATGTCTGGAAAAGGAAATTCCCCATGGAATTGCTGTTGTAATTGACCGGATGGAGTACCGTAAGGGTGGAAAAGGTATCTATGATATTGATGCAACCATTATCTGTGAACGGGATTCCCACAAAGGTATTATCATTGGAAAAGGCGGTGCAATGTTAAAGAAAATCGGAAGTCTTTCACGACCGGAAATGGAAGATATGCTGGAATGTAAGGTGAATCTGAAATTGTGGGTAAAAGTAAAGAAGGACTGGCGGGAAAGTGATTTCCTGATTAAGAATTTCGGCTACCAGAAAGAGGATCATTCCTAAATCTACCAGTATAGAATTGACTGAATTCCTAATCCTATTGATACAGAAATAAATCAGGGTATGGAAAGGTGAGGGAATAGGAATGAGCAGGGATGATTACTGGAATAATTTTGTAAAAAGCGGAAGTGTTGAGGATTATTTACTGTTTGCCGGCTGCAGAAAGCAGGATGAGCCGGAACAGGAAGCAGCAGTTGGGGAAGTGAAGGAACATGCAGGATTTTATTATGACAACAGGAATGGTGTTGAAGGCAGAGCCTGTGGGGGAGTATGACAGACGGGTTGTTCTTCTTACCAAGAATCATGGGAAAATTGCTGCATTTGCCAGAGGAGCAAGAAGACAGGGAAATCGTCTTTCGGCCTCAACGGATTTGTTCGCTTTTGGGGAATTCAAGCTGTATCCGGGAAAAAATTCTTATACGATTACGGATGCTGTAATCAGTAATTATTTTGAAGAATTCAGGGAACAGCTGAATGAGGCCATGTACGGCATGTATTTTCTCGAGGTCATGGAATATCAGACCCGGGAAAACAATGATGAAAAAGAAATGTTAAAACTTCTGTACCAGTCTTTACGGGCCATCCTTCATCCGGCCTATGACAATCGTCTGGTACAGACTGTTTTTGAAATCAAAACCATGGTGCTGATGGGGGAATTTCATCCGGTCCGGGAGAATGCCGGGTATCAGCCGGGAACGATTTATACGGTTGATTACATAATAAATCAGAGGGTTGAACAATTATTTAATTTTTCGTTAAAAGAAGAAATTCTGATAGAATTAATGGTGATTTCCAGAGAGGAAAAGAAGCGATGCTGGAATCATCATTTCAAAAGCGAAGAATTGCTTTCAATTATTGGTTGAAAAAATAGATATAGTTGGTTATAATGTACGGCAGAGCATATTTAGTGGTAATTTTAATTGCAGGTAAAAGGAAGGGCATGGCAATTTATATGAACGGTAGAATTAAGGGGCTGATATTGTACTGCATGATGATATGTGTGGTTGTTCTATCCGGCTGCAGTTCCCGACAGGATGATTTTACAAAAAATGGATTTACACTTTTGGATGATAATTCGATTGATGCGGTTATTGTAGAAGATTTTTCGGCAGAATACTATCAGCTTGAGGATCTGATGCAGTTTGTTAATGAAGATGTTGCGGAGTATAATGCAGCGCTTGGTACTACGGCTGTTACAGTAGGAGAGTATTCTCTGGAAAGCGGAGTTGTACGGTTAAATCTGTCGTTTCGGGATGCGGATGCCTATAATGGATACATGCCGGATGAAATTTTCGTTGGCAATCTTCAGGGAGCCTATGACAGCGGATATAGCTTTGACCGTATTTTAAATGTTGCAGGAAAAGACGGATCAACAATTGCTAAGGAAGATCTTCTGAATATGGGCAATGCAAAAGTAATTGTTCTGGTGGGAGATCTCAGCGTAAGATGTCCTTCCAAGATTTTGTATTATTCTGCCGGTATGACGCTTTTAGACGATAATACCGTCAGTGCGGATGCAGAAGGAGATTATTTTATTATTTATAAATAAATATAAGAGAGGGAAAAGACAATGGAAAAAACAATGGACAAAATTGTAGCGCTTGCGAAAGGAAGAGGGTTTGTATATCCCGGTTCCGAAATTTACGGAGGACTTGCAAATACATGGGACTATGGTAATCTTGGTGTAGAACTTAAGAATAATGTAAAAAAAGCATGGTGGCAGAAATTTGTACAGGAGAATCCTTATAATGTGGGGGTTGACTGTGCAATCTTAATGAATCCGCAGACATGGGTTGCATCCGGACACTTGGGCGGCTTCTCAGATCCTTTGATGGATTGTCGTGAATGTCATGAAAGATTCCGTGCAGACAATGTGATTGAAGATTTCTGCAAGGAGAATGGCATTGAGCTGGAAACTTCCGTTGATGCATGGTCCACGGATCAGATGATGGATTTTATCAAGGAAAAAGGAATTCCCTGTCCCAGCTGTGGAAAGCACAATTTTACCGATATCAGGCAGTTTAACCTGATGTTTAAAACATTTCAGGGTGTAACAGAAGATGCGAAAAATACCGTATATCTCAGACCGGAAACTGCACAGGGTATTTTTGTTAATTTTAAGAATGTACAGAGAACATCAAGAAAGAAACTTCCGTTTGGTATTGGACAGATTGGTAAATCCTTCCGTAACGAAGTAACTCCCGGTAACTTTACTTTCCGTACCCGTGAATTTGAACAGATGGAGCTTGAATTTTTCTGCAAACCGGGTACAGATTTAGAATGGTTCCAGTACTGGAGAGGATTCTGCCGTGACTGGCTGCTTTCTCTTGGAATTAAAGAAGATGAAATTAGACTTCGTGATCATTCACCGGAAGAACTTTGTTTTTATTCAAAGGGAACAACTGATATTGAGTTCTTATTCCCGTTTGGATGGGGTGAGTTATGGGGTATCGCAGATCGTACCGATTACGATTTGACACAGCATCAGAATGTATCAAAGCAGGATATGAGTTACTTTGATGATGAAACCGGTGAAAAATATATTCCATATGTAGTTGAGCCCTCTCTTGGTGCAGATCGTGTAACATTGGCATTCCTTTGTGCAGCATATGATGAAGAGAATCTGGGAACAGAGGAAAAGCCTGATATGAGAACTGTTCTTCGTTTCCATCCGGCACTGGCACCGGTTAAGATTGGTGTGCTTCCTTTGTCAAAGAAGTTAAATGAAGGTGCTGAGAAAGTATTTGCAGAACTTTGCAAGAAATACAATTGTGAATTTGATGATCGTGGAGCAATCGGAAAGAGATATCGTCGTCAGGATGAAATCGGAACACCGTTTTGCGTAACATACGACTTTGATTCTGAAGAAGATCATTGCGTAACAGTTCGTTTCCGTGATTCGATGGAACAGGTTCGTGTAAAGATTGATGAACTGGATGCATTCTTTGCAGATAAATTTACTTTCTAATCAAAAAATCCTTTGGAGATTTGGCAGATAAGATATGCCTTTTCCAAAGGATTTTTTTATTTGGGTAAAGATTAAATTGTTTTTGGTAAAAACTTTGTAAAAATAGTGCATTTTTATAAAAAATATGATAAAATTGTACTAATATCGGCGTGGCCGATCACAAATAAAATGTATAGAGGGAGACGAGAGCATGGCAAAGAAATGGGTGTACTTATTTAGCGAAGGCGATGCAAGCATGAGAAACTTGCTTGGTGGTAAAGGGGCAAACCTTGCTGAGATGACCAATTTGGGTCTTCCGGTTCCACAGGGCTTCACAATTACAACAGAAGCATGTACACAGTATTATGAAGATGGCAGACAGATTAATGATGAGATCCAGGGACAGATTATGGAATACATCGTTAAGATGGAGGAAATTACCGGAAAGAAATTCGGAGATAAAGAGAATCCATTATTAGTATCTGTTCGTTCCGGTGCAAGAGCATCCATGCCGGGTATGATGGATACTATCCTTAATCTTGGACTGAATGAAGACGTTGTTGAAGTACTTGCTGCAAAGTCCGGCAATCCAAGATGGGCGTGGGATTGCTACAGAAGATTTATCCAGATGTACTCAGATGTTGTAATGGAAGTTGGTAAGAAATATTTTGAAGAGCTGATTGATGCGATGAAAGCAAAAAAAGGTGTTACTCAGGATGTTGAACTTACCGCAGAAGATTTAAAAGAACTTGCTAATCAGTTCAAAGCAGAGTATAAAGATAAGATTGGTTCCGATTTCCCGTCTGATCCCAAGGAACAGCTGATGGGTGCTATCAAAGCGGTATTCCGTTCCTGGGACAACCCCAGAGCAAATGTTTATCGTCGTGACAATGATATCCCGTATTCCTGGGGTACAGCTGTTAATGTTCAGTCCATGGCATTTGGTAATATGGGTGATGACTGCGGTACCGGTGTTGCATTTACAAGAGATCCGGCTACCGGTGAGAAAGGCCTTTTTGGTGAATTCCTTACAAATGCACAAGGTGAGGACGTAGTTGCCGGTGTTCGTACTCCTATGAAGATTGCAGAGATGGAGCAGAAATTCCCGGAAGCTTTCAAACAGTTCAAGGAAGTATGTGCAAAGCTTGAAAGCCATTATCGTGATATGCAGGATATGGAGTTTACGGTTGAACATGAGAAATTATACATGTTACAGACAAGAAATGGTAAGAGAACTGCACAGGCTGCATTAAAGATTGCATGTGATCTTGTTGATGAAGGTATGAGAACAGAAGAAGAAGCTGTTGCAATGATTGATCCCAGAAATCTTGATACACTTCTTCATCCACAGTTTGATGCAAAAGCATTAAAAGCTGCGAAACCACTTGGAAAAGGTCTTGGAGCATCTCCGGGTGCTGCCTGCGGTAAAGTTGTATTCTCAGCAGAGGATGCAGAAGCTTGGGCTGCAAGAGGTGAAAAGGTTGTTCTTGTTCGTCTTGAGACATCACCGGAAGATATTACCGGTATGAAGGTGTCACAGGGTATCTTAACTGTTCGTGGTGGTATGACATCTCATGCTGCTGTAGTTGCACGTGGAATGGGTACCTGTTGTGTATCTGGTTGTGGAGATATTGCAATTGATGAGGTTGCAAAACAGTTTACACTCGGCGATAAGATTTTTCGCGAAGGTTCTGAAATTTCAATTGATGGTACAACCGGTAATATTTACGGAGAATTGATTCCTACTGTGCCTGCATCTATCGCCGGTGAATTCGGCAGAGTTATGGCATGGGCAGATAAGTTTAGAAAACTGAAGGTTCGTACCAATGCAGATACACCTGCAGATGCAAAGAGAGCAAGAGAACTTGGCGCAGAAGGAATTGGTCTTTGCCGTACAGAGCATATGTTCTTTGAAGAAAGCCGTATCGAAGCATTCCGCGAGATGATTTGTTCTGATACGCAGGAAGAAAGAGAGGCAGCTCTTGCTAAGATTCTTCCATATCAGCAGGACGACTTTGAACAGTTATATGAAGCACTGGAAGGTAACCCGGTAACCATCCGTTTCCTGGATCCGCCACTTCATGAGTTTGTACCAACAGAAGAGAAGGATATCAAAAAACTTGCATATAAGCAGGGCAAGAGCGTTGAGAAGATTAAGGAATATATCAATTCCCTGCATGAATTTAATCCTATGATGGGACATCGTGGTATTCGTCTTGCAGTTACATATCCGGAAATCGCTAAGATGCAGACAAAAGCAGTAATTCGGGCTGCAGTTGCTGTATCTAAGAAACATCCGGATTGGTCTGTTAAGCCGGAGATCATGATTCCGCTTGTATGTGATGTAAAAGAGTTAAAGCAGGTTAAGAAGATTGTTGTTGAGACTGCAGATGCTGAAATTGCTGCATCCGGTATGAAACTTGAGTACTCCGTTGGTACCATGATTGAGATTCCGAGAGCTGCACTTACAGCAGATGAGATTGCCAAGGAAGCTGAATTCTTCTGCTTTGGTACCAATGACTTAACTCAGATGACATTCGGATTCTCTCGTGATGATGCCGGAAAGTTCTTAGAGGCATATTACGATACGAAGATTTTCGAAAACGATCCGTTTGCAAAACTTGATCAGAACGGTGTTGGTAAGCTGATGGAGATGGCAATCAAGCTTGGTAAGCCCATCAATCCAAATCTTCACATCGGTATCTGTGGTGAGCACGGCGGTGATCCGACATCTGTTGAATTCTGCCACAAGATTGGTCTTGATTATGTATCTTGTTCACCGTTTAGAGTACCTATTGCAAGACTGGCGGCTGCACAGGCGGCTATCGCGGAAAAGAGGAATTAGGCAACAATATATTTATTTCTG
>JBJELZ010000220.1:0-25384 GCA_051879415.1 Lachnospiraceae bacterium
ACATATGAGAAAAGAGGCATCTATAGAACAATGGAAAACGTTGTATGAGGCAGGAACACGCATTAAGGAACTGAAACCATGGGAAAAGTTCTGGGATATGGATTTAATTGGCATCAGATATGGTACTGAAGAAGAAACGATTTTCTTCAGTATACTGGGGCGAGGCGGTGATTGTTATGGAATAGCCGTCTATGAAGGATACGAGGGATTAAATAGTTTTCTCATGCTTACCATGCAGGAGAGCATGAATCTGGCTCCGGAATATGCGATGTTTAACCAAAGAAATCTCACCTGCTATTGGGGTAATCGTGACGAACTTTCTGATAAGCAAAGAAAGATTATTAAGGAATTAGGATATACATATCGCGGAAAAAATCAGTGGCTGTATTTCCTGTCTTTTGAGCCGGGATATTATCCATATAATATGGATGAGGAAGAAGTATTGCGTATGAGCGAGTATTTACAGGATTTGGAACTGGCGTTGCGTTACTATGATGAAACAGATATGCAGGTTGATTTTGAATCGGGAAATATGTTTCTGTTTTCTTTTGGAAAAGATAAGAAAACGTGGGATTTTGGTGAAGAGCCACTTCCTTTTACAGCTTTTCAATTTGGGAATTTACTGATTACAGATGAAGATTTGCTCTCAGACCTGGGAAAAGCCCCGAAATGCAATGCTGTTTTAGAGGCAGATGTATCTGTGTTAGGAGCATCAGTTACGGATAAAAAGTATGATCGCCCTGCAAATCCGGCATTGGCGTTATTAGGAGATGCAAATACAGGAACGATCATTAAATTTGAAATGCTTGGACCGGAGGACGATGCGATTGTAATGCTGGCGGAAATTCTCATAGGATTTATTTTTCAATTTGGAGCACCGAAGGAAATAAGGGTGTCAAATATAATTGTGGAAGCCGGACTTGAGCAGATATGTAATGTATGTGGTATTAAACTTCGCAGAGTAAAAAGATTAAAAGGATTGGAAGACTTCAAATATAGCATGCAAAGATTTAGATAGTAGTGTATCTAATACCAAAAGACAAAACCCCATTATGTATAAATGAACCATGGCTGATAGACAAATCTCTTTTAGAATATCCGCCACGTAGAGAACCCGATGAAAAAGAGGACAATGTCCGCATTTATGTTCCTATGGATCTGAACAGAGCTGCAATTCTGCGTAGACTTGATAGTGTGATTGCTCACTATGGAGAAGCAACGGAAGAAAATGAGATGGAATTCAGTGTGGATGTTGGAATGATTGTTTCACAGGTTGAAATATATGACCAGGTATGGTTTGTAAGACATGTGCCGGAAAAAGGAGAGCATAGCAATGAGGCAAAAGAGCTTGTCAGAGATGTAATTGCCAGGTTGAAAGAAATACCGGATGGCTGTGCAGAATGTTTTCCGTTTGATACAATAGATGAGCTTGAACATGAATATTTAGCAGATTAATATTCACCATCGGTATCAAATCAGTATCACGACACACATAATTTGTATCACAACACCAAAAATTATATAAATTTGCCGTTTCATCCATTTTCGCCCATGCTATATTATTACCATGGTGGACGAAAAATGGCAGAAATCCGTGATACAAATCTGCAACATTTCCCATGGAAAAAGCATTCATAATAGGTAAAATACCCATAAAATGAGTCACAAAACGGCAAAAACCGTAACAAATAAGTTTCTAAATACGACCAAATCAGACCGTGAAGGTGGTAGAACAGTAGGTTTAGGTCGAGTTGCTACTATCATTGAGTAATCTACGCGAAAGCAATGAAATAGGCGCCTAAGGGTGCGTAATAAACAGTCACTACAAGCTTGCTTGTATGTGACTGTTTTTGCGTGCCTGCGGGCATTTAACGAATGCCCGCGACTTAAAATGATGACGCATAGTCAGACATAAAATCATGCACAACTTTGGGTTTATCTGGCTGATTACATGTTAGAGAGCGTTGCTTTATTTGATAAACTTGGTATAATTAATCATGGCAACACTTTGGCAACAGGAAATTTTATTTTATGGTAGTTTTCTAAACGACATGACAGCTGCAATAAGGAGATGATGAATATGACGTTTAATGTGACCGCGGAATGTATTGCAATGTACATATCCCTTATTATAGGTACCGCTGTTTCGCTCAGTGTAGCTAAGTGGAACAGAGAAAAAAGAATGTTCGTAGCCTGTGCTTTTTCAATTTCTCTAAGTTCATTTTGTAATATTCTTTCGGCTGTTTTTATAAATAATTACGGTATGGTGCCGATTTGGCTGAATTATATCGTGACTATGCTGTATTTTGCCCTTCTCTTTATCACTCTTGCTATATTTTACACGTATTTTTTAAATATCATTGAACGGGAGGACTCCGTTTGGAAAAAACGTTATACAAAGGCAGTTGTCATTCCGCTGTATGTGTGTCTTGCCATAGTTTTTACCACGCCCTTTACAAAACTGCTGTTTAGCTTTGATGAAAGCGGCTATGTACGTGGCAGACTAAGCAAGATAACTTATGCGCTAATGATATATATGGCTTGTCTGGTAGTTTATGGCGCTTTGAAAAACGGCAGAAAAACTACCTTCCGAGTAAAAATACTTATATCACTTTTTCCGATTCTCTCGGGAATGGTAATGTTGGTGCAGTTTTTTGCAAGCAACGTTCTTCTGACCGGAACTGCTGCTCTCGGTCCGCTTATTATGATGTTTTTCTTTCTGGGCACCGATATCGTGGACATCGACAGCAATACGGGGTTTTATGGTAGAAGGAGCTTTGCCGAAGCCGCAACCAAGCGGCTCCAGAAGAATGGAAATTTCTGCTGTGTGCTGCTGAATGTGAATAATTCTCAGGAGCTGAAAGAAACCTTAGGAAGAGAAAAGCACAGACAGCTCATTACTCTTGCAGCAGTCAATTTAGAGAACGTTATGCCCAGAGTCCCTTCATTCCGCTATTCTGAGAACAAATTTATTTTCATTTTCGATAATATGACTTTGGGGGATATAGGCGGGATAATTTCCGCTATGGACAAAGAGCTTAAAAAGGAATTCACCTTCGACAACACAGTTATTAGATACAGCGTAAGCATAGCAGCTGTCAGCTGCCCCGATCAGGCTAAAACCGCTGAACAGCTCACAGAACTTCTTGAATACTGTGCTCTTCAGGCAAAGAAGAACAAGACCTCGAATATCTGTTACTGTGACGACAGTGCTCTTGCAAACATACGTCGCAAAAAAGAGATAGCCGATATACTCAAACGAGAGCTGAACTCAGATGAAAATAATTTTGAACTGTTCTATCAGCCTATTTACGAGGTTTCAAGTGAGAGATTCCGTACAGCGGAGGCGCTTATCCGTCTGAACAAAACGGAGATAGGTCCCATATATCCCAGTGAATTTGTACCGATAGCCGAAGAAATGGGACTGACAGTCCGTCTGGGAGAAATAGTGCTGGAAAAAGCCTGCTGCTTTATCAAAGAGCTTATTAAGGAAAACATCGACTTTGAAGCCATTTCTGTCAATTTTTCCGTTCAGCAGATAATGCGTAATGATATCGTCGAAAGAGTCGTCAATATGGTACGTAAGTATGATATTCCACCCGAAAAGCTGCGGATAGAGATCACTGAAAGCGTTATCATAGATAATTTCAACTATGTCAAAGAGGTAATGAAGGAACTTGGAAGCATCGGCATTAAATTTTATATGGACGATTTCGGTACTGGCTATTCCAATCTTTCCAATATGATAGAGCTTCCTTTTGAGTATCTAAAAATAGACAAGTCCCTTGTCTACAGTGCCGAAAAATCTGACAAAGCATTCTTTATCCTTACATTCATTTCGCAGGCTTTCATCAAGCAGAACGTAAAGATACTTACCGAAGGTGTAGAGACAGAAGATCAGGAAAAGATCGTGGGCACAATCGGCGCTTCCTACATTCAGGGTTTCCGCTTTGCAAGACCTGTGAACAAAGATACTGCAAAGGAGTATTTTCTTGGCATGAGAAACGATGCAAAATAACTCTGGGGAATACGTATTACCCGGATGCTGAAAATGTAAAAAATATCAGCCATTCATGACTAATGAAGGAAGGAGACAAATTTGTTTCACATCATAGATGAACATTTTTTTGTACCATTGGCATCCCCTAATAAAATGGTATATTGGGAATGTATCTGCAAGCTGTTTTCCGTTATGGATCATCAGCTTTCTTTTGGCGTGGAGAGAGATGTATTGGTAGAGGAGCTGCAATATTATTTTGAGCAGACACAGTCAGCGGAACTTACAGGGGAGGATATGGAAGGAAAGCCGGCAAGAGACAAAGCGAATTGGATGCTCAGAAAACTGGAGAACTATGGATGGATTGATATTGAGACGGATAAAAGCTATGTGCAAAGAGTCAATTTTAAGGAATATGCAGTTAAGCTGATTAAAACGCTCCTTGAGATTGCGGATGGAAAGCAGATTGAGTACCAGGGCTATATCTATACCATATACAGTCTGGTGCGGAGTGCTACGGATAATCCGGGCATCGTGCTTCTGTCCATTGTAGAAAATACAGATATGTTGATTACCGGTTTAAAAAATTTAAGTTCCGGTATAAAACATTACATAGATGAATTGACGAAATATAAGACGCCGGCAGAAATCATGAATGTGTTATTCAATGATTATATTGAGAATATAGTGGATAAGGCCTATCACCGGTTATTGACTTCAGACAACGTCTCAAAATTCCGGCCGGAAATCATAGAGAGATTGGAAAGCAAGAGCAGAAGCAGGAATTATATTGAAAAAGCAAGTGCAGAGCTTGCTGGGATTCGGGAAATTTCAATCAATGAAGCAGAAGAATTGGTCTACCATTATATTCATCAGGTGATTGATGCGTTTCAAAATATGGATGAAATTCTATCAGAAATCAACCGAAAGAATACACAATATCAAAGAGCGGCAATCAACCGGGCCAAGTTTTATCTAATTGGCGGAGAGGATGTAAGAGGGCAGATTAAGGAAATCCTTTCAGGCATGAATGAGGAAATCAACCGGGAGAACATGGATCTGGGCGGTATATACCGGATTGAATTTATGGATGAGCTGGTTCGGCTCTATAGCACTGCTGTATTGGATGAAAAGTCTCTTTATACACCGATTGAAGGGAAAAAAACATTTGAACCTGAGATGATTTCAGAAGAGGAGCCGGATTTGGAATTCAGAAATGAGAAAATGAAACGCATGATGGAGAAACTTGCGCGGGTTTTGAATCCGGAGAAGGTGAACTGTTATGTAGAGAAACAGCTTGGAGACAGGCAAAAAATGTGGGCTTCAGAGCTGCCGCTGGATAATACGGACGACTTTGTTAAACTGATCTACATCAGACTTTACGGACAAAGAAAAAACATGAAGTACAAAATCATAGTAAAAGATGATGTACAAAAAGATGGTTACCGTTTTACGGATTTTGAAATACAAAGGAAGGAGCACATCTGAAAATGGACATTCTGAATGGAATGCTGCAACGGGATAAGGATGATTTTTCAAGAGTTTGTAATCGGCTGTTAAGTTCTTGTTTTCTTTGTAAAAGAAATGAAACAAATAAAGCAGATTACTATTTTGTTATGAAATACAAAGAAAAGTTCTCGGAATGTTTTTCTCTTTTGGGTTATCGTCTGGAGATCAATGAGGAATATGGTGTTATTCAGCTGACAAATCCCCAAAATTACAACCGGTATAATTTAAAATTGTTTGAATCCATTCTCCTATTAATTTTGCGGATTCTCTATGATGAAAAAAGAAGAGAACTTTCCGTTTCGGATGAAGTGATTGTGAATGTAGGGGATATTCATGAGAAGTTTTTAAGTTTGAAAATACGGGATAAAATGATTGATAAAACAACATTTCGCAATGCAATCAGTACGTTGAAACGATTCCAGATGATTGAAACCCTGGATAATGATCTTGCCAATGAAGATTCAAGAATTATTATTTTTGATGCAATTCTGATGGCTGTCCGGGTGGAAGATATTAAGCTCGCCTATGAAAAACTGGAAAATTACAAGAAGGGAGGAAAAGGCAGTGAAGAAGTTGACGAGAGTGAAGCTGATTAACTGGCATCGCTTTACCAATACTACCATTGTGTTTGAAAATTCCACCCTGATTTCCGGAGAAAATGGTGCAGGTAAGTCAACATTGCTGGATGCAATTCAATTTGTGATTACCTGTTCCACGAATTATTTTAATAAGGCAGCACATGAGAATGGTAAGAGAAAACTGACAGGCTATATCCGATGTAAGACCGGACGGGAAAATAAACCTTATGAACGTTCCGGTGAAATCAGTGCGCATGTTGCATTGGAATTCTACGAAGAAAAAAAGGATAAGTACTTTGTGGTAGGTGCAGTGGTGGATTCTGCCTCTGAAGGTCAGGAGAAAACGGTTCGGTATCTGATGGATGGCATACAGCTGGATGATTCCTTGTTTTTTCAGGGGAAAATACCAAGATCCATCAGCCAGTTTCGGACCGCAAATACAAAGTATATCAGGCAGTGGTGTACGACGGATAAAGAAGCTAAAAACATGATCAAAAACCGTTTTGGCCGTATCGAGGAAAAGTTTTTTAAACTGATTCCCAAGGCCCTGGCATTCAGACCTATTGATGATATCAAGGATTTTGTGTACTCCTATGTATTGGATGAAAAAGAAGTAAATATTGATATATTGCGTGAAAATGTTCGTACCTATCAGGATTTGCAACGTACATTGGAAAATGTGAAAATTCGTATTGAAAGATTAGAAAAAATCAATACAGCCCATGACCAGGCTGTGGATGGACAGCAGAAAGACAAACAGTACGAATATTATTTGGGAAGAGTAGATGCAGACCTGATTGCAGAAAATATAAAACAGATGCAGTCGGAAATACAGTCGGATACTTTTAGACTAGAGGAGCAGAACCGACAGATCAATGCAGCGAAGACTGAACAGGCGGAGAAACAGCAGATCCGGGATGACCTGAGGGCGGAGCTTGCAAGTGATAAGGATTTTCTGGCAAAGGATGAGCAGGAGAAAAAACTTCGCCTACTGGAAACCAGAAAAGAAGAACTGCTAAAAGAAAGGGAAATACTGCAAAGAAGTATTAATACAGCCAAGCAGCAACTTGGAAAGTTATTGGAAGTGAAGGATGTAGCTGATTCTGTAAGGGTTTATTATAAGAACCTTTGTGAGATAGATAAAAACGTCAATCTTGCAGAGCTGAAAGATACTCTTTCCGGTGTGATTTCCTATAAGAATGAAATGCGCGACAGGATATTCAAAAAGAGAGCCGAAGTATCTGCGGAAGAGTCAAAAGCAAGCATTGAAAAGCAGAATCTGGATAAAAAAATAGAGAATCTTATGAAAAAGAAACTTTCTTACTCTGCAGATGTAGAGAGAGTGAAGGATTCCATTAAAGAGGAATTTCTGCGGATAGGAAGAACACCGGAACCACGTATTTTATGCGAACTGTTGGAAATAACAGATGATGCATGGAGAAACGCGGTAGAGGGATATTTGAATACGCAGAGGTTTTATATTCTGGTAGAGCCGGAGAATTTTGATATTGCCCTTGGCACTTATGATCGCTTGCGAAAAGAAAAAAGAGCATATGGGGTTGGACTGATCAATACCCAGAATCTGGAACAGTATGATACAGCACCGGAAGGCTCGCTGGCTACAGTTGTTACTTCCGGGAACAAATATGCAAAGCGTTATATTAATATGATTCTTGGAAAGGTGCGGATGTGTGATCATTACCGTGAACTGAAAAACTATAAAACATCTATCACCAGAGAATGTATGAAATATCAGAATAATGTGGCAAGTGCTATCAAACCTGAAATTTTTGAAACACCATACATTGGTCAAAATGCATTAAAGGTCCAGCTGGAACAGGCAACGCAGAAGCGGGAAGAAATGAAAGAACGTTTAACCGAATTAAGAACCAGACTGGAACAGTTGGAATTTGTGCTGACGCCATTATCTACAGAGGAAGATACAGATATAAAGTACAGGCTGGATGTGATTGGGGACTTGCGGCAGGTTTCTCTGGAAATTAGTAAATGTAAAGAAAATATTGCTGCATTGGAGAAAAACTCCAATATGATTATGAAACAGGTACAGCTGTCAACATTAGAGAAAATACTGGGAGAGCTGGCAGTTAAGCTGGATTCTTTCAACAGAGCGGCAGGAAAGATAGAAGAACGAATCAACTTGACAAAAGAACAGGTCACAGAAAAGAAGGCAGAGCATGCCTTGAAATCTGTTTTTTACGAGGAACTGGGAGTAAAGGCAGGGGATTATCTGCCGGCTTGGAATCAGGAGTATGAGAAACAGACGGAAGATAAGTCATTTTCACAGTTTAGGGATAACTATCTGAGAAGAAGAAAAGCCAATCAGACCTTGATGGATAAAGCAATTGATTCCATGAAGGAAGCGATGGGAGAATACAAATCTGCCCATGATTTTGGCGCTGCAGCCACAATGGAAGGATATCCGGATTTTGAAGCAGAGTATCTTAAGCTTAAGAATTCAGAACTTTTGCAGTATGAAGGAAAAGTAGATGCCGCCAGACAGGCAGCAGAAGAAGAGTTCAGAGAGCAGTTCCTGTCAAAGCTGCAGGAAAACATGAAGATTGCCCAGGCAGAGTTCAAAGAGTTAAATCAGGCACTGAATGATATTACATTCAGCAATGAAAAGTATGAGTTCCTATATATGCCAAGTAAAAAATACAGACAGTATTATGAGATGATTATGGATGACTTTAATGCCATGCAGGGAGAGTCCATTTTCAGTGGTTTATTTCATGAGAATCACAAGGCAGTAATCGAGGAATTGTTTGAACGGTTGGCGTTGGATAATGAAAATAATGCAAAGGCTTTGGATGAATTTACGGATTATCGAACCTATATGGATTATGATATCCGTATTATTCACAGCGATGGAAATTATTCTTTGTATTCCAAGGTGTGTGAAGAAAAGAGTGGTGGTGAGACCCAGACACCATTTTATGTGACTGTGGCAGCCTCTTTTGTACAGCTTTACAAAAATAATATTGGTGGGGAAGCCATTGGACTTGTATTGTTCGATGAGGCCTTCAATAACATGGATGATGAAAGAATTGGTGGAGTTCTGGAGTTTTTAAGAAGGCTGCCGCTACAGATTCTGATTGCGGCTCCGCCGGATAAAATACAGTACATCAGTCCGTTTGTTGAAGAAACATTATTGGTGATGACGGACGAAAAGGTAAGTTTTATAGAGAGGTATATCAATGGTGCAGTATGATCGGAAGATATTGAATCACCTGCTGGATACATATGAGAACAGTCTGTTGTCCACCGGGGAAAATAAGCGGACGATACAAATAGAGTTTCGCTTTACGAAAAAAACAATTCCTGCTTACTTTGATGAGAGTTCAACGGAATATGAAAGTATTCATTTCCTGATGAAGTCTTTGGAAATGAAAAATCTAATTCGGATTGTATGGAAAGACAATAAACAGGATTATCTGATTCAAAAAGTAAGGCTGATGACGGATCATTTGGAAGAGGTGTATCGATATGTCGGGCGCAAGGCAAAACGAGGATTGGAAGAAGAAAATATTCTTTTTCTTCAGGAATATTTGGATGTGGAAGCACCGGTTACAGAATCCTTTGTACGGTATCTTTTGAAGCGGCTGCAAAATCATCAGTCGGTTAAAGAATATATTTCACTGGAGAACAGAAAGGAAACAGAACGATTTCTTCAAGCCTGTATTCTGTTGGAGCAGAATAGAAAGCCCTGCTATATCAGAGAATTCTCGATAACGCATTTTCAGGATTCCAAATATTTTGAGCAGATACAAAATCGTATCGCAAAAGTTTTTCGGCAGTTTTCCGGAGAATACGCAGAAATGGATGTGTTGGAACTATTGGCTGAATATGGGATTTATCATACTCCGAATTATGTGTACTTTAAGGGAGATGCCAGAATGTCAATTGGCGAGGAAATGGTAGAGTTATCCCTGCTAAAACAGGGCATAGGTATTTCCGGAGAGGATCTGACCAATATTCAGTTTTCTGATTTGCGTAAAATAAAGAAAGTAATCACCATTGAGAATCTTACTTCTTTCTTTCAATACAAGGAAAAGGAAAGTTTGATCATATACCTTGGGGGATACCATAACAGGCTTCGAAGAACTTTATTAAAAATGATCTATGAGGTAATTCCTGATGCAGAATACTATCATTTTGGGGATATTGATGCAGGAGGATTTTGCATATTGAAGGATTTACGAAAGAAAACCGGTATTCCATTTATGTGTTACCATATGGATCTGGATACGCTGAAACGGTATATGCAATATGGAAAGAGCTTAACCGGGGAGGATCGAAAACGGTTGGAGAAATTGCAAAATGAGGAAGAATTTCGTGAAGTGATAGGTTTTATGTTGGAGAAGAACATAAAGCTGGAACAGGAATGTATACAAATATGTTAAAGAATATGGCGAGGGTGTTGACCGTATGTGTACTGAATTGGAGAGTGCCGGATTACAGCATCCAGCTTATTTTGTTGATGCGTTTTTTAAAAATGATTATTTATAATGCAAGTGCTGAAAAATTGGCTTTTGAATATAATAATCCGATTATTCAGACGGAAAATCCGATTATTGGAGAGAATAATCCGATTATTCAAAATGAAAAGCTGACTGTTGAAGAAATGAGATGTGCAATTGCGAAGAAATCTTATAATTTGCCGACACAGAAAAATTTATTAAAGGTATATGATGATTTGCAAGTTTAATAATTTATAAAATTGGGGAAGGGAAGGAAAAGTAAATGAAAATACAAATGAACAAAGGTAAAGTATTAGCTTTAATTATATCTATGTTTATTTTGGGATTGATGGCAATGGGTTGTGGAAGCAGTACGAGTAGTACAGAAACAGCTGGCATTGAAACTGAAAATGATGTAGATAGTTCAGAAAATGAAAGTAATGATATTACAGAAGAAGAGAATACAGAGGATCTGCTTCAATCAAGTGCAAATGCTGAAACCAGTGAAACAAAGCCGGAATCAGTTGAAGAACCAGCTGCGGAAGTGACAACTGAACCGACATTAACACCAGTCCCGGTTCCTGAAGCAACTGTAGAACCGACTCCGGAACCAGCCCCGGTTATTGAAGTAACAGCAGAACCGACTCCGGAACCAGCCCCGGTTATTGAAGTGACAGCGGAATCAACGCCAACGCCAGCCCCGGTTGCTGAAGTAACAGCAGAACCGGCTCCGGAACCAGCTCCGATTGCTGAAGTAACACCAGAACCGACTCCGGCATCAGTACCGGTTGTGGTATCAACTCCGGAAGTACAGTTATCAGGGGGTGTTACTTATGTTCTCAATAATAATACGAATAAATTTCATAATCCAAGTTGTTCCTCGGTAGGTACTATTAAGCCGGAAAATCGTCAGGATGTTAGCTGGACAAGAGAAGAATGCATCAATGCAGGATATGATCCATGTGGTAGATGTCATCCATAAAATATGAACTAAGTATTCGAAAGTTGCCTTTAATATCAATATGAAATTAATATTAAAGGTAGAGAATAGGAATAATCAATTAGATGTAATGAAATTTTACAACACGCCTCTCAACGATGCGGGCCACGTTGTGTCTCTTAATTTTAAGACATTATATGGGCAAATAATACAAATCGGGAGATAACGATTTATGATGTATAACGCAAGGGAACACCGGCTGCAGATTAGTGATATGCAGATGGATTACATAACCTTTGGCATGGGAAAGAAAAAGCTGGTTATGATCCAGGGGCTTAATACCCGTGGAGTCAAAGGCATGGCACTTTCACTTGCATATATGTATCGAATTTTTGCAAAAGAATATAAAGTGTATTTATTTGACCGCCGGGCAGATATCAAAGAGGATGTAACCGTGAGAGATCTGGCGGGAGATCTTGCCAATGCTATGGATGCTTTGGAAATAACAAATGCAGATATATTTGGGGTGTCTCAGGGAGGAATGATTGCGCAGTATCTTGCAATTGACAGACCGGATCTGGTCAATAAAGTGGTATTAGCTGTAACCCTATCTAGAAATAATGCCACAGTCGAGTCAGTAATTAACAATTGGATAGAAATGACGAAACAGGGAAATATGAAGGAACTTATTAAGGATATGGCATGTAAAATGTATTCTGATGCATATGTGAAGAAATATCAGCCATTTATGCCATTGTTAACTATGCTGCAACGGCCGAAAGATGTACAGCGTTTTATTATACTGGCGAAAGCCTGTCTTACCTGTAATGCCTATGATGAATTGGATAAAATAAAATGTCCGGTATTGGTAATCGGTGGAAGTCTGGATCAGGTTGTAATGGGGAAAGCTTCAGAAGAAATTGCAGAAAAACTGGGATGTAAAATACTCATGTATGACAAGCTGGGTCATGCTGCGTATGAAGAGGCAAAGGATTTTAATAAAAGGGTATACGATTTCTTTGCGGAGTAATATTTAATGATGTAATTCAGGAGGAAAGAATGAACACTTCAATCAATATTGCAGAAATTTTGATTGTAAATAGTACAGGTATTATTTGTCTGTTGTTTCTTTTAATGTCAAAATATTCCAGCAAGTCATCGAAACGGGTAGGCGAATATCTGTTTAATAGTCTGATTATTTTTACAATATTTGTTCTTATCCTAGAGATTATTTCTTTTTTGATTGATGGGTTACCGGGAAAGGCTATTCATATTCTGCAATATCTTTCCAATGCGTTCTTAGTTTTTGCGGTAACATTGATGGGATATGTATGGTGTCTTTTTGTTGAATTTAAGGTATATCATAGTCTGAAACGGGTAAGGAGAATTGCATATGTTATTGCATTGCCGGTCATTGTAGAATTGCTGCTTGTTGTTCTTGATTGTTTTGGAGCTGGATTGCTATTCTCCATATCGGGAGATAATGTCTATACAAGAGGAAGATTTGGCTTGATTACTTATGCTTTTGTAGGATTTTATTATCTGTACAGTATTATTGTGGTATATTGGGCAAGGCATAAGGGAAGCCAGATTCATTTCTTCCCTGTGTATACCTTTGTACTTCCGTGCATTATGGGGACAATTGTTCAGGGAATGCAGTATGGCATTGCAACAGGATGGTTTTCTGTGGCAATTGCTCTTATGCTTGTGGAAATGCAGTTGCAGAGGGAAGAATCTTTTATTGATGAACTGTCGGGGTTATACAACAGAAAATATCTTGAATTCTTTTATAAGCAGATGAAGATCAAAAACTATGCCCGGGTATACGGCGTCATGATGGATTTGAACCTTTTTAAGCAAATCAATGATACCTATGGACATACTGTGGGTGATGATGCAATAAGAACGTTTAGCCGGCTACTTTCCAATCAGGTGGAAACTCCCGATACGGTAATTCGATTTGCCGGAGATGAATTTATTATAATCTGTGTAAATAAAACAGAAGATGAAGTCGCCGCACTCATGGATAGTATAAAAAAGAATCTGGCTGATTATAATGCGTCAGAAAAGAAGCCGTACAAATTATCTTTTTCTATGGGTTATACAAAGTATTCCGATGAATATAAGAATCTGGATGAATTTTTGCGTGACATGGATCAAAAGATGTACGAGGATAAGGAAGAATTTCGACGGAGAATTAATAAGGCAAAATGATAGGAGGGAAATAAATCCTTTCTGTATGGCATATAAAAATACAGTATATTAGTGAGTAGATTTGCAGGGCTTTCCAAATAAAAGGAGGGCCTTTTTTAATACAGAAAAATGGTAGAGGATACCTTAAATAAAAAAATGGATTTACAATGATAAATTAGTATGTTATATTATTGAATAATAATTCAATGAAATATTATTCAATAATAGATGTTAAAAGGTAGTCATTATAATTTAGCCATTTCAATAGAAAACCTTTGAACAACTATTAGCAAATCCATCATGGAATAACTGGAATAAGCTTAATACAACGAAGAGTGAGGAGGCAGACTTGGAAACAAGAAAAGAACAGAAAGAAAAAAGACGACAGGAAATTATCGATGCAGCACTGGATTTGTTTGTAAGCAAAGGGTATGCAGCTACAAAGGTGACCGATATCGCAGAACAAGTAAACATGAGTACCGGATTAATGTTTCATTATTTTGCATCCAAGGAAAAACTATATGAAGAACTGGTCCGTATGGGGCTGCAGGGTACAACCTATCCGGCGGCACAGAAATGTGAGCATGCAATAGACTTTTTCCTGAATTTTACGGAAGCACTTTTTACATATATGAAAAAGCAGCCCGGTATTGCAAAGATGTTTGTGCTGATGGCAGAAGCACAAAGAAGTGCAGCAACGCCGGAACACATCCGGAAAATTGCGATGCAGGTAAATACCATAGAACAATTTGTACCGATCATTGAATGGGGACAGAAAGAGGGAACCATAAAAGGGGGCGATCCCCTGGTAATTTCCAATGCATTCTGGTGCAGTATACAGGGAATTGCCGAGCAGTATGCAGTTCATCAGGAGATTGATCTGCCGGAGGCAGAATGGATCGTGGATATTGTGAGAAAGAGGTAAGAGCATATGAAAAAAGTAGTAATTATCGGTGGTGGAATTGCAGGAATGACAGCAGGTGTATTGTTACAGAAGGCTGGATTTAGAACAGAGATTTATGAAAAAAATGCCTGCCCCGGAGGACAATGTACCGGCTGGAAGAGGGAAGGTTATTTTATTGATAACTGTATTCACTGGCTGACAGGAACAAGACCGGGGAGTGCATTACATGAACTCTGGAAAGAGATTGGTGCATTGGGTGATGATGTTGAATTATATAAAAAAGAGATGTTTTTTTCTTCCAAACTGGGGAATGAGATACTGACCTTTTGGAGGGATAAAGAGAGAACACGAAAGGAAATGCTGGCACTGTCGCCGGAGGATGAAAAGGAAATTAACAAGCTGATAGATTATGTAGCTTTGGCAGAAACCATGACTGTTCCGGTGGAAAAACCTTTTGATGCCATGAATCCTATTGATTTTATTAAATTGGGTATGTCCATGAAAGCAATGGGGAAGGTCATGAAAGAGTACGGAAATATGGATATCAATGAACTTGCCATGCGCTTTAAACATCCGTTGATTCAGCGGGCAATAACGGATTATATGCCAAGGGGCTTTCAGGCTTATGCATTTTTAGTATCCTATGGAACCGTGACCGGAGGAAATGGTGATATTCCAAGAGGCGGCTCACTGGCAATGTCACTTCGTATTGCCAAAAAGTACAAAGAATATGGAGGCGTAATATATACAAATACAAATGTAGAAAAAATTATATTAAATGACAAAAAAGCAAAAGGGATTTTATTGGAAAATGGGAAGAATGTAGAAGCAGATTATGTAATCTGTGCGTGTGATACGGATTATACGTTCCGGAAGCTTCTGCCTGAAAAGTATATGCCTCATGGTTTAAAGGAAATGTATGATAACAGAGAAAAGTATCCGGTCAGCAGTGGGTTTCAGATTGCTTTTGCAGTAGAGGGACAGTTTGCGGAATTGTCAGGAACCAGAGTGTTTTCCTGTGATGAGATGATGGTAGGAAATCAGAAGATACATGGCATGAGTATTCAGTCTTATGATTACGAACCGGATTTTGCACCGGAAGGAAAGATGATTCTGCAAAGCAATTTTTCTCAGTCAGAAGCAGATTATGAATATTGGAAGGAACTCTATTTGGAGCCTGCGGCATATGAAAAAGAAAAATCAAAACTTGCCAAACAGGCAATGGAACGGATTGTCGCAGAATATCCATTCCTGGAAGGAAAGATTCGTGTGCTTGATGTGTGGTCTCCTATAACATACACGCGGTATTGCAATTCCTATAAAGGTGCGTATATGAGCTTTGTGACTACAAAACAGGCTAAGAGCATTACAGTACCGGGCGTGGTAAAAGGAATCGATAATGTACTGCTGGCGAGCCAATGGCTGATGGGACCCGGAGGACTTCCCACGGCAGCAGCAATGGGGAAATTTGCAGCGTGGAGAATTATAAAAAATATGTGATATTTTGCTTGGGTCATGCGTTTTCATATTAGAGAAGGAAACGGAGGACAGCCAAATGAAAGGCACTGAGTATAACGCTTGCGTAGATAAGTACTTAAAAATGGTCTATCGGATTGCTTTCCATTACGTTGGCAGACAGGAAGATGCAGAGGATATTGCACAGGATGTTTTTTATAAGCTGTATTCATCAGAAGTATCCCGGGAAAATGATGAAGCAGTAAAAGCATGGTTGATTCGTGTAACTATCAATACATGTCATAGCCATTTTAGAAATCCATTCTTAAAAAGAAGAATTGATTTAGAGGAGTATGAGTGGGAGCAAATACCGGATAGCAGTTCATGTGAACAGGATAATATAGAGCGCAGGGCGGTTATGGATGCAGTGTTATCGTTGCCGGAAAACTACAGGATTTTGATCTATCTATATTATTATGAGGATTATTCCTGTAAGCGTATTGCCGAAATCCTGGGAATAAAGGAAACGACAGTTCAAACCAGGTTAGCAAGAGCCAGAATAAAACTGAAAGATATGCTTTCAGATAGTTTTCCGGAGAAAGGAGTTTATGATGGAGTATAAAAAAATATATAAGGAAGCTGTTGATGAGCTAAATCCTTCTCTTGAGTTTACAAATAGAGTAAAAACAGGAAAGGAGATTAAGATGAGAAAATTAAATAAACGCAACATTGTGGTGATAGCCGTTGCTGCATGTATGATGCTGGGAACAACCGCATTTGCAGCCAGTCGCATTTCAGAATATAGAGTCTGGGGCGATCCCGGCACTGCAACTTCTGACTATCAGATAACCCAGGGCAATGCAGAGGAATTGGAAATTTCGCTGGGGATTCCGGAAGGCTTTTCCAATGGCTATGAATTCCATATATCAAATATTAATGGAATGGATTGTTATGATGATAATGGAAATGTCATGGCGGAGGGAAGCAGTCTTGTTGTAACATATACAAAGAGTGATTGCCCGGATATCCAATTATTTGTTGCTCCTCTGTTTGAAGCAGGGGATTATAGTGAAGCACTTGAAAGCAAAGAGATCAACGGCGTAAATGTGTATTATTCAAGGGATATTTACAAATTTGTGCCGCCTGATTACGAACTGACAGAAGAAGATCAACAGAATATGGAGAGCGGTCATTATAATATAAGCTATGGTTCCGGTGAGGTAGAGGTGAAGGTCTATGAAGGAATCATTTTTGAAAATGATAACAAAATCTATAACATGTTCTGCTGGGATGGTATGATGACACCGGATGAGTGGTTCGATATGGCGGAAGAATTATTAAAATAATTATGTCTGGGTATTAGGCTTTGCAAGGATGGCTGATTGTGGTCATCCTTGTTTTTTTGTCAAGATTAAATATTTTCTTGTATCTAAAATATAGATGTGGTATATTATAACCGACAGGTAGTCGGTTGAGGGGCTTGATGCGAAAAAGAGGTCTTGTATGAGAATTGTGAAGGATGCGGAAGAACGCAAAAATGAGATACTGGATGTTGCAGAGAAGTTATTCTGTGCAAAGGGATTTGATTATACCAGTACCAATGATATCTTAAATGAAATCGGAATTGCCAGAGGAACGTTGTATTATCATTTTAAATCCAAGGAAGATATCCTGGATGCAATGATCGAACGGCTGACCAATCAGATGGTGGCAAAGGCTGCAATCATCGCATTGGATGATTCCATACCGGTTCTTGAAAGGTTAACACGGACCATGTTGTCGCTGAATGTAGATAGTGAACTTGGAGATATGATCATGGAGCAGGTTCACAGACCGCAGAATGCACTGCTGCATCAGAAACTGGAAGACAGACTGCTTAAGCGGGTCAATCCGCTGATAACGAAGATTGCAGAAGACGGCATCCGTCAGGGAATCATGCACACGGATTATCCGGCGGAGGCAGTAGAGATGATTTTGACATATTCTTATATCGCATTCGATAGTATGATTGCCTATGATGAAGAAGAGAGGGAACGGAAGATCAGAGGATTTATCTATCATGCAGAACGGGTGCTTGGAATGGAAAGCGGTGCGCTGGTGGAAGCAATGTGTCCTATATTTGAGAAATAGTATGGTGTGGGTGACAAAAGTTCAATTTAAATGGCTAATTGCGCAAATCAAAGTGCTTTCATTCCTATGCGCTAATCATTACGATGAGCCTCAAAGTGCAAAAATCGTGTTCAGCAATGGCTTCCACGATTTTTAGAGTCTCATCTCCATAGCGCAAAATGTCATGAAATCACTTTGATTTGTGCAATCGCCATAAGAGATGATAGAAAAGACTTTTGCCACCCACAGCATAGTATATACATAAAACATAAAATAAAAGAAACAACAGGTTTCTTTTATTTTTAGATATTAACCGACAGACAATCGGTCTATAAAGAAAGGAAGTATCACATGGAAACAGGAAGAAAAAAGAACAATTTTGGCAAGTTTCTTCTGCTTTGGTCAGGAGAATTAATCTCCTCTGTAGGAGGCGGGCTTACCAGCTTTGGACTGGGAGTATATATCTTTGGACAGACAGGGAGTGCTGCCAGTATGGCACTGGTAACCCTGCTTGGTTTTTTACCGACCCTGCTGCTTAGCGTCCCAGCAGGAGTGCTGGCAGACAGATACGACAGAAGGGTACTAATGATGATCGGGGATGGATGCTCGGCATTGGGCATTTTCTATATTCTGATCTGTCTGATGAGAGGTAACGCGGGATTGCCACAGATATGCATCGGTGTGTTTGTAAGTGCAGTTTTTTCTTCCCTGCTGGAACCATCCTACAGAGCTACGGTTTCGGATCTTTTGACAAAGGAGGAATTCTCAAAAGCGAATGGACTGGTAAGTCTTGCAGGAAGTGCCAGATATCTGATCTCTCCATTGCTGGCAGGATTCTTACTAAGTGTGAGTGATGTAAAGCTTTTGCTTATCATTGATATCAGCACCTTTGTTCTGACGGTAATCTCTACGGAAGTTGTAAAAAGAGGAATTGAAACCAAACCGGGGGAAGATCAAAAATCTTTTCTGGAAAGTCTTAAGGAGGGATGGGCTGCAGTGCATTCAAAACCGGGAATCTTTTTACTGATTCTGGTATCCGCAGTTTTGACACTTTTCCTTGGTGTATTTCAGATTCTGGCAGAACCGTTGATTTTGTCCTTTACAGATTCTAAAACACTGGGAATCGGGGAGACAGTATGTGCCTGCGGAATGCTTTTTTCAAGCCTTCTTTTGGGAATACGAGGGATAAAGAAAAAGTATGTGCAGGTTCTGGAAATTTCCCTTGCCATGGCCGGTCTGTTTATGGTGGGATTTGGCATTTGGGAAAATATCTTTATCATATGTACCTTTGGTTTTCTGTTTTTCAGTATGCTTCCATTTGCCAATAATTGTCTGGATTATCTGGTAAGAACCAATATTCCGGATGAATTGCAGGGAAGGGCGTGGGGATTTATTGGTTTCCTTTCACAGTTAGGATATGTGGTTGCCTATGGGGGTGGCGGTCTGCTGGCAGATGGTATGGCAGAGGTACTTGAGACAGATGTGGGAAGAGGGGCCGGTGTGGTCATTATTTTTTCCGGGATTTGTTTAGCTGTAACTGCGGTAGCTATGTCGAAAATAAAGAGTATCCAGGCACTTTCGGGAGAGAAGGAACAGGTATGAGAGAGAATATTTCCGAAGGAATGGAACAAGTATGAAAGAGAATATTTCGGAAGGGATGAAAAAGGTATGAAAGATGATATTTACAGGAGAATGACAATAAATTCATGGGCACGAGATTGGTTTGCAACCATCAGTTTTATTGTATTTGCAGCAATATCGGTGGCAATGATTTCCCTTACCACGATACTTTTTATGAACCTTACGGGAGCTATCAACCATCTTATGGAAGTGGCAAAGACACCGGATTATCTGCAGATGCATGCAGGAGAAATTGATACGGAAGCGTTGGAGAATTTTGCACTGGGGAGACCGGAGGTGATGGATTATCAGGTGCTTCCTTTTTTGAATCTAGATAACAGCATTCTTACGCTAAGCGGACAGTCTATGTTAGACAGTACCCAGGATAACGGAATCAGCGTACAGGGGGATGAATTTGATTATATGGTGGACCTTCAAAATGAACTTCCGACGGTGCTTCCGGGACAGGTATATGTGCCGGTATGTTATGAATCTGTTTATCATGTAAAGACAGGAGATGTCCTGAATATTGGCGGGGAAGAATTAATTGTTGCAGGATTTATCAGGGATTCCCAGATGAATTCCATGATGGCATCGTCCAAGAGATTTCTTGTATGCGCAGAGGATTATGAGAAATTTAGAACAATGGGAAGCGAGGAGTATCTGATCGAATTTTTATTGGAGGAGGGAGCAGACAGTAATGTGTTTAAGACAGCATATGAAAATGCCAATCTTCCGATGAACGGTCCAACCATTACCGGACCTCTGATTAAAATGATGAATACCCTGTCAGATGGGATTATGATTCTGATTATTTTATTGATCAGTCTGTTGGTTCTGCTGATTTCTCTGGTATGTATCCGGTTCCTTTTATTAACCAGGATTGTTTCGGAGGCCGGTGAAGTAGGCATGTTAAAGGCGGTTGGTATCTCAGGGAAAGAGATAAGGATGATGTTTCTTAGAAGATATACCTTGCTGGTTTTTGCCGGTGAAGTACTGGGTGTGGTATTCTCCGGAATGATGTTCCGGCCTCTTTCTGCACAGATGCAGAAGCTGTATGGGGTATCCGGAAGTGGATATGGAATACTTATTTTTGCTGTGCTAAGTGCAGTACTTGTCGGAGGTGCCATAATCTTATTCGTACTTCGTATATTGCGGCAAATAAATGCAATGACAGCAGTGAAAGCACTTGCCGGAGATTATGGGGAAGAAAAAAAGAAGAACAATAAGTTCTGCATTGCTTTTGTCATGGCAATTGCCATCTTTCTGATGCTGATACCCTCCAATCTGTACAGTACGCTTTCGTCACCGGAGTTTGTGACTTATATGGGAATCGGAAATGCACAGATTAGAATGGATCTGCGTGAGGGTGCAGGAAGCAGTGAAGCATTTGACAGAATTGACAGAATGTTATCAGAAGATTCTGAGGTTTTAGAATATGCACTTTACCAGACATGTTCTACGCCGGTAAAACTGGGTGATGGGACAACGATGAATCTATTGATGGAGCAGGGGAATCATATGCGTTTCCCGGTTGCCTATAGCAGCGGGTCTGCACCGGCATGCGAAGGAGAAGTGGCATTGTCCTATTTGCTTTCTGAGGAGTTAGGTCTTTCTCCGGGGGATACGCTTTGGGTAAAAAGGGCAGATGAATATGAGCTGTGTACCATATCAGGCATTTACTCAGATATTACGAATGGCGGGAAAACAGCAAAGATATTTACTAAGGAGCTGGAAAATACAGAAAATGTCATGTGGAGAATTGCTTATGTCACATTGACAGAAGAGGCAGATCAAAAGAATTTTGTAGACCGGTATACTGATGAAGGAGCGGAAGTGGTAGATATCGCCTCCAGAATCAAGGGGACTTACGGACCGACACTTGCGCAGGTGCAGCAGGCAGATATACTGGTAAAAATGATAGCATGTCTGATTATTTTTGTCGTCATTATGTTATTTGTCCGAATGATGATTGCGAACCAGCGCAATCAACTATCCGTGAAAAAAGCACTGGGATTTCGAAGCATAGATCTAAAGAGAGACTTCTGGAAATCGTGCCTGCCTTATGTCATTGCAGGAATCTTTCTTGGAACGTTCTCCGGATGCATTTGGGGAGAAGATATTTGTGGAGTGGCGTTACAGTCTCTTGGCGCAGTAGGATTCAGATTTGTTCTGGGTATCCGGTCAATCCTTGGAAACATACTATTTGGGAGTTTGTCAGCAATCGTGGCAATTTACCTGGGAAGTAATGGAATCAAAAATGTAAAAGCGGTGGAATGCTGTAGAGGGAGGGAGTAGTGTGAAAAATAAATTTTTCACACGCAAATTTGTGCCTGCGGCCCAAAGTTTGCAGGCTGAGAAAGGAGCAAGGAGAAAAGTATGATCGAAGTGATAAAAGCAATTGGAGTTAGGAAAGAAAATATATTATTTGATGTGGATTTTTCCATTCAAAAAGGGGAAATGGCAGCAATTATGGGTCCCTCCGGGTCAGGGAAATCCACATTGTTATATCAATTGTCAGGAATGGATAGACCGGACAGAGGACAGGTGATTTTTGACGGAAATGATATCTGCACCTATTCGGAGGATCTAAGAGCGGAAGAAAGACTGCATAAGATGGGGTTTGTCTTTCAACAGATGAATATGCTTCCGGGCTTAAACTTAATTGATAATATAATACTTCCGGCACTTCAAAGCCAGAAAGCAAAAAAAGGAAGCAGAAAAACAGAATCCCAGCTAAAGGCAGAAGCAGCTATATTGATGAAAAAGGCCGGAATTTCCGGCCTTGAACAAAGGAAAATAACGGAGGTATCCGGTGGCCAGCTTCAAAGAGCATGTATCTGCAGGGCGATCATGAACCAGCCGGAACTTTTAATGGCAGATGAACCAACAGGGGCATTAAATAAGGCAGCTTCCGAAGAAATCATGGAAGAATTTGTAAGATTAAACAGGGAGGGCATGAGTATCCTTATTGTAACCCATGACAGCAGGGTAGCCAGCCGTTGTGACCGCATATGCTATATGACAGACGGAAAAATATCAGGAGAATATGTTCTTGGAAAATATGAAGAGAGCAGGAAACAGAAGCGGGAGGGGAGCGTAAACCGCTGGCTGGAAAGAAATGGATGGTAGGTCAAAGTAATTGTGTATGATTTCATTGAATTTTCCTGCCCGGCAGTATAAAATGAAGTGTAGCATTGATTTTATAATGAAAATGGAAGAATGCGAAATATATGTTTTTGTTGATTAAGCGAAACAAAAGTACATTGGAATAGGAGGTTCCACCGGTATGGTACGGGCAGATGAAAGAGAACGATTCAATGAAAATAATAGACAGAAAAGAAAGAAAGAACGGAAAAAGGCAGGCATATGCAGGTTCCTTTGTATTCTCTGCCTTGCCTGTCTCATGACAGGATGCCGGAAAGAAATCGAAACCACAACGGAGCAGGAAGAGGTGGAGAACCGGGCAGACAGCGAAGACACATCTGTTCCGGAAGAGGAAACGGAGAATATCTCCGAAGAAAATGATATTCAGGAGCCTCTCACGCCGGATCAGCGGCTGATCTGGTCGGATCAGACAGTTGCCTTTATCAAAGAGGATGGCGGTCTTACGAAATTATATGAAATTCAGGAAGGATTTTACGCTGCTATTGAGGGGGCAGTATACGGGCAGGAGGATGAAATCTATGTGCTTGTGAGGGAGGATTCCCCTGTCCGGAAGCTAATGGAAGGAATTGACTGGGATTCACGGCATACCATTCTTTGTCTGGATGAATCCGGGAACGTTCTGGAAACCGTTGCAACGCTATACGACCGTTCCAATGTCAGCATGGTTTTCCATCAGGGAAAGCTTTACGTTTACTATATATTCCTAGGGGATAATTGGGAGTGGCAGAGCTGCTGGTCTTGTTACGAGAAACAGGCAGATGGAACCTATGCAGAAGCAGAGGATGAATTATGCAGCCGGTTGGACAGCCTTTCTGAGGAAGGATATACGTTCTGTGATGGTGCAGGCGGGCTTAAGATTTGGCAGGACAGCGGATTATTGATCGGCTGGAAGGAGGAAGCTGCTACCCTGACTGCTTTTGACCAGAATGGCGAAAAACAATGGGAAGCCGGTCCGGAGGAAAAACTTCTTACGATAGAATATTATGCAGAGGGAATATGGCTTGGCCAGACTGTAGAAGGGGAAAGCCGGCTATTGTATCTATATGAAGTGACGCCGGAAGGAGAATGGAGCGTACTCGGTACTCTGGATGGAGACGGTGATACTGTTCTTGCCATACAGGACGGAGAGATTTATTATCGGGAATCTGTTGAGGATGTGAGTGGTTATTATGGGGCCGATGTTTATTGCTGTGATTTGTATGGACAGGATGCAACATTCCTTTTTTCAGAAAGATATATACCGGGACAGCCAAGGTGTGGCGTGGATTATGGCTTCCATGTCAGAGGCGGCAGATGCTATTATATTGCCTCTGTGCCCGGTCTTCGGGGATGGTATTCCTGTGATGTAAATGGCGGAAGTCCTGTAATATCCGATCTTTTACTGCAGGAGGAGGAATATCCGGGCACCTATGATATCGGCACGATTACGGCAGAAGGGGATTCTGTCTACTGCCCGGACTGTGGTGAGCTTTTATGCCGTTATTATCTGGAAGAGATGGCATTATCGGAAGAGGTGATTCCTAATGCCGATGCGATGAACCGGATTTTACAGGAAAAATATCTGGAACGTCTGGAAAGTGCAGAGGACATGGCAGCCGGTGTTTTTGATGGGTATGGTCATGTTTGTGATGAATATACTGCCCTGCAGACCTGGGATCTGTATTATGATGGTGCTACCCAGTTTTCGTTTGTCAGGGATGGAGAAGATGTGGAACACACTGTTTTGCAGATTGCAGAAAGAGGATACGAATTTTGGGGTGGGGCACATGGATACCCCATCAGGAATTATATGATTTTCTCGGAAGAGGACGGCAGTCTTGTAACGCTGGAAAAGGTCATTGGAATAGATGAGGATGCATTCCGTACTCTGGCAGCAGAATATACCCTGGCAGATTATAAAGCGAGTCAGGAGCTGGAAGAATGTCCGTATTTTGATTTTGATACCGAAGAGGAATTTCTGTATCAGAAGGTTTATGAATATGCCGGATTTGACTGCCTGCTTCGCCTGACAAAGGAAGGTGTTATGATAGAGTACAGTCCATATCAGTTAGGACCGTATGTTGCCGGATATATTGAAGTGCTGATTCCTTATGAGGAACTGGGAGTAACGTTACGAGCAACATACGGAACGGAATATTAATTAGAATTATTTTGTTCTAAAAGCATAAAAGCTGCATATACTATATAAGTCATAAAATATTATATAGGAAGGCGGTTTCTATGCGTACAATTAGTAGAATAATGAAAATTGCCTGTTTTGCTCTGCTTGTGGCAGTAATTGCCCAAAGGGTTTCGATTGGAGTAAACGCTTCCGAAAATAGTACATGCAGCGGTATGACGAAGAATACCATTGTATATGGAATGGGTGAAACAGGGCTACCGGCAACGACAGAGGCACCGGCAACGACAGAGGCACCGGCAACGACAGAGGCA
>JBJELZ010000221.1:0-25241 GCA_051879415.1 Lachnospiraceae bacterium
ATGTTAAAGAGCTTTATCAGGCTTCCGGCATAGCCCATATTCTGGCAATCAGTGGTGTTTACGCACTATCTTTGGCATACATAAACATATGTAAAATGCCAATTTTCTGCCCTTTCTGGGCATTTTAAATCCCAATTATTACATTATTTTTGATACCTATTTTTGCCCATAATTGCACTTTGTCCTATGGGGTCAAAGAGAAAAGCATATTTTGGCGAAAGTATAAACATTTACGCAAAAGCCTATTGTTTGGCGAAAGAAAGGAAAATGCATAATGAAGAAAAATGAAAACAGAAATTTGAAGGTATATGAACTTTGTGGATACAATTATAAGCCGATGCCGCAAATAAGATTGCAAGGGCAGTGGCTAAAAGAATGCGGATTTGATATAGGCGATTTTGTTAATATTCAGTGCAAACAGGGTCAGCTGATTATATCGAAAAAGTCAGAATAGATCTTGTAAAAGAGATCAGTAAAATATATAATTTTATCATAAAATATTGGGGAGTGGCGAGATGGCAAGAAAAAAGAAAATATTAGGGCCAACTTATACTGATTTAATAATTCCAACTTACCAAGCATTGATTGAACTTGGCGGTTCAGGTACAAATAATGAAATATGCGAGAAGGTTATAAAAAATCTCAATCTTTCAGATGAAATAGTCGATGAGACTCATTTGGGAAGTGCGAACCAGACAGAGTTGGAATATCAATTAGCATGGGCAAGAACTTATTTGAAAAACTATGGTGTAATAGAAAATAGTGCCAGAAGTGTATGGGCAATTACGTCAAATTTCACGGGTGGAGTTGAACTTAATCCAAAGGAAATAGTTGCATTTACTGTAAATCGAAATGCTAAACGAAGGGAAAATGCTAAGAATACGAGCGATATTGATGAAGTTCAAACTCCGCAACCTGATGATGGCATTGCACTAAATGATGAGGTTGAATTTCCGGATGAAATTAAACCATGGAGACAACGTTTAGCTGAAATATTACATAACATGGATCCGTTTGGTTTTGAACGATTATCACAAAGAGTATTAAGGGAATGTGGTTTTTCACAAGTAGAAGTTACAAAGAAAACTGGCGATGGCGGGATTGATGGAACAGGAAAACTAAAGATAAACGGCATTTTTAGTTTTAATGTCGCCTTCCAGTGTAAGCGATTTAAAGGGCAGGTATCAGCAAGTGATGTGCGTGATTTTAGAGGATCATTAACCACCGATATTGAGAAAGGCGTACTTATCACTACAGGGACTTTTAGTAAGGCTGCAAAGGAAGAAGCATCTAATCCGGGGAAACAACAAATTGATTTAATTGATGGAGAGGAATTTATAAACAAAATTGCTGAGTATGGTATAGGGGTTAAACCTTTAGTAACATATGAGATTGATGAAGATTTTTTCAACAAAATATAGTTTGAGCAAATTTTCCAGGGGTGCATTACAATCAAAAAGTAATGTACCCTTCTTTTTTGAGTACATTTTTTGGTACAGTATAAATGATAGAATGTTAATTATAGAAATTATGGAAATTACTAATAATTTAGGACATCATCAAAAAAGGGTAGTACCAGATGTTTAGGTGGTGTTCTGCTTATGATTAAGAATAAGGAGGAAATCACGATATTATCATTTTGTTAATATTGGTGACTATCACGTGATCATGATTATTTTGTAAGATGGAAAAATCTCAAAAAATATAGAGGGAGAAATATAATATTTCTCCCTTGATAATATTTCTCCCTCTGATTATAATATTTTTGATGGATGTTGTGGTATATTTCAAAAAAGAACTCAAAAAGAGGAAAAGGTATGAATGTAAGTTATAACAAGTTGTGGAAGCTGATGATTGATAAGGGAATGCCGAATAAAAGCGATCTTAGAGAGTTGACAGGGATAGGTACTAATACATTAGCGAAGTTAAGTAAAAATCAGATTGTTAGTATGGAAGTCCTGTTAAAGATTTGTAATAAGTTGGAATGCGATATTTCAGATATTTGCGAATTTATAAAGGAAGACTGAATGGAGGAAAAACAGATGAATGTTATAGACCTGTTCGCTGGATGCGGAGGCCTATCCAAGGGGTTTATGGATGCTGGATTTGATGTTTTGGTTGGAGTAGATAATGATAAGGCAGCCTTAAATACCTTTGTTTTAAATCATAATGGCGCAAAAGCATTAAATGCTGATTTGTCGAAACAAGAGACTTTCGATGAAATAAAAAAATTGGCTAATGGAAAGAGTATAGATGTGGTCATTGCAGGTCCGCCTTGTCAGGGGTTTAGCCTTACAGGACCTAGAAATTTTGATGATGAGAGAAATAAATTATATTTGGCAGTAATAGAAATGGTTAAGCAATATCAGCCAAAAGCTTTTATTGTCGAAAATGTACCCGGCATGGCAACTTTGTATGGAGGACAAATAAAAGACGAGATTTTAAGGCGGTTCGATAAACTGGGCTATAACATTGAATGTAAAATTTTATGTGCAGCAGATTATGGTGTACCACAGATTCGAAAAAGATTAATTTTTATGGGGATTCGAAAAGATATTGGTACACCAAGATTTCCTATGGCAAAATTTACGCCAGATAGTTATCGGACGTGTAGGGATGCTGTGAGTGATTTGCCGTCGTTAGAAAATGAGATGGGATCAGAAGAATCTGAATACACACAAAAACCACAAACCGAATATCAAAAGCAGATGAGAAAAAATTGTACAGTTTTGCATAATCATTTGGGAACTAACCACACTCAGATGGTTAAAGATACAATTGCACTTGTTCCAGAAGGTGGGAACTATAAAGATCTCCCTCCGGGTTGGGGGGAGAGCCGGAAGTTCCATATGGCTTGGACACGCTTAAATGGGAATGCACCGGCAAGGACGGTTGATACAGGACATAGGAATTTGTTTCATTATCAATATAATAGAATTCCAACTGTTCGTGAAAGCGCAAGAATGCAATCATTTCCAGATGATTTTATCTTTACAGGTACAAAAACACAACAGAGTAGGCAGGTAGGAAATGCAGTGCCGCCACTATTAGGTCAAGCATTAGGAGAAGAGATTTTGAAAATAATTCAGGAGAGTCAGAATGAAGACAGAGACAAAAATTAAATCCATTGATTTGTTTGCGGGATGCGGTGGCTTGATGGAAGGGTTTGAAAAGTCTGGACATTTTGATACCGTTGCCACAGTAGAGTGGGAAAAGGCACCATGTAGAAATTTAGTGAACAGACTTAAAAATAAGTGGGGGTACGAAGATGCTGAGGAGAGAGTATTAAGATTTGATATCCAAAGAACACAAGAACTCTTTGAAGGGTGGAGAGATGATAAAGTATATGGTTGTTCTAAAGGTTTAGATAGTCTAGTTGAGGGCGCAGGTGGAATATCAGTTATAATCGGAGGTCCTCCATGCCAAGCATATTCAATAGCAGGTAGGGTGCGCGACGAGAATGGAATGAAAGATGACTATCGCAATTATTTATTTGAAAGTTATATTAATGTTTTGGAACGATATAAACCAAAACTATTTGTATTTGAAAATGTACCGGGTATTTTGAGTGCAAAACCCGGGGATAGACCTATAATAGATATAATCAGAGAAAGTTTTAATGCGGCTGGATATTACGTTTTGCCTGATTTGCAAAAAGCAATTATTGATTTTTCTGAATATGGTGTTCCGCAAAAAAGAAATAGGATTATCATTTTAGGCGTGCGGAAAGAAGTTTATGGCACTCAATGTGAAAAAATGGTGGAAGAATTTTATTACTTCTTTTTGCCGAAATATAAGGCTAAGCGGAAAGTAACTGTACGAGAGGCGATTGGTGATTTACCGCAATTATATCCTTTGAATGAAGATATAAAATATAATGGTGCAAGGACGCATCACAGTTTACCAGAACCTTTTGTTGCCAATCATGTTGCACGATGGCAAAGTGACAGAGATATTGGTATTTTTAAGTTACTGACGGAGGATATAGAATCAGGTAGAAATGAATATGTATCAATAGAGGCACTTAAAAAGCTGTATACTGAAAAAACCGGAAAAGAGTCTAATGTACACAAATATCATGTTATTAGATGGGACGAACCTAGTAATTTAATTCCGGCACATTTATTTAAGGATGGATTGCGACATATTCATCCGGATTCAAAACAATTACGAACTATTACAGTACGTGAGGCGGCCAGATTACAATCGTTTTCAGATGACTATATATTTGAGGGAAGTAATATGGAGCTATACAAAATGATTGGAAATGCAGTTCCACCTGTGTTTGCCCAGTGTTGTGCAAATGCAGTGTATGATTTGATGCAGCAATACAATAATTGATGGGGGTGACAAGTAATGCCATATACAACATCACAAGCTATAGCAACTTTGGATAGATATTTGGATATTGATAGTGATAAGAAAGAAATAATTCCAGATACAAAAAATAGGGGATTTATTATTGAACTAGAGGATGGGATAAAATGTGTTATTTTTGTATATCCGTTAGTTCACAAACAGGATAATACGAAGAATTATTTTGATACAAGAGATAGTGGAGCTTATGAGCGTGGAGTAGCATGGAAATATGCGAATGAACATGGATACAAATATTTTTGTTTGGGAGTAAATGATTCCGTTGAAAAGTATGTGGATTACATTTTTAGCTTAGAGTGTGGAGAAAGTATTATAGAAAAAATCTCAGGAACCACGGACGGGATGAGAAATGGTCCTGGAAATCAAATTATCATACCCAATGATTATGTCCCAAAAACTCAATTTGATAGAATACAAAATAAGCTTGGAATATACATATCAGCTGTAAGAAGAGATTATTTGAAAGAGTATTTGAGGACATATGACAATAGACCTTACATGGGGGATGAAATTTCTGACAAAGTCATTGTTGAAGCGGAAAATGAATATCAGCGTGCGGCAAATATAATTAATAAGTTTATTGCTGAGTCGGGTTGGGAAGCACCAGTTTCACGTGAAGATGTGGAAGAAAATAGGCATCAATTTATAGAAAAATTTTCACCGGAAAAACTGCAGAATCTTGGTGATGATGAGTTATTAGATACTATTTTTTACACAACCGGGGATAACACGGAATCTCTGTGCTGTTGGATTGAAATGAATAAGGAATGCCGTATGGCATTTGGAAGCATTGCAGGTGGTTCTGCTTTCAAATTTGGTTTATTCCAAAAGAGAGAAACGGGTGTATGGACAACTGGGAGTCCAAACGCACCTCAGGAACTGTCGGATGAAGAGGCACTCGTACTTGGCAAGGAGATTAGAGATGCATTGGTGCGGGGAACAGAAGTAATAAAGAATGCACAACTTAATTCTCTGGCTGATTATGAAAAATTGGATGATGACTTAAAGGAAACAGTTGGTAGTAAGTTCTATGATTGGGGTTGGTTTCATAAATATTATTCCATTATATATCCTGATCGCTTGAGTAGTTTTCATTCAGCAGACTGGCAGAAGCATGCCTTAAGGTGCTTTCTGATTCAGCCTAGTGAAAAATATTATGCCCGTAGTGGGCAACTGGCTATGATTCAGAATTATGGTGGATTATATTACTCACAGTTTATATCTGCATTGCGTGAAAAATATAGCGGAATAATTCAGTTTGTGCGTCTGGGCACATCGGATTCTGAAAAAAGTTATGTGGCAGAGTGGAAAAAGAAGTCCGTTGTGGGTATTGGTTGGTCGGCTATCGGTAGCTTGGAAGAATATACAGCAGGAGCAAGCTTGGATCGTAATGAAATTGCAAAAAGATTGGCTGAAGAGTACTATCCAGAGGATGCACGATTAGCTTCTCGTAAGGCAGGGGAATTAGTACGTTTTTATGACACGAATTCCGATACTGTATTTGTACCGATGGAAGGCGAGCGGCTATATGGACTGGTTGATGAAATCGGCGATTATTTCTATGATAGTACATCCAATATGTCCAGTATGAAGACTGGTAAATGGCATTTGGTGTTCGATGAAAATGACCGTATGCCGGAAAAAGGAGAAGGATTAAGAACATCCTGCATTCAAATTAAGGATGATAAGAACCTATTGTACCTCTATGAAAAATATTACTATGCTTCGGAAGATGGGATTGAGGAGGAAGAAAGCGACATGGCGGAGGAGAGTAAGTTAAAGAATTGTTTGGAAATTGAACGTAATCCAAGGACAATCAAAATTCATCCTATGAATGTGATTATTTATGGTGCTCCGGGTACGGGAAAAACCTACTCAACAGCGGAGTATGCTCTGGCCATTGTTGAAAATCGTTCTGTTGATAAGAGAAAAAAGAGTCCGGAAGAACGTAAACAGGTAATGAAATCATATAATGAACTCATCAAGAAGGGGCAGGTAGTATTTACTACTTTCCACCAGAGTTATGGCTATGAAGAATTTATACAAGGCCTGCGTCCTGATACTAAGTCTGAGAAGATGTCTTTCAAGACGGTAGATGGAGTGTTCAAACAGATAGCGGATCTGGCTCTGAATGATGAGGATAATAATTATGTGATTATTATTGATGAAATCAACCGTGCTAATATTTCCAAGGTGTTTGGTGAGCTGATTACCCTTATTGAGGATGATAAGCGTTGGGGAGAGGTAAATGAAACCTGTGCAACTTTGCAATCAGGGGATGTATTTGCTGTTCCTAATAATTTGTATATTGTTGGTACGATGAATTCAGCTGACAAGTCAATCTCTTTGATTGATGCAGCTCTTAGAAGACGATTCTCCTTCATAGAGCAGAAGCCGGAAGCATACTTGGTTGAGGATGCTACATTAAGAAGGGTACTGGAAAAGCTAAATACGATGCTTGCTGATGAATTAGATAGTTCTGATTTGTTGATTGGACATTCTTACTTCTTAAACAAAACGGTGGATGACCTTTATACTATTTTGAATAACAGTATCATTCCATTGTTATATGAGTATTTCTATGACAATAAAAAGAAGGTTGCCAGTGTATTAAAGGAAGCAATCGAAGGAACGGATATAGAAATTGTGGATGATAAAATTGGCAGATTGAGCGTAAAGAAGATTGAGAGTTAGGTATGATATTACATAGATATGAAGAATCACAGATTCCGAATTCAAGATTACCAGCTTCATGGCAATCACAGAAGGCTCTGACAGAATTGGAAGAGTTCCTACAACATAACTGGGAACAACGTGCGGTATTTTACGAGGATGGAAAGGTAGAAAGCCGACAGCAGTTTTTAGGATTTGTTGGACAACAGGGGATTCGGACAAAGAATTATATAGGAACAATTGTGTTCAATGGAGAACAATTGAATATCTATCCTAAAGTGTTCAAAATGGATAAATATGATTCTGATACAGAGGGTTTATCACAAAAACATCTCATGGAAAACCTTGTCCGTTGGTTGGAATATTGTAATCGGATTGCATATCCCTTTATTAATATTTCTACGGAACTGAACGATGCGGAGGATTTGAAGGAACTCTTTATTACGCTATATATTGGTTATGTCCGTAGTGCAGTAGAAAGAGGTTTGTATTTTCAGTATGTTGATGAAACGGAAGATATCAGTAGCATCAAAGGAAAATTTGATATAAAGGATTATCTTATCAGAAAAATTCCTAACGGACAGTCTGATAAGTTCCGGTGCACCTATTCTAATTTTGAATTTGATAATATGGTTAACAGGGTTATCAAATATACATGTAAGCAGATTTATAATATAACATCCAAGAAGAACCAAAAAGCTATTCGTAATATTCTGGTGAGATTAAATGAGGTATCGGATGTCCCATGCCAACCAAGTGATTGTGACAGAGTACGTTTGAGCAGGATGCACGGTCAGTATCGTATTATCATGAGCATGAGTAAAATGTTTTTATTAAACAAGACATCTGGTTACACAATGGACAACCATGAATCCTTTTGCTTCTTGTTCCCGACAGAAATATTATTTGAAGGCTTTATCGGAGGCTTCATGCAGGAAATGATAGGAGAATATGGCGGCAAGGTGCGTCTGCAACAAAGCGAGATGCACTTGATAGAGGATATTCAGTATGCGGGGCATTCTCTGGGTGCTGCCTTTACCATGCGACATGATATCCTTGTGGAACTTAATGACAAGGTATTTATTTTGGATACCAAGTATAAGCAGGTATCACGTTTCGAAGGTGATACAGAAGAAATCAAACGTGTTGTTGCGGAAGAACCCAAGCAGACAGATATCTACCAAGTGTGTGAGTATGCCAGAAAGCGCGGAATTTCGGATGTTTATCTTTTATATCCGATGTTCCGGTATGAGGAAAATGAACCTCACTTCCCAGTAGGGAAGAGCCAAGGTGCATCGGGAGACATTAATATACACTTCGTACGTTTACCCTTCATTTTCGAGGACAACGAAGCAAAGGTAAAGGCACAATTGCAGGATGTGATAAAGAGGATTTTTTCTTTATGATGTAGATAAATGACGGAGGAAAGCAATGGGCAGGATATATATTGTAAAAAAGGGTGTCACAAAACTGGATGTGGATTGCGTGGTAAATGCTGCCAATGAGGGATTATTGCCCGGAGGTGGCGTGTGCGGTGCGATTTTCAAGGAAGCAGGATATGATAAACTGGAGAAAGCCTGTAGTGAGATTGGGCATTGTGATACCGGAGATGCTGTTATAACTTCGGGGTTTAATCTGAAGGCAAAGTATATTGTTCATGCTGTCGGCCCAAGATGGGGTGGTGGAAAGAACAACGAGGCTTCATTACTTTATTCCTGTTATCAGAAGGCCATTTTACTGGCGGAAGAAAATGGATGTGAGTCCATAGGTTTTCCTTTGATTTCTTCTGGTATATTCGGATACCCCAAAAAGGAAGCATGGGAAGTGGCACTCAAAGCCGTGGATGAAAGTACCTATCAAAGTGATATGGAAGTGTACTTTGCAGTTCTGGATGATGAAATGTTGAAACTTGGTCAGCAGGTATATGATTCTTTGTTTGGAAACTCGGATGATGCAATACTGAAATCCATTGACAGAAGTAAATTGCATAAATGTATAGAGGATTTATGTAGAATTCGGAAAATCGAAAGGACTCCTTCAAAGGTGCAGGGGAAAACAGAGGACGGAAAAGACATACTTACATTGCCATATCCAATCTATCCGCCAGAGATATTTGGGGTTTTCGAACTGATGAAACCGGATTATCAATACATGGATAACATAAAAAAATTTCCTGACGGTTTGCTTGCCTCTGATATGACAGTTGGTCAGATTAGGACAATGCTGACTTACATAGACCGTGGAGAGCGTTTCTGCGATGGGAATATTGCTGCAGAAGTTGAAAACTGTAGATTACTAAAGTTACTGCTCCGTTTAGATGATCTTTTGGAACAGGAAGAGAAAAATAAAGTCAAGAATAATAGAGATTAAAGGAAAAGGGACTCCGTTGTGAAGTCCCTTACTTTTATCTGTTCATCATGGCTGCGAATTTTTCAAGCAGGGTCAGTCCTAAGAGAACACCGCGCGTATACGCTTCGAGAGCCATGAAATTATTGCTGTTGTCGGTGTCGTTCAAGATTGTGTTCAGGCATTCTGCCTGTTCGGGTGTCAATTCTTTTCTCAACTCCAAAAACTGCTTGTTTATCAAGAAGCGCTCTTCCTTATAGGCGGGAGACTCAATGTAATCCTGCATTGCCTCGTCAAAAGTATCTCTGATAGATTCCGATATAATTTTTTCCATAATTTTAATTCCTCCAAACTGAAAACTGGTTTACGGTTACACAAAACAGAAAAACTGAATTTGTGAATCCTCAGTATTGGAAGATATCCTCTGATGGTGTCTCAAATAAATTTTTCGGATAATATGAGAAATTCCATCATAGCTTTTGGTAATACACGGCTTTTCCCAGTATTGGGAAGCCCATATATAAATGATAGTAAAGTGCAGACTTCTTTTCCGACTATGTGATCTGCCGTGAGTGAAATGACAGATGTAATGTGCAAATTCGTGAAGTACTGTAAGAATTGCCTCCATTGCCATTTCCTGCATTTCCGCAATGACCTCCATTGCGTTTTCCACAGCAGCAGTGATGGCTTCCACCACTTTGCTGATATCGAATGATACGGTTTCTCCGTCCGATTTCCGGATAATTATTCCCTTCTCTTCCATGAGTATTTCTCACCTCTCTTTCCTTAATCCATACCCGGAAGGGTATGTGATGTGATTCATCCTTTATGCAACACTGAAAAGCTGCAGTAATTCCATTTCGAACGGTTCATATTCCGTTTCTCCATAATATTTCCATTTCTGAAAATAGGAGAAGATGTAAACGGATGCCTCGCCTGAAACATAAAACGCTGAGGCAACATCCGAAGGAGATGCACAATTCGTGATATTGATTAAAGGAGGAGGCGCAATACTGTACTTCGCAAAGAAGTTAGCTTCTGATTCCTTCTGTGCATCACTCATGAAACGATCTTCCAAGTGTCCGAGATAGATATGGCCGATTTCGTGAAAAATGGTCCAACGCTGTCTCTGGAAGCAGTTGTAATCATTGTAAAAGATGTACCATTCATACATACCCGTATCGGGGTTCTTTCGAATGGTGGAAAATCCGTCAGAACTGTATTGCATTGCAAGCCGTAATGCATGGTCTGACAGCTGTGAGTAGGGCACCAGATGGTAATAAAGCCGTCTGGCAATTTCGAAGCAGTCAATGGGGAAAGTGCAAATTTCACACTCCTCGTACATAAACAGGACTTCGTGTTTGATTTCGTTGTAACGTGAAACGGGTAAAAGCAAAGTCTATCATCCTTTCTGGTCTATAGACTCAAAGAGAGCATTAATCAGTTCCCGTTTCTGGCTGTTTGTCATAAGAGGAGCATTACGCGCTATCAAACGATGTATCTGTAAGTATTCGGAATCGAAAGAATCTGCATTACCTTCCGTTCCTAACAGATAATCGGTGGTCGTATTGAGGGCGGCTGCGATATTGGCAATCACAGGACCCTTCGGTGTCCGCTCATTGCTGATGTATCTGCTCATAGATACTTCAGTGGTTCTGACTTTTTCGGCCAATTCTCTCTGAGTCATTCCGTTTTGTTTCAATAAAGCGGCAATCCGTCCTCCTAAAGTTAATTCTGACATATTCGTATCCTCTTTCTAATTTAGATTTGCATATGCTTTGCATGGCTCTTTCGGCTCTGCGTCTTTCGCATCTTGCAGTGTATGGCTTACGTTCTCTCAACATAAGTAGCTTGCTTGTTAAGGTATCCTGATTGGGTCTTTTTTATGATTTCTGCCCAATGATCCTTTTGCAGCCCCTGTGGTTCTACGCTTCTGCTCCAACTGGCTTGCTTTTCTGACCGGCTCTTCCGTCCTGCACTACAGCAATCACGCAAATACTTATTGCATTCTCTTTTGTAGTAGTTCATTCCATTTTTACATTTAAAATAATTTTCATTATAAAAAGGATTACCGACTGTTATTGAATTTACCGAAAGTATAACAGAGTTTACCGAATGTGTCAATCCTTAAAAAAGAATTATTTTGAAAAAATGTTATAAATACTTGGGTTTGAGGGTTCTTCATGTAAATGCACTGGAAAATTATGGTTGACAAACTTACCGTTTGTTTAATATGATAGTTCCAGAGTTAAGAAAAAGAGGTGAGACAAAATATGAATGTGCGATTACTCAAAGCCAAGCGCGTGGAACGGAATGTTCTGCAGAAAGACTTGGCAAAAGCCTTACACATCACGGAAAAAGCGATGTGTCAAAAGGAATGCAGCTCTGAGAATAAGTTCAAAGCGGATGAGATGCTAACCATCGTGAGAGAGCTAAACTTATCTTTTGCAGAATTTGATGCAATTTTTTTTGACAAAAAACTTACCGAATGTTTAAGACGAACACAAAAACTTACCAAATGATAAGAGGCAAATATGAAAACTGGATATAAAGAAAGAACGCTCCACCACTCGACCGGGAAGAAGAGTATCGGTGAAAACGCTCCTGCTTGATGCAATCTTACCATATTTAATGCAGATTGCAAAGAGATATTTATTCAGTTGACAAAATTGCCTTTCACGAGAACCCCACGGCCATGAGAGCCGAATCGAAGAAAGGAAACAAATATTATGAAGAAGATTTTTATCTGCTCCCCATTCAGGGGAAACATCGAAGAGAACAAGAAGGCAGCACAGTTTTACGCCAAGATTATTATCGGCACGGGCAGAGTTCCCGTTGCTCCGCATCTTTATTTTACGCAGTTCCTCGATGAAGACAATCCAAACGAAAGAATGAACGGAATAGAAATGGGTCTGGAACTGATGGATGCATGCGATGAGGTGTACCTGTTCGGATTCAATATTACGGAAGGCATGAAATTTGAACTTGACCATGCAAGGGCAAAGAGAATTCCGGTCTGTCTCTATGACGAGAACATGAGCCGTGTGAACATCAGAACCCTTCCGATTGACGAACGTGCAACAGCGGATTACCGCAGAACCATTAAGGGTCTGCGACTTGTGAAGTAGAAAGGAGATTTTACCATGTGTAATGCATTGTTAAAAATGGCAGAGGGTTATGCCCTTGTAGCCCAAGGAATGAAGGAAATGGCAGAAGCGGAGGGTGCTGTAAAAGTACCGGAAGCAGGAAAGAAAGAGACAAAGCAGAAACAGGCTTCCGCAGAGGAGGCGGTAACCGTTGAGAAGGTTCGTGCCGTACTGGCAGAGAAATCCCGTGACGGAAAGACGCAGGAAGTCAGAAAACTCTTAAATGAGTTCGGTGCAGACAAGCTGTCTGCCATTCCGGAAGATAAGCTGTCCGACCTTCTGAAGAAAGCAGAGGTGCTCTGATGGCGGCACATTCGGTGTATCCGCCATCTTCGGCCAAACGCTATATGAACTGCCCTCCGGCGCTTAAGTTGGAGCAGCAGTTCGAAGATGAGCAGTCCCCATATGCGGAAGAAGGCAGTGCCGGACATGCCCTTGCGGAACACCTGATAAAAAAGCACTTAAAGAAAAGAAGTAAGCGTCCGGTGTCGGATTATTACACGGATGAACTTGTGGAAGCGGTAGATGAATATGTGGATTATTGCATCGGGCAGATTGAAGCGGCAAAACAGGCATGTGATGATCCCGTGTTCGAAGTGGAGCGCAGGACGGATATTTCAAGACACATCGAAGGGTGCTTCGGAACAGCGGACATGGTTATCGTTACCGACCGTAAAATCCATGTGATTGATTTAAAACTCGGAAAGGGAGTCATGGTGGATGCGGAGCATAACGAACAGCTGATGGTTTACGGTCTCGGGATTCTGGATTTTTATGAAATTCTGTATGACATCGAAACCGTGGAACTTACCATTGTCCAGCCAAGACTTGAGCATCTGTCCACTTGGGAAATTTCCGTGGAGGAGTTGAAGAAATGGGCAGAGGAGGAACTGGAACCGAAGGCACGGATGGCACTTGCCGGAGAGGGCGAGTTCAAGGCAGGAGATCACTGCAGATTCTGTAAGGCAAGATTTACCTGCCGTGCCAGAGCACAGGAGTATCTGAAACTGGCACAGATGGAGTTTGCGGAACCTGCATTACTTTCTGATGAAGAGATTGCAGAGGTTCTTCTTAAGGCGGATGCCCTGAAGAAGTGGGCAGAAGAGATATACACCTACGCACAGAATGAAGCGGTGGTAAACCACAGACAGTGGCCCGGATTCAAACTGGTGCTTGGGAAAAGCAACCGGAAGTACACGGATGAGGAAGAGGCAGCGGAGGCTGCCAAGAAAGCCGGGTACACGGACATTTATAAAACTTCCCTTATCGGCATAACCGACATGGAGAAGCTGATGGGAAAGAAAAAGTTTTCAGAGATCCTCGGCAGTCTGGTGTATAAGCCGGAAGGCAAGGTCACCTTGGTGCCGGAATCGGATAAAAGAGAAGCAGTTAAAACAGCAACCGCAGAAGCGGATTTTAAGGAGGAATAATATCATGACAGTTCAGAACACAAAAGTAATCGTACCATGCAGACTTTCTTACGCTCACATCTGGGAGCCTGATTCCGTAAACGGAAGTGAGCCTAAGTATTCCGTATCCTGTATCATCGACAAGGATGACAAGGATACCATTTCCAAGATTCAGAAAGCCATTGAACTTGCAAAGGAAGAGGGCAAGGGTAAATGGGGAGGCAAGATTCCTGCAAATCTCAAGACTCCTTTAAGAGACGGTGACGTTGACCGTCCCGAAGATGAGGCATATGCAGGATGTATGTTCCTTAATGCCAACAGCAGACAGGCACCTCAGGTAGTGGACAAAAAGGTACAGCCTGTTCTCGATCAGAGCGAGGTGTACTCCGGTTGTTACGGAAGAGTATCCGTTACCTTCTATGCCTACAATTCCAACGGAAATAAGGGCGTGGCAGCAGGACTCGGAAATGTACAGAAGTTAAAGGACGGAGAGCCTCTCGGTTCCAGAGTAAATGCAAAGGATGAGTTTGATGCTGTTGAAGCAGAGGACGATTTCCTTTCATAACACAAAAAAGGGGCGGTGGAAACACTGCCCCATACATAGGAGGTATCAGACATGGAAACATGGAAAGACATAGAAGGTTATGAAAACAGATATCAGATCAGCAGTGAGGGACGGCTTCGATGTATGCCCCGTTATGTCAGGGGAAGGAACGGTTCGACCAGAAGACTCCCCATGCAGGTGCTTGAATTGACAAGAAAACAGGTCCTGTCGGTGAGAGAGCAGATTGCGGAAGGGAAGCATCCGTATGTGATAGCGGAAGAGATGGGGATTTCCCGTAAGGTGGTAAGCAAAATCAAATCAGGGAGGTCTTACGCGTGGCTCAGTTAATGGCAATTGATATAGAAACCTATTCTGACATAAGTCTCCCTGACTGCGGCGTGCATCGGTATGTGGCATCAGAACAGTTTGAAATACTGCTGTTTGCCTACAGCATAGATGAAGGGGAGATACGGGTAATTGATCTGGCATCTGGGGAAAAGATGCCGGAGGAGGTCATGGATTTACTTATGGATGACAGTGTGATAAAAACTGCATTCAACGCTGCCTTTGAACGAACGTGTATCAACAGATATTTCGGAATATCCCTGCCACCGGAAGTGTGGAGATGTACAGCGGTACAGTCGGCTATACTGGCACTTCCACTTTCACTGGAAGGTGTAGGAGAAGCATTGTCCCTTGATAAAAAGAAGATGTCGGAAGGTAAGGAATTAATCCGGTTTTTCTGTATGCCGTGCAAGGCCACCAAGGCAAACGGTGGAAGAACCAGAAATCTTCCGTCCGATGCACCGGAGAAATGGGAGCAGTTCAAGACATATTGCAAAAGAGATGTTGATGTGGAAATGCAGATACGAAAGAAGCTGAAAAATTATCCCATTCCGGATAGGGAGCAGGTGCTTTACTGTATGGATCAGCGTATTAATGACAGGGGAATCCGGGTAGATACACAGATGGTAAGTCAGGCAATTGCCTGTGACCTTCTTTATAAGGAAACAGCTGCCAAGAGAGCCTATGAGCTGTCCGGTCTGGAGAATCCAAACAGCGTATCACAGTTAAAGGGATGGCTTTCGAATAAAGGCATAGAGGTGGATTCCCTGGCCAAGGATACCGTGACGGAACTTGTGGGGAAGACGGAAGGAGAGGTATCGGAACTTCTGAAACTTCGGCTTGCCATGTCAAAAACAAGTGTGAAGAAATATGAAGCCATAGAGCGTGCCGTGTGTGACGGAAGAGTACACGGGCTTCTGCAGTTTTACGGAGCGAACCGGACAGGGCGCTGGGCGGGGAGACTCGTCCAGATTCACAACCTTCCCCAGAACCATATGGAAGATCTGGAACTGGCGCGGTCTCTTGTAAAAGAAGGAAGGTTTGATCTGGTAGAACTTCTGTATCCGTCCACACCGGAAGTGCTATCGGAACTGATCCGTACCGCATTTGTGGCAAAGCCGGGGTGCAGATTTATTATCAGTGACTTCTCGGCTATTGAAGCACGTGTGCTTGCATGGATGAGCGGGGAGGCATGGAGACTGCGGGTATTTTCCACACACGGAAAGATATATGAGGCTTCGGCATCCGCCATGTTCGGTGTTCCCATAGAGGAAATCGGGAAGACCTCACCTTTAAGGCAGAAGGGGAAGATTGCGGAACTGGCACTGGGATATGGCGGTTCGGTGGGAGCCTTGGTGTCAATGGGAGCAACCAAGATGGGACTTTCCGAAGAGGAACTTCCCGACCTTGTATCACAGTGGCGCTTGGCAAATCCGCACATCACGGAGTTTTGGTGGAAAGTGGATGCGGCTGCATTTAAGGCAGTGAAGGAAAGATGCACGGTACAGATGGACAGGCTTCTTTTTGAATACAGGGGCGGCATTTTGTTCATCCATCTGCCGTCAGGGAGAAAACTGTCCTATGTGAAGCCGAGACTGGAACTGAACAGGTTCGGAAGGGAAGGCATCACGTATGAGGGTGTCGGAGAATCCAAGAAATGGACCAGGATAGAAACCTACGGTCCGAAAATGGTGGAGAACATAGTACAGGCCGTGTCACGGGATATCCTGGCCGAAGCAATGCTCAGGCTGGAAAAAGCCGGATTCGATATCGTGATGCACGTCCATGATGAAGTGGTACTCGAAGTGCCTGAGGGCGTTTCTTCCGTGGAAGAGGTCAATGAACTTATGGCGGTAAATCCTTCATGGACTATGGGACTTCCGCTTAAGGCAGCAGGATTTGAATCAGCATTTTATAAAAAGGATTAATGCCATGGTAGCAGAGAGAATTAAACAGGCAAGGAAGGATGCAGGATTAACACAGGTGGAATTGGCAGAGCTGATGTCGGTTTCCAAAGGAACTGTAGCCATGTGGGAAACTGACAAGAGGGAGCCGGGATTGGATACGTTCCGAAGACTCGGTGAAATTCTGCATAGGAAACCGGAGTATTTGTGTGGTTTTACGGATGAAGAATCACAGGACATTATAGTCAAAGTTCAAATTATTAAAGGAGGCATAGAGCATGAAACTGTATGTATCAACGGGTAATTCCCGTATGGATAAGAAGTTTAACGGTTCGGAAATGGAGTATGCCGATTTTGTGAATCGGCTTTCCAAGACCACACGTACTGCAGAGACCGTGGAGCAGTACCGTAAACTTCCGAAAGCCAAACAGGATGACATCAAGGATGTGGGCGGATTCATCCTTGGAAAACTGAAGGGCGGCAGCCGGAAAAAGGACTGCGTATTATCACGTGGGGCACTGACCTTGGACATGGATCACGGAACGGAAAGCATCGTGGATGAAATCGAAATGTTCCATGACATGGAGATGGTGATTTACTCCACCCATAAGCATACACCGGATTCTCCAAGACTCCGGCTGATTATTCCGCTGACAAGGGAAGTGACGCCGGATGAATATGGTGCGGTAAGCCGGATGATTGCAAGTGATATCGGTATTGAACTGTTTGATGATACCACTTATGAGCCTTCAAGACTTATGTACTGGCCTTCCACCTCTTCGGACGGAGTGTATGTGTTTAAGCAGGTTACCGGAAACGTGGTTAATCCGGATAAGGTGCTTGCAAGGTATAAAAACTGGAAGGACGTATCTTCGTGGCCCGTAAGCAACCGTCAGGGAGAAGTGGTAAAACGGGAGATTAAGAAACAGGCAGACCCCATGACCAAGGAAGGATTAATCGGGGCATTCAACAGGGCATATCCCATCAGGGAGGCACTTGAGACATTTCTTTCCGATGTGTATCAGCCGTCAGCCATGCAGGGACGTTACGATTATATTCCTGCGGATTCGACAGCAGGTGTTGTGGTTTATGAAGAAGCATTTGTGTATTCCCATCATGCTACGGATCCGTGCTGTGGAAAACTGATGAATGCGTTTGATGTGGTAAGACTTCATAAATTCGGGGATAAGGATGCAAAGGCACAGCCGGGAACGGAACCGGGGAAACTTCCTTCCTTTAAGGCAATGCAGGATTTTGCCTCACAGGATGAAAAGGTAAAGCAGGTACTTGCAAAGGAAAGACAGGCTTTGGCAGCAGCGGAGTTTTCGGATGTTTCGGATACCAACTGGCAGATGCAGCTTGAACTGGACCGTCAGGGAAAGATTAAGGATACCCTGCTCAATATTGCCATCATTATCCGATACGATGAGAATCTTAAGAACATCGTCTACAACGAATTTAAGGATACCATTGATGTGATAGGAGAGCTTCCGTGGAAACAGGTAAAGCCGGGATGGAATGATTCAGACCTTGCCAATGCGAAGGTGTATTTCGAGAGGGTGTATGGAATCTGGTCACCGACCAAGTTTAAGGATGCCCTGCTTGCGGTGGTTTCGTCCGAAAGGGTATATCACCCGATAAAGGAGTATTTTGCACCGCTTGAATGGGACGGAGTGAAGAGAATTGATACGCTTCTCATCGATTACTTCGGTGCGGAAGATACCCTGTACACAAGGGCGGTCATCCGCAAGACTCTGGTGGCTGCCGTAGCAAGAATCTATCAGCCGGGCATTAAGTTTGACTCCATTCTGGTGTTAAGCGGTCCGCAGGGTTTAGGAAAGTCTACCTTCTTTTCCCTCCTTGGAATGAAGTGGTTTTCGGATTCCCTGTCCATTTCCGACATGAGGGATAAGACCGCTGCCGAGAAGCTGCTCGGCAACTGGATTCTGGAAATCTCTGAAATGAACGGTATCCGCAAGACCGAAGTGGAAGTGGTAAAGTCCTTCGTCACCCGTCAGGATGACAAGTTCCGTCAGGCATACGGAGTGAATGTGGAGTCCCATCCGAGAAAGTGTGTCATAGTAGGCAGTACCAACTCGGAGTCAGGTTTCTTGCGTGATGTAACAGGTAACAGACGGTTCTGGCCGGTTCATGTTCCGGGAACGGGAAAGTATCATCCTTGGGAACTTACCGAGGTGGACCAGATATGGGCAGAGGCAATCCATCTCTACAGGGAAGGCGAGGAACTGTTCCTCAAGGGAAAGGAAGCTGAGGAAGCCTATAAAATGCAACAGGCAGCGATGGAGTCCGATGACCGTGAAGGCATTGTGGAAGAGTATCTCGACCGTCTGCTTCCAACAAATTGGGCGGAGATGGATATTTATCAGAGAAGGGCGTTCCTCGGTGACGGTGAGTTTGAGACCGTTGGTATTACGGGAACCGTGCTAAGGGAGCGTGTCTGTATCATGGAGATCTGGTGCGAGTGCTTCGGCAAGGAAAGGCAGAATCTGAAGAAGTCGGATTCCTACGAGATGGAAGCCATCTTAAATAAAATCGGTGGCTGGAAGAAGTATGATGCCAACGCATCCGGGAAGACCAAAGTACCCCATTATGGAGTACAGAAAACTTTTGTGAGGGTTGCTTTGGAAACCAAGGAAACCAGTTAGCGGTTTCCGATGGTTTCCCAGTAACCGATGAGCAACGTTAGTTGGAAACCGTGCTGATACCTTGGAAATAAAGGGGTTGCGGTTATCAGTTTCCCATTTTCCCATCTTTTCTTATTGAGAAATAAAAATAGAGATAGAAAAGATAAGAAACCATGCATATGCGCGTAAGGGTTTTGGGGCAATGGGAAACTGCAATGGGAAACGAGGTAAAAGTTATGCGTGAAAGTATGATTGAGAGCCGTCTGCGCGAAGAGGCTAAGAAGCATGGAGGAATGGCAATCAAGTTTGTGTCTCCGGGGTTCAACGGAGTGCCGGACAGACTGGTTCTTATGCCCTGTGGCAGAATGGCATTTATTGAATTGAAAGCACCGGGGAAAACTCCGAGAGCCTTACAGCTGAAAAGGAAACGACAGTTGGAGAGACTCGGCTTTCGTGTGTATGTTGTGGACGGTGTGGAACAGATAGGAGGAGTTCTTCGTGAAATACAAAGCACATGAGTATCAGTCCTTTGCAACGGATTTTATTATAAAGCATTCCATCAGCTGTCTGATATTGGACATGGGACTTGGAAAGACGGTGGTTACCCTTACGGCATTATGGGATCTTTTGTTTGATTATTTTCTGGTGGCAAGGGTGCTTGTGATAGCACCGAAGCGTGTGGCAGAGAATACATGGCCGGCGGAGATTGAAAAGTGGGAGCATTTAACGGGTCTTACTTATTCCATCGTGGCAGGTACAAGGAAACAGAGGGAAGATGCCCTTTGTAAGCGGGCGGATGTTTATATTATCGGCAGGGACAATATCACTTGGCTTGTGGACAGCGGAAGGTTCGGATTTGATATGGTCATCGTGGATGAACTTTCCAGCTTCAAGTCACCGAAGGCACAGAGGTTCAAATCCCTAAAGAAGGTAAGACCTGCAGTGTCAAGAATCGTGGGTCTGACCGGAACTCCCGGAAATCTCATGGATTTATGGGCAGAAATAGGAATCCTTGATATGGGGCAGAGGCTCGGACGTTTTATCGGAGGTTACCGTGACAGGTTCTTTGTACCGGATAAACGCAATCGGGAGATTATCTTTTCCTACAAGCCGAGAGAGGGAGCGGAGGACAAAATCTATGAACTGATTTCGGATATTACGATTTCCATGAAAGCCGTGGACTATCTCGATATGCCGGAGTGCATCTATAACAGGGTGGAAGTATCCATGTCAATGGAGGAACAGGCACTGTATGAGCAGCTTCGTGATGAAATGATTATTCCTTTGGGAGAAGGAGAAGATATTGATGCCGTGAATGCCGGAGCCTTAAGCAACAAATTGCAGCAGATGGCAAACGGTGCTGTGTATGATGAGTCTGGTAATGTCCACCTGATTCATGACAGGAAGCTGGATGCACTGGAGGATCTGATTGAAGCCGCCAATGGGAAACCGCTTCTGGTTGCTTACTGGTTTAAACATGACCGGGACAGAATCATGAAACGGTTTCGGGTAAGGGACATCAATTCGGCAAAGGATATGAGGGACTGGAATGAGGGTAAAATTCCCGTGGCATTAATTCATCCGGCTTCGGCAGGACACGGACTGAACCTGCAGGAAGGCGGTTCGACCATCGTGTGGTTTTCCAACATCTGGCCCTTGGAGTTATATCAGCAGCTGAATGCCCGACTGTGGAGACAGGGACAGAAACATACGGTAATAATAGAGCATCTGGTAACAAAAGGAACAATTGATGAAGATATCCTTCTTTCACTAGAGAAGAAGGATAATACGCAGGAAGCCATGATTGCTGCGGTTAAGGTAAGGATTGGAGGTGGAAAGGATGAAGGCAGAAGCAATGTTTAAGGAATACAGAACCATGAAAAAGGAACTGTCGGTGCTGCAGTTTCAGATGAGCAGGTTTCAGGGCGTGGATGAGAATGACCTCATTCTCTCCATGCAGTTTTCCCACCCGGAAGAAGGAGACCGGGTACAGACGAGTAACATATCCGATAAGACGGCATCGGCTGCCATGAATTACAGGCAGATAATGGAAAGGGAAAATGATGAGTGGTTTGATTTTCTGTGGAGCAGATACCGCTATGTCAGCGAGGAGATTTCCTTTTTTGAAAACAGTGTGGCGGCATTGCCGGGAAACTTAAGCGGTGTGATGAAGGATCTCGTTGAGGGAGAACTGACATGGGAGAATATTGCGATGAAATATCATGTTACCACAGCCATGATAGCCAAGTATAAAAAGAAGGCACTTTGTGAACTGGAAGCAATGTATGAATTACGGGACAGGCAGACGGAAGCCTATATTTTGAGTTAGGAGGGATTACGATGTGTAAGCGTGGAGACATATATTCCGTGGATTTCGGAAACAATCACGATTCCCATAAGCAGAGCGGTATCAGACCTGCGATAGTCGTGAGCAATAATAAGGCAAATGCAAATTCACCCGTGATAACGGTAGTACCCTTATCGTCAAGGGTATGGAAGAGAAGGTATCTGCCGACTCATGTGTTCATTCCGTTAAAGAAAGGGAACGGTCTGGACAGACCGAGCATGGCTCTGGCAGAGCAGGTGGAAGCCTTGGATAAAAATTGCCTTGGAGAAAAGATCGGAGAGATTTCCGATGAAACCGTAATGGAGAAACTGACAGTGGCTCTTCAGATACAGATAGGAGCATACAGTGAGTACAATTAAACATGGCGGGTGCCCGTAGTCCATAATCGGACTATTATAGGCACCTGCTTTTCTTTTATAATTTATCTGCCGGATATCGGCAGAAGGAGGAAAACATATGTCAGAAAGAGAAAAGATTGAACAGGTAATTGAAAAGTATAGGGAGTTATTTGATGGAGAAGACGGAATGGATGTAGCCATCTCCGTGAAGGGAGAGTTTTTCTTTTATACTTTCAGTCGGGAATATGATTACTATGATCATTTTGTTAAGTTTCATACGGCAGAAGAATTGGAGAAACTTATCATAGGAAATGTGGTAGATGATGCTAATTGTATTTTAGAGCCTTTGGTGGATGAGTTAGAGATGCAGGGACGGAACGTGCAGGAAGCCATGTCGGAAGGACTGGATTTTACGGAGGAAGTTGTGAAGATGTCCATGCATCTGGAAACCTTGGAGAGGGTATTTGCAGAGAATAACGATGTTCTTCGGATACTTGTCAGAGGTATGAAGAACTTGTGTGACAGAATCGGTTAGTTAATGGTTAGTTGTTGGTAAGTGGATTATGAAAAAATGATGTGATAATATTAAGATGGCGAAACAGGAAGGAGGCAGAAATGCCTCTTTTCTTTATGCCCGTGGTGGCTGGCTTTCCAATCCTTTCACTCCACCACGCTACATAGAAGGGAGGTGTTGGCAGTGCCAATGAAACCAAAGAAACCCTGCCATCATCCCGGCTGCCCGAAGCTGACGGACGGATACTATTGTGAGGAGCATGAAGTACAGCATCGCAGCGACCGGATGAGCAGTGGAAAGCGTGGGTACGGAAGCAGATGGCAGAAAGCAAGGAAGAGATACCTTCGTCTGCATCCTCTTTGTGTGAAGTGCTATGAAAAAGGAAAGGCAGTGGAAGCAACGGTAGTCGATCATATAAGACCGCACCGTGGTGACCCCGTTTTATTCTGGGACGAAAACAACTGGCAGAGCCTTTGTAAACCCTGCCATGATGACAAGACATGGAACGAAGATTCCAATCCGGAGTACAGATTCTGACTCCGTGGGGGTATCTGAATCTCTACAGGGTAAGCAGTTGAAGACCGGCGCCCCCTCAAACGCAGATTTTCGCAGAATTGAACACGGGGGATAGGAAGCGGACACACATTTTTTCGTAAAACAGTGAAGATACCGACAGTTTCGGTATGATTTCTTTTGCCAAAAAGTAAATAAAAACAGGATTTTTAATGGGTAAAAAGTGTTGAAAAAGATGCTTTTTGCCCATTTTTTTTCCGGGGAAAGGAGAGAGACCGGATGACGGAATTTCAGGAACAACAGATACGGCTGATGCGGGAACAGGGTATCGGCTACAGACTCATAGGAAACAGGCTGGGCCTCTCACGTGACATTGTCCGGAACTATTGCAGAAGCAGAAAACTGGACGGGTATGGAAAGGCACTATCCAAAAATCTGGAAGAACAGGTAATGCTCGGAAGGCAGTGCCTTTGCTGTGGAAAGGAACTGGAACAGCCAAAGACCGGAAGACCGAAAAAGTTCTGCTCCGAGAAATGCAGACGGATGTGGTGGAAGATACACCCTGAACGGATGCAGAGAAATGAAACAGCCATGTACCACATGACCTGCGCAAGGTGCGGGAAGGATTTTATTTCCTATGGAAACAGAACCAGAAAGTATTGTGGGCATGAGTGCTATATAAAAGCGAGATTTTGGGAGGTAGAAGATGAAAACAGCTAAATTGCAGATGCTGCCGATAAGCAGTCTGAACCCGGCTGATTACAATCCGAGGAAGAAACTGACTCCGAAGGATAAGGAATACGAGAAAATCAGACGCTCCATTGAGGAGTTCGGTTTTGCGGATCCCGTGGTAGTAAATTCGGATATGACGATTATCGGAGGACATCAGAGGGTAACGGTTGCACAGGCTCTGGGATATACGGAAGTTCCCTGTGCGGTAGTGGATCTTGACAAGCAGCAGGAAAAGGCTCTGAATGTTGCACTGAATAAAATCACGGGTGCATGGAATGAGGAACTGCTTGCAGACCTGATTCAGGATTTGCAGGATTCCGATTTTGATGCGGGTCTTACGGGATTCGAACCGCCGGAAATAGAGCAGCTGTTCAACAAGGTACATGACAAGAAGGTCAAAGAGGATGACTTTGATGTGGAAGCGGAACTGAAGAAACCCTGCGTTGCCAAAAAAGGTGATGTGTGGCTTCTTGGAAAGCACAGGGTTCTGTGCGGGGATTCCATTCTTCCCGAAAGTTACAATATCCTGATGGAAGGCAAGCGGGCAAATATGGTTCTTACGGATCCTCCCTATAATGTGGATGTGGAAGAGACTGCCGGGAAAATCCAGAATGACAATATGTCCGATGAGGATTTTTATAACTTCCTTTTTGCAGCCTTTGTAAACATGGAACAGAACATGGAAGAGGATGCTTCCATCTATGTATTCCATGCGGATACGGAAGGACTGAATTTCAGAAAGGCATTCAGGGCAGCAGGATTTAAACTGTCCGGCTGCTGCATTTGGAAAAAGAATGCTCTGGTGCTTGGCAGAAGTCCATACCAGTGGCAGCACGAACCCTGCCTTTACGGATGGAAAACGGGAGGAAAGCATCAGTGGTATTCGGACCGTAAGCAGACAACCATCTGGGAATATGACCGTCCGAAGGCAAGTAAAGATCATCCTACCATGAAGCCGATTGCCCTCATGGCATATCCGATACAGAATTCCACGATGATGGGGTGTATCGTTCTGGATCCCTTCCTCGGTTCCGGTTCCACACTGATGGCCTGTGAGCAGACGGGGAGGGTGTGCTACGGAATTGAACTGGAAGAGAAGTTTGTGGATGTCATCGTAAACAGATACATGGAGATGACAGGTTCCGGTGCGGATGTATTCGTCATCCGTGATAATATGAAAATTTCATATCAGGAATTAGGGAAGGCGGTGGATTATAATGAAGACACTGACCTTCCTTGATTTTTGCTCCGGGATTGGCGGTTTCAGGTTAGGTCTTGAAAGTGCCGGACACAAATGCATCGGATACTGTGAGTATGACAAGTTTGCAAGGGCCTCCTATGAGGCCATGTATGATACGGAAGGAGAATGGACAGCACATGATGTTACCAAACTTAAATCAGACGAAAT
>JBJELZ010000222.1:0-25012 GCA_051879415.1 Lachnospiraceae bacterium
CAAGATTTCCGTAAGTGGATTTCTATGTAATCAGAGCTATTACTCTCTGGAGAAGTCTAACCGCCTACCGAATAGGGTAGCACCAACTATATTATATCAAACATATGTTCGATAATCAAGAGCTGGGGTAATTTTTTTCTGGATTTGCAGGAATGATACATATGAGAGTAAAACTTGAAGATGTTACATGGTACGATATGTGGGAAACAGGAAATAAAAAAATATACGGGAGGACGAAGAATGAAAAAGAAAATAAGTTTAATAACTGCCATTATGATTATTGTGATAGGTTGTTTTTCTGCCTGTGGAAGTTCAAGTTCTGAGGATGCAGATATCACAGCCTCGTGGACATTGGTAGAAATGACGGTGTCAGGCAAGACGGTTAGTTATGAACAAAATTCGGCGGATAGCCTGGCACCGCAGTTTTCTTGTTCCGATGGTAAAAACTTTACCTTTACTTCCAATGGTAAAATTCATACAGGAACTCTTACGGAATCCAATGGTGTATATACATTAAACTACGATGATACAGATGCGAAAATGGAAGCAGTAATATCAGGGGAAAAGATGACTATATCAGTTGTTGGAGGCACTAGTACATTTGTATTTGAAGCTAAATAATGTTTTCTGCTCAAATATAGAAATCCCTTATGCATAGTATTACAGAACTTTCAGCATGGGAGTTGAATTACTTTATATAATATTATTGAACATGACATAAAGGTGTCGTGTTATATGTGGTATCCTAAATCAGGAAGTGGAAGCGATATGAAAATAGACAGACTTATTGGAATTCTCTCTATCCTTTTACAGGAAAGTAAAGTTACCACGCCCGAATTGGCGGAAATATTTGAAGTTTCGAGAAGAACAATCAACAGAGATATTGAAGATTTATGCAGGGCGGGAATCCCGATTGTTACATCGCAGGGGGCAGGCGGCGGTATCAGTATCATGGAGGGATATAAGCTGGATCGGACAATCCTGTCGTCGAAAGATATGCAGATGATTATGGCAGGCCTTCGAAGCCTTGACAGCGTAAGCGGCAGTCATTATTATCTGCAGCTTATGGAAAAATTGAGGGTTGGTTCCTCTGATTTCGTCAGTGGAAATGAGTCTATCCTTATCGATCTGTCATCATGGAATAAGGATTCTTTGCCACCAAAGATTGAACTGATTCAGGATGCTATTGAACTGGGGAAGACATTAACGTTTCGGTATTATGCCCCAAGTGGAAATACGGAGAGGGAGATGGAGCCTTATTTTCTGATTTTTAAGTGGTCAAGCTGGTATGTGTACGGATACTGTTTGCTTAGGAATGATTTCAGAATGTTCAAGCTTAATCGTATGGCGGATATTGCACAAGTGAGAACTTTTGAAAAGAAAAAAGATGTTCCTTTGCCGGATTTATCAACGGAGAAAGTCTTTCCGCCAACAGCGAAAGTAAAGGCAGTGTTCGAAGCTTCAATGAAATGGCATCTGATAGAGGAGTACGGGATAGAGTCATTTACAGAACTTCCGGATGGAAAACTGTTATTTGAACACGAATATACGGATGATGAAGGGCTTCTGTCATGGATGCTTTCACTAAGAGATCAGGTTACTGTCATTGAACCGGAATCAATCAGGGAAGAATTATTTCGTATCGCAACAGAACTTACCGAAAAATATAAGGAGGCATAAGCAATGAAGAAATGGTATGACGAAGAATACAAATTTTCGATAGAAGTAACAGGGTTTTTACGAGGCGATCATACAGAACACCTGTGCAGAAATGGGGAAGAAATAGGTGATAAATATACCTGTACATACGGCTGCCCGGTGAATGAACAGGGCTATGGAATCTGTTCTAAAATGATGCAGATTCTTTATGGTGATATGCAGGCTGTCAGAAGCGGAGGAGATCTGACACTTGTCGGAGGAATAGAGGCGAATGTGAAAGACTATGTTTGTCCGGACGGATGTGTATGTTTTCGGATGACAGCAAAGAAGACGGGTGCAGAGAATTTCTATAAGGGAAAATATTATCAGGAGTAAGAAATATGGCGTTTGATTTTAAGAAAGAATACAAAGAATTTTATATGCCCAAGAACAAGCCGGAAATAGTGACGGTTCCTAAGGCAAATTATATTGCGGTAAGAGGAAAGGGGAACCCCAATGAGGAAGGCGGGGCATATCAGCAGGCCGTGGGAATCCTGTATGCGATTGCATATACCCTGAAGATGAGCTACAAGTCAGATTATAAGATTGAGGGTTTTTTCGAGTATGTAGTCCCGCCGTTGGAAGGCTTTTGGTGGCAGGACGGAGTGGATGGCTGTGATTACAGCAGCAAAGCGGAATTTCATTGGATATCAGTCATCAGGCTTCCGGATTTTGTGACAAAGAAGGATTTTGACTGGGCAGTGGAGATGGCGTCAGAGAAGAAGAAAATGGACTGTTCCAAAGCCGAATTTCTCACAGTGGATGAGGGCTTGTGCGTTCAGATTATGCATCACGGACCTTTTGATGAGGAACCTGCAACTGTTGCAATTATGGATAAATATCTTGAAGAGAATGGATACCGCAATGACTTTGGCGAGGGCAGACTTCACCATGAAATCTATATGTCCGATGCAAGAAAGGTAGCACCGGAAAAGTGGAAGACTGTGATCCGGCATCCAATCATACGCTTGAAGAATGTTGAGGGGGAATAGCAAATGGAATTTATCCAAGTTACAAAAGAAAATATAGAGAAAGAGCACATCTGCTGCGCCATTTCAAATAATAAGGATGTACAGGTCTCATCGAAAAAATCCTGGCTGACGGACCGATTTGAGGAAGGACTGGTATTCTTAAAAAGCGTAGAACGAGGGAAGTGCTTTATTGAGTATATTCCTGCAGAGTATGCGTGGAATCCAATTGATGCCGATGGGTACATGTATATTGATTGCTTGTGGGTTGCAGGTTCTTTTAAGGGACATGGTTACGCAGGGGAACTGCTGAATTATTGTATTGAAGATAGTAAACAGAAAGGAAAGAAAGGACTTTGCATTTTATCGTGTGCGAAAAAGAAACCATTTCTTTCAGATCCAAAGTTTTTAAAATATAAAGGATTTGCACCCTGTGATGAGGCAGACAATGGAGTACAACTTTGGTTCCTTCCATTTGAAAAAGAAGCGGAGACACCAAAGTTTAAGGAAAATGCCAGGCATCCGCATGTGGATGAAGAGGGGTATGTTCTTTTCTACACCTATCAGTGTCCTTTTAATGCAAAGTATGTTCCGGTTTTAGAGGAACTTGCGAAAGAGAAGAATATCAAATTTAAGGCGGTTTGGATAAAGAGCAGAGAAGAAGCCCAAAGTGCTCCAACACCGATAACTACCTATGCATTGTTCTGCGATGGAAAGTATATTACAAATGAGCAGATGAATGATAAGAGATTTCTTAAACTGATATCACAATAATCTGATATGATTCATGTGTCCGGATGCTTTTGGGGAACGGGTATTGCAATTATAGGCAACGTCAATTAGTAGAGATTGTGTGTTGCCTATTTTTTGTATTATATATATGGGACTGAAGTCTCTGGTTAATATTAATAAATAATTGACAGACTATCTTTTTACCGGGATGAATTGTTATACATATTAGAATGGAATAAACGTTTACTACATTAGGAGTCATGTTTTGTTTATTTTATTATGGTCAATGCTGGTATACGCGAAGACACGAACAACGGTTCCGGCTGTAACTATACCATTTATTATGATATTTATTTAGCCATTTTTTGGAGAATTTCCAAACCTGAAAGATGTACTGGGACTTTTGCCGGATCAACTTTTGCAGATGAATATGGCGACCAATACCTTTATACTTTATGAAATCGGAGGAAAAGTGGTGCCTTACGTGCCAATTCTGATGGCGATATATTCTTTTCTTTGTGTGGTCCTTCTTCCGATTATTTATCATGTATATCATAGGACGGAGATAAAATAAAAGAGAAGAAAGCAGAATAGGAAGATATTGCGAGGTGAAGGAAATGTTAATTGAACTTGGAACAAAACAAGATATTGAAAGTTGGATGCGCCTTGTGGAAAAGGTAAAAGATGCTTTTCCCGGTCTTGAAACCAGGGAAGCTTTGATCGAACACAAGAATACTGTTTTAGACTTTATGGATAGAGCTTCTGCAATTTGTGCAAAAGAGCAAGGAGAAATCATTGGAATTCTATTATTCTCGTGCGAAAACAATGAGATTTGTTTTTTAGCAGTTGATGCTGAACACCGCAGACAGCATGTAGCCGAAAAGATGGTATCTTTTATGCTGGCGAAGATGGATTCTCAGAGGGACGTATCTGTAATGACTTATCGGGATGGAGTACCTGAGGGTAGAGCAGCGAGAGCATTCTATAAACGAATAGGATTCACCGAAGGAAAGTTGACTGAGGAATTTGGAAGCCCGGTTCAAGAATTTGTATTGAAGCGATAAATCCAGATTTATAGAAGCAAGGAAGTAGAAAAATACCACTTAAAAAGGCAAAATAGCGAAAAAAAGAGGTAAATTCAGAGTTGTCAAGTTGATGTCAGATGAAAAATATTCTGATTGAATATGCGAGGGTTATTCTTGACCCGAAATTGTTTTCGAAAAAGAGAATCTTGTTGGCGGGAATGCTTAATAAGAATCGGAATAGTATTCGACTTAAAAAAGACAGTGCTTTAGATTAAAATAATAGTGTTGTCCTTCTTGTATGATTTTGGGATGGCACCGGTTGTAATAATACATGCTTTATCATATTCTGCAAATCTGACAGAAGAGGACATATCAAATTTGGCATGATCACACAGAACATAAGGAGAAAGCGTGTGGGAGAGAGCACATTCTTTTATTTTTGCTTCCTCAGGATCCGGTGTCATAAAACCATTTTCGTGACTGACCGCATTGGTACCAAAAAAACCGATGGAAAACTGATATTTTAAGATAAACTCATAACAGGACGTTCCGATGAGAGCTTCTGTTGTGGGTTTTAATCTGCCTCCCGTTAAATATACGGGATAGCCCTTGCGGGCTAATTTCTGGGCATGGGTCACCGCATTGGTAACAAAAGCAATATTCTTTTGAATAATAAAATCTACCATATATGCAGTTGTAGTTCCGGCATCTAAAAAGACCAGATCGTTTTCGCTTATTAAGGATGCAGCATATCTTGCAATCTCTATTTTTTCTTCGCGATTTTTTTCTTCTCTTTCTGATACATTATAATCCGATACAATCTGATTGTGTAAAGAGACGGCTCCGCCATGTACTTTGGAAAGGAGACCTTTTTTTGCCATCTCAGTCAGATCTCTTCGTATGGTAGCTTCGGAAGCATTAAATTGCTGCATCAATTCCAGAGTGCTTACCGCTTTGTTCTGATCAATATATTCTAAAATCAGTGCTTTTCTTTCTTCTGATAACATTTGCCGGACTCCTTGTAATTATTTAACGAATTTTGATTGAATTATAAAATGTTTTTTAACCGGTGTCAATTTCATATCTCTACAAAAACAGGAAATTGTTAAGATTTTTAGCGGATTCTGATATTTTTGCTTATAAATTATGCCTTTCAAAAAAATGAAAGAAAATGACGAAAAGTGATTGACAATGACAAAAAATATGATAATATAAAATCATAAATAGTCAAAAACATTCATAAACGATTATAAAAAATAAATCAAAGGAGGAAAATCGTATGAAGAGTTTTCAGTATGTCATCAAAGATGAGGTAGGGATCCATGCAAGACCGGCAGGAGAACTGGCAAAGGAAGCAAAAAAGTATCTTAGCACAATTACAATTATCAAGGGTGACAAGTCAGCAGTGGTTACAAAGCTTATGGCAGTGATGAGCCTTGGTGTAAAGTGCGGCGAAGAGATTACGGTAACTGTCGAAGGTGAAGATGAAGAAACTGCTTTTGAAGGCATCAAAGCTTTTATGGAAGCAAAGCTGTAAGATGTTCTGCATCGTCAGAAAAGCAGGACTGTAATACTGACCGGAAGGGAGCTGAAACAATGATTTATACAGTAACATTTAATCCATCCTTAGACTATATCGTAGGGGTTGATCATTTTGAAACCGGAAAGGTAAACAGAACTTCGGAAGAAATCATCTTTCCCGGAGGCAAGGGCATTAACGTATCCATTGTACTTCATAATCTGGGAATGGAAAGTATACCGCTTGGATTCATTGCAGGGTTTACCGGAAATGAAATTAAAAGATTATTAGGTACATTTAACATCTGCGACAATTTTATAACGGTAGAGAACGGCATCTCAAGGATTAATGTCAAGTTAAGAAGTTTGGTACAGGGTGAGAATGGAGAAAAAAAGGTAGGCGAAGAAAGCGAGATCAACGGTCTGGGACCGGGCATTGATGATGTGGCATTGAAAAAATTCTATTGCCAGCTGGATGAACTTCAAAAAGGCGATGTCCTGATCCTGGCAGGAAGTATTCCTTCTGTTCTGCCGTCAACCATCTACCGGGATATCATGGACAGGCTTAAAGAAAAGGAAATTCTGATTGCTGTTGATGCGACCAATGATTTACTGGTGAATGTATTGGAATACCATCCGTTCCTAATTAAGCCCAATAATCATGAGCTTGGAGAAATATTCGGTGTCACAATCCGGGAGAAGGATGAAGTGATTACCTATGCGAAAAAGCTGCAGGATATGGGCGCAAGAAATGTCCTGGTTTCCATGGCCGGAGAAGGAGCAGTACTGGTTGCCGAGGATGGAACGACGTATAAGACAGAAGCACCGAAGGGAACTGTTAAGAATTCTGTAGGTGCAGGGGATTCCATGGTGGCAGGATTTGTCTATGGATATCTGACAAAACAAAATTATAAAGATGCATTTTATTATGGGGTATGTACAGGCAGTGCAAGTGCCTTTTCTGAGAATCTTGCAACGAAGGACGAAGTAGAGGAGTTATTGGCAACTATAAAATGATAAGAAGGAGGACAGGCTATGAGAATTACAGATTTATTAAAGGCAAGTGCAATTGATCTTAATGTTTCGGCTAAAAGCAAAGAAGATGTTCTGAAACAGGCCGTGGAGCTGATGGCAAAGCAGGGAAATATTACAGATAAGGAGCAGTATCTTAAGGCTGTATTTGCAAGGGAAGAAGAAGGTACTACAGGCGTAGGAGATGGAATCGCGATTCCCCATGGAAGATGCGAAGGAGTAAGTGATCCGGGACTGATTGCGATGGTTATACCGGCTGGGGTTGATTATGAAGCGCTGGATGATGAGCCGGTTCTTCTGCTGTTTCTGATTGCAGCCAATCCTGGGAGCGGTTCAGCTCATATTGATATACTTAGTAAATTGTCAGGGATGCTGATGCATGAAGAGTTTACGGCGGCATTAAAAGCAGCAAAGACACCGGAAGAATTTCTTAAAATCATTGATGATGCTGAAAGTGAGAAGGATTCAGCAGAGGAAGTCAGCGAAGATGCCAAAGCCGGACAGAAGAAGATATTGGCTGTAACAGGCTGCCCTACAGGTATTGCACATACCTTCATGGCTGCAGAGGCTCTGGAGAAAACCGCAAAAGAGAAGGGCTGTTTTATTAAGGTAGAGACAAGAGGTTCAGGCGGAGCAAAGAATGTACTTACAGAAAGTGAAATTAAAGAAGCGGATTGTATTATCGTTGCAGCTGATACAAAGGTTCCGATGGATCGATTTGATGGAAAGAAGCTGATTGAAGTGCCTGTTTCTGACGGAATCAGTAAAGCGGATAAGCTGATTGAGCGTGCGATGAAGGGAGATGCCAAGGTATTTCATGGCAATGGAGAGTCGGCAGATACAAGCGAAAAATCCGGCGGAAGTATTGGACATCAGATTTATAAGCACTTAATGAATGGTGTATCTCATATGCTTCCCTTTGTAGTTGGCGGAGGAATTCTGATTGCCATTGCGTTCCTGATAGATGGCTTGTCTGTAGATTTAAATCATATTCCCCAGAATCTTATTGATCAGTATGGATCTGCGGATGCAGTAAAAAGTAACTTTGGAACATTAACATCTGCCGCTGCACTTTTTAAGGGCATTGGTGGTGCTGCATTTGGTTTCATGTTACCGATTCTTGCTGGTTTTATTGCGATGAGCATAGCTGACAGGCCGGGACTTGCAGTAGGAATTGTTGGTGGTTCGCTTGCTGCTTCCGGAACTTCCGGTTTCTTGGGTGCACTTGCTGCAGGTTTCCTTGGCGGATATATTGTAAAGCTGCTTATGAAGCTCTGTGAAAAACTGCCCAAGGCACTTGATGGCCTCAAACCGGTTCTGATCTATCCGGTATTTGGTATTCTGTTGATCGGAATGGCAATGAACTATGCAATTGAACCGGTCATTGGTGTTTTAAATTCAAATCTGAATAATGGTCTTGCATCCATGAATGGTGTAAGCAGTATTGTTCTTGGACTGATCCTTGGTGGAATGATGGCGATTGATATGGGTGGTCCGTTTAATAAAGCAGCCTATGTATTTGGTACCGCATCCATTGCAGCAGGTAACTACAATATCATGGCAGCAGTTATGATTGGCGGAATGGTGCCTCCCTGTGCGATTGCACTGGCAACCCTTTTATTCAGGAATAAGTTTACGGCAGAAGAAAGAAAGTCAGGACCTACCAACTTTATTATGGGGCTTGCATTTATTACAGAAGGAGCAATTCCCTTTGCAGCAGCTGATCCACTTCGTGTATTGCCTTCCTGTATTGCAGGATCTGCTGTAGCAGGAGCACTTTCCATGGCATTCAACTGTACACTGATGGCTCCCCATGGCGGAATCTTCGTATTCCCGGTGGTTGGCAATGCATTGATGTATCTGGTTGCACTTGTAGTAGGAACTATTATTTCGGCAATGCTTTTAGGAGTGTTAAAGAAGCCTGTTGAGCAAAGATAACCCAGATATCATAAAAGGTGGTAAGAAGTCATAATAAAAAGAGCTTCCGGAGAAGTATCCGGGAGCTCTTATATATTATAAGTAAAGTCAGTCATCTGATGATTAATAATATCTTCTAAAGTGATGCTTTCAAAATATTTGATAATCACATCATATAATCCCTCATAGATTGGCAGGGTCATACAATCACTGCATTTTTCGCAAAGATTAGGAGAATTGTCCATGCAGCTGACTGGGGTGAGACTTCCCTCGGCACTTTCTAAGATCTCCCGGATGGTAATCTCGGATGGAGATTTTGCCAGCTGATATCCTCCCATATGACCCTTGTTGGAGTTGAGCAGATTGCTTCTATTTAAGAAAGGAATAATCTGTTCCAGATATTTTTTGGAAATCTCCTGTCTCGTAGAAATATCTTTTAATGCAATAAAACCTTCATTATAGTGTTGTGCCAGGTCAATCATCATGCGCAGTGAGTAGCGTCCACGGGTAGATATCTTCATAGATACATCTCCTTTCATTGAGAAATATTAAAACCTATTATACTACTAAAATGGTAGGTTTTCAATTTGTGGATTCCTATTGAGATTTATTTGATATAGGTAAAAACTATAGCTAACTATCATAAATAACAAATATGCAATAAGGCAAAATCAATTGACAAAAGAAGGATATGGGGATTATACTTACAACAACATAGAAAACCTATTTAAACGATAGGAGATAGAAAGGGAGGATAATCACATGTCAGATATTAAGAAAAGTTCATTGGAGTTAATTGGAGGAACACCTTTGCTGGAGGCAGCAAGATACAGTAAAAAAGCAGGAGTGGAAAAAGCAACCATACTTGCGAAGCTTGAGTATCTGAATCCTGCAGGATCCGTTAAGGATCGTATTGCTCTGGCAATGATTGAAGATGCAGAAAAGAGTGGAAAGCTGAAGCCGGGAGCAACGATTATTGAGCCTACCAGTGGTAATACAGGAATCGGACTGGCAGCAGTAGCAACGGCAAAGGGATACAAAGCAATTTTAACACTTCCGGATACCATGAGTGTGGAAAGAAGAAATCTTCTGAAGGCATATGGAGCAGAACTGGTATTAACAGAAGGTGCCAAGGGAATGAAGGGAGCTATTGCAAAAGCTGAAGAATTGAATCAGGAAATTGAAGGATCCATCATCCTTGGTCAGTTTACCAATCCTGCCAACCCGGCAATCCATAAAGCAACAACCGGTCCGGAAATCTGGAAGCAGACAGACGGTAAGGTTGATATCTTTGTAGCAGGTGTAGGAACCGGTGGAACAGTAACCGGTGTAGGCGAGTACTTAAAGGAGCAGAACCCAAATGTGAAGGTTGTTGCAGTGGAACCGGCAGGAAGCCCGGTACTTTCTAAAGGAACACCGGGAGCACATAAGATTCAGGGAATCGGAGCAGGTTTTGTACCGGATGTATTAAATACCAAAGTATATGATGAAATTATCACAATAGAGAATGAAGATGCATTTGCAGAAGGAAGAGCATTTGCTACCTCCGAAGGAATTTTGGTAGGTATTTCCTCCGGAGCAGCATTAAAGGCAGCAACGATTCTGGCAAACAGACCGGAGAATGAAGGAAAAGTGATTGTAGCACTGCTTCCTGATTCCGGAGACAGATATTTGTCAACAGCATTATTTAACACACAAAATTAGTGGCGGACAGAAAGGAGAAGGAACGTATGAGCAATTATAAATTTGAAACATTACAGTTACATGTAGGACAGGAACAGGCTGATCCTGCAACAGATTCCAGAGCAGTACCTATTTACCAGACAACATCTTATGTTTTTCATAATTCAGAGCATGCAGCAGCAAGATTCGGGCTGGCTGATGCCGGTAATATTTACGGCAGACTTACCAATTCTACCCAGGATGTACTGGAGAAGAGAATTGCAGCACTGGAAGGCGGTGTTGCTGCACTGGCAACAGCATCAGGGGCTGCAGCCATTACATATGCAGTGGAGGCACTGGCAGGAAGCGGAGATCATGTGGTAGCACAGAAGACCATCTATGGAGGAAGCTACAATCTCCTGGCACATACCTTAAAGCAGTATGGGATTGAGACAACATTTGTAAATATACATGATGAAGCAGAAGTAGAGGCTGCAATAAGACCAAATACAAAGCTTGTATTCTTAGAGACACTGGGCAATCCGAATTCAGATATTCCTGATATTGATGCAATTTCCGCACTGGCACATAAGCATGGACTTCCGGTTGTGATTGATAATACTTTCGGAACACCGTATCTGATCAGACCGATCGAGCATGGAGCAGATATTGTTGTACATTCCGCAACAAAGTTTATCGGCGGTCATGGAACAACACTTGGTGGAATTATCGTGGATTCCGGCAAATTCGACTGGAAGAAGAGCGGAAAGTATCCGCAGATTGCAGATGCCAACCCCAGCTATCATGGTATTTCATTTGCAGATGCAGTCGGAGCGGCAGCTTATGTAACTTATATCAGAGCGATTCTGCTTCGTGATACGGGTGCAACCATTTCGCCTTTCAATGCATTCCTTCTGTTACAGGGTGTTGAGACATTGTCCCTGCGTCTGGACAGACATGCAGAAAACACAAAGAAGGTAGTGGAGTTCCTTGCAAATCATCCCAAGGTAGAGCATGTGAACCATCCGTCCCTGCCGGAGCATCCGGATCATCAGCTGTATGAGAAATATTTCCCGAACGGTGGCGCAAGTATCTTTACCTTTGATATCAAGGGTGGAAAGGAAGAAGCATGGAAATTTATTGATAACCTGGAGATATTCTCCCTGCTTGCCAATGTGGCAGATGTAAAGAGTCTCGTGATTCATCCTGCCAGCACAACACACAGCCAGCTGACAGAGGCAGAACTGGAAGATCAGGGAATTCATCAGAATACCATCCGTCTTTCCATCGGAACAGAACATATTGATGATATTATTGCCGATCTGGAAAAAGGATTTGCAAGCATTTAAAAAATATTGTACAATGGAAGTCGTTTGTACATAGTAATCATGGTGTCAAAAGTTCATTTTCTTAATAGTTAATGGACTTTTGACACTTGTTGCGTAGAAAGATTTGAGGAAATATTTATGTCACATAACAGACAGAAAAAGATTGCGGTTGTGAATGACTATTCCGGCTTTGGGAGATGTTCCCTGGTTGTAGAACTGCCAATTATTTCTAAACTCAAAATTCAATGCTGCCCTGTTCCGACTTCTATTTTTTCCAATCATACAGGCTTTGAAAGTTTTTATTATACGGACTTTACAGAGCACATGACTGCTTATGTGGAGGAATGGAAGAAGTTAGGACTAGAATTTGAAGGTATCTGTACCGGCTTTCTGGGTTCGGCGGAGCAGATCAGGATTGTGGAGAATTTTATCCGTGATTTTCGTACAGAGAAAACACAGGTAGTTGTGGATCCTGTGATGGGAGATTATGGGCGGCTGTATCCTACCTATACCGAAGAAATCTGTAATAATATGAAAGACCTGGTCAAATATGCAGATATTATTACGCCGAATCTGACGGAGGCATGTATTTTAATCGGGATAGAATACAATGAAAAGTATTCCAATAAAGAACTGGATCAGATTGCCCAGAAATTGTCTGCGATGGGACCCCGTAAAATTGTAATTACAGGAATTCCAAGAGGGCATTTTATATGCAATTACTGTTATGAGGCCGGTCAGGAGAGCTATATGATCAAGACAGCAAAGGTCGGAACGCAGCGCTCCGGAACGGGGGATATCTTTACTTCTATTGTGGTTGCCGATGCAGTCAATGGAGTGGATTTTCATGAATCCATCCGGAAAGCTTCCCATTTTGTAAAGAAATGTATCCAGAAAGCGATAGATATGGACATCCCATTGACCGATGGTGTGCCCTTTGAAGAGCTGCTGGATAAATTAAAATAAAGAACGATGGAGGAGAACTATTATGAAAGATACGAAAGTAAAAAACCTTAGTTTCTGTGCACTGTTTATGGCACTAACTTTTGTGATTACGCGGTTTATTCAGATACCGATTCCACTGGGATATTTTAACATCGGAAACAGTGTGATCCTTTTAGGCTGTCTGTTTATGCCGATGCCTTATGGTGTGATTGCCGGATCCGTTGGCTCGGCATTGGCTGATCTGACTTCCTTTCCGGTATATACATTGCCGACTCTTGTGATCAAAGCACTTATGCCATTTTTATTTTATGTGTTACAGAAACTTCCCATAAAAAAGATCTACTGGAAAAATGTTGTGATTTTCAGTATTGTAACGTTGATTCCGTTATTTGGATATACAGCAACGGGCTGCGTCCTGTATGGCGGATTCGTTGCGGGACTGGCACAATTCCCGGGACTGCTTTTGGAGTATATTGCCAACATCATTGTGTTCTCTGTTCTTTATAGAGCACTGGCACGGTTTATCCATAAATAAGATACCGGGGCAAAAGCCCTGTTCATAATTTATAATTTAGCAGAATGCACAAAATAAGTTGGTTTCATTCCTATGCGCTAATCATTGCGATGAGCCTCAAAGGACAAAAATCGTGTTCAGCAATGGCTTCCACGATTTTTAGAGTCTCATCTCCATAGCGCAAAATGTCATGAAACCGACTTATTTTGTGCATTCTGCCATATAAAGATTTTTGAGCGGGCTTTTGCCTCAATTTCCCTGTACTAAGTTCAGAAACATTTTGTAGATAGAAGTATCCGTATCCAATTCCGGATGAAATGATAACGCAAGCTGGTTCTGATACCGGACTGCGACGATCTTTTCTTCGACAGTTGCAAGAATTTGGACTTCCGGATCGGCCGATTCGATATAGGGCGCACGGATGAAGGTCATTGGAAGTGTACCAAGGTCTGCAAACTGTTCCGTGGTGTGGAAGCTGCCAAGCTGTCGGCCATAGGCATTTCGTCTGACGGTCACGGGAAGCGTTTTAAAATAGGAACGCTCATCATTGGAAATGTGTTCTGCCAGCAGGATCATACCTGCACAGGTTGCAAGAACGGGCATTCCGGAAGAAATCTGTTCTTTCATTGGTTCAAACATATCCAGTTCTTTTAATAATTTTCCCTGAACGGTGCTTTCGCCACCGGGAAGAATTAAGGCATCGTAAGATTGCAGGACATCATCCTTCTGACGAAGCTCTATGCATTCGATGCCCAGACTGTGCAGGATCTTTTCATGCTCGATAAAGGCACCCTGCACAGCTAAAACACCTATTTTCATTATTTGCCCCTTTCTGCCATCAGAAGCTCAATTTCATCTTCATTGATACCTACCATGGCTTCTCCGAGATCTTCGGAGAGTTTTGCAATCAGTGCAGCATCGGTAAAGTTTGTAACTGCCTTTACAATGGCATTGGCACGCTTTTCCGGATTGCCGGATTTGAAGATACCGGAGCCGACAAATACACCTTCTGCACCCAGCTGCATCATCAGTGCGGCATCTGCGGGAGTTGCTACACCGCCGGCCGCAAAGTTGACTACCGGAAGTCTGCCGTTATTATGTACATAAAGTACAAGGTCATAGGGAACCTGAAGCTCCTTTGCTTCATTGAATAATTCATCTTCGCGCATAGAAGTGATTTTTGCAATCTCGCTGTTCATTTTTCTCATATGGCGGACCGCCTGGATAACATCACCTGTTCCGGGTTCTCCCTTGGTCCTGATCATGGATGCTCCTTCATTGATGCGGCGTAAAGCTTCTCCCAGATCCTTTGCACCACAGACAAACGGTACCTTGAATTTTGTCTTATCAATATGGTATACATCATCAGCAGGAGAGAGCACTTCGCTTTCATCAATGTAATCAATTTCGATTGCTTCCAATAACTGTGCTTCCACAAAATGGCCGATCCGGCATTTTGCCATGACAGGAATGGATACTGCTTCCTGGATTCCTTTGATCATCTTAGGATCGCTCATTCTGGATACGCCTCCGGCTGCACGGATGTCGGCAGGGATTCTTTCCAGTGCCATGACTGCGCATGCACCTGCGGCTTCAGCAATCTTTGCCTGCTCCGGTGTTGTAACATCCATAATGACACCGCCCTTAAGCATTTGTGCCAGATTCTTGTTCAGTTCGTATCTTTCATTTCCCATGGTATTTCTTCCTCGCTTTCGTCTAATATGGAAGGCAATTGTGAAACTGATTGTTGTGGAAGCTATGTAAAATATATAAAAATCTCCGTACCTGCTACGCAGCTAATGTCGATTTTTATATATTTTGCACAGCTTCCTTTAGGATGATTATGATTCCGCAATTACCTAATAAATATGGGGATGAAAGTTGTATGGACAACTCTCGTTATTCATTGTATAATAAAACTGACCTTATTGAAATATTCAATTTTAATATATTCAGAAAGGTCAGAACGGAGGAAAACAAAAGATATGCTGACATATTCTTTTACGGATATAAGGTCAGATTCCCTATACGGACACCTGTATAAATGTATTAAAAATGATATTATACAGGGAAATTTAAAGCCCGGGGATAAATTGCCGTCCAAACGAAGTTTTGCAAAAAATCTGGGTATAAGCGTCATTACGGTAGAAAATGCCTATGAGCAGCTGATGGCAGAAGGATATATTTATTCCATTGCCAAAAAAGGATTTTATGTTGCAAATCTGCAGAACAGGAATACAGGCGCTGCCAAGCCTATCGTGGTATCAGCCGAAAATATGCTGCTGACTTCGGGGGATGAAAAATATCTGGCGGATTTTTCAAGCAACCGTGTAAGCAGAAAGCAGTTTCCGTTTACTGTGTGGGCAAAATTACTGCGTGAATGCCTGAATGATTATCAGGAAGGACTGCTGATCAGTTCACCGAGTGGTGGGGTGATGAAGCTGAGATCGGCGATTGCGAAACATTTATTGCAGTTTCGCGGGATGCATGTGGAACCGGAACAGATTATCATTGGTGCCGGTACGGAATATCTGTATGGGCAGATTGTCCAGCTTCTTGGACATGATAAGATATACGGAGTGGAAGATCCGGGCTATCTTAAACTGGTTCAGATTTATGAGGCCAATGCTGTAAAGGTAAAATATATCAGATTTGAGCAGGATGGCATTAATATCAGGGATCTGGAAGATGAGGCTGTTGATGTTGCCCATACTTCGCCTTCGCACCAATTTCCTACGGGAATCATCACACCGATCAGTAAACGATATGAACTGTTAGGATGGGCTTCCAAGGACAAAAACAGATATATTATCGAAGATGATTATGACAGTGAATTCCGGATGACGGGACAGCCTGTCCCTTCTTTGCAGAGTATCGATACCATGGAAAAAGTAATCTATATGAATACATTTTCAAAATCCATCGCACCGACCCTCAGAATCAGTTATATGGTATTGCCCGGGCATCTGACAGACCTTTATTACAAAAAGCTTTCCTTTTATACCTGTCCTGTGACAACCATGATTCAGATTGCATTGGCAAGATTTATTGATGAAGGATATTTTGAAAAATATATCAACCGGATGAGGAATTATTACAGAAAACAGAGAGATCAGCTGGTCTGTCTGATTAAGAACAGTAAAATGGCCGGGTATACCTCTATAGCAGAGGAGGATGCCGGCCTGCATTTTCTGCTTCATCTGGATATTCCATGTACGGATGAGGAATTTAAAAACAGGCTGGAACGGCGAGGGATAAGGATTTGCGCATTGTCTGAATATTATCATAATCCGCTCCATAAATCGGAGCATGATTTTATTTTAAATTATTCTTCTGTGCCTGAAGAAAATATCAGGGAGGCGGTAGATATTTTATGCCAGGAGGTTCTGGCAGTACGGAAAAAACGATAACGGAAACTTGCTTTTTTTCTAAAGCATTATATAATATAAAAATTATGAGAAGAAATGGAGAGAATAACTATGGAAATCGTATATCGTGTTTATAACAATCTGTATGTGAATCTGACAAACCGCTGCCCTTATTCATGTACCTTCTGCTTAAGGCAGACAAGAGACCAGATGGGAGAATCAGGGCGTTTATGGTTGGAACATGAACCGGATTTTGATGAGGTTGTAGAAGCATTTCAAAAATTCGATGTAAAACAGTTTGATGAGATTGTATTCTGTGGATTTGGAGAACCTACAGAAGCATTTGATATGTTAATAAAGGTTGCAAAATATGTAAAGGAGACTTATGGAAAGCCGATCCGCATCAATACAAACGGTATGGGAAATCTGATCAACAAGAGAAATATTGTACCGGAGATGAAGGGACTGATTGATACAGTTTCCATCAGCCTGAATAATCCGCATAAGGAAGCATATCTGGCTTTGGTAAGAAGTAAGTTCGGTGAAGTATCCTTTGATGAAATGATTGCGTTTGCCAAAGCATGTGTAGAGTGCATTCCCAAGGTCGTACTGACAACGGTAGATACAACGATTTCAAAGGAAGACGAGGAAGAATGCAGAAAACTCTGCGAAGAAATAGGTGCTGTTTACAGAATCAGACCATGGGAAGGGTAAACTAATAAATCAGCAGCGTTGCTGATCGGGCTGGTCGAAAGACCCTGGTCCATCTACCGGCAGGGAAGTTCCCTGCCGTTTTTTTTGGAGATTTTAGTGTAATTCTTCCGCCCGCTGTAATGCTTCATCGATGTGGGAACAGAAGTTTTCCCGACCCACCTTATCAACAAATCCTGCCTTGGTCATTACCTTCATAGGCTGTTCGTTTACATGGGATAATACCAGGTGGATTTCTTTTTTCACACATTCCTCCTGAAGCTGTTCCAGATTGTGCATTGCGGTTGCATCAATGGCACTTACGCTTCGCATACGAAGAACCAGACAGTTCATTTTTTCATTCAGGGTAATCTTTAAGATCTTGTCTGCCACACCGAAAAACAGAGGACCGCTGACTTCATATACCATGGTATTGGCAGGTACCTGGCGAAGAGAGATGCTGTCTGCATCTGTTTCATCATCTTCAATATATTTCCAGCCTTCTACTTCGGTTACATCGCTCATCCGCTTCATGAACAGGATGGCTGCAAGTACAATACCAACTTCAATGGCAACGACCAGATCAAAGATCACAGTCAGACCAAAGGTAAGTACGAGTACCAGAATATCGCTTTTCGGTGCAGTCTTGCACAGACTAACGAATTTTCTCCACTCAGACATATTGTAAGCGACCATAAACAGAATGGCTGCAATGGCAGGCATGGGGATCAATGCTGCATAGGGCATCAGAACTACCAGGATCAGCAGAAGTACTACTGCATGAACCATACCGGCAATCGGGGTACGGCCGCCATTTTTGATATTGGCAGCAGTTCTGGCAATGGCACCGGTTGCAGGAATTCCACCAAAGAGACCGGAAGCAATGTTGCCGGCACCCTGTGCAATCAGTTCCATGTTGGAACGGTGTCTGGAGTTGATCATACTGTCAGCCACAACACAGGAAAGCAGGGATTCAATGGCTGCAAGAATGGCGATGGTAAAGGCGTCCGGAAGTACGGTTCTTGCCAGAGACAGATTAAACTGGGGTAAATGAAATGCCGGAAGCTTGTTGGAAATCTCATACAGATCACCAATGGTATTTACCTGCATGGAAAGCCCCTTTACCATAGCGATGCTTACCAGTACTGCGATCAGGGAAGGAGGAATCTTTTTACAGAAGCCCGGAAGATAAGGCCAGCCAATCAGGATGACCATACATACAACACCAACGATGACTGTCTGCCAGTTGATGGTATCAATAAAAGTAATGACAGCTTTCAGCTTCTCCATTGTTTCAATCAACGGCTCTTCGCTGACAACGGTAAGTCCAAGAAAATCTTTAATCTGACCGATAAAGATCGTTACGGCAATACCGGAGGTAAAACCGGTTGTAATGGTATATGGAATAAATTTAATCAGATTGCCAAGACGAAACAGCCCCATCAGGATTAAAAGGATGCCTGCCATGACTGTGGCTAAGATCAATCCGTCCATGCCGTTACGTGCTACAATACCGGCTACGATGGTTGCAAAAGCTGCTGTGGGACCTGCGATCTGTACACGGCTTCCGCCTAAAAATGAAATTACAAAACCTGCAACAATAGCAGTATAGATACCTTTTTCCGGAGTTACACCGGAAGCCAGTGCAAGGGCGATAGACAACGGCAATGCAATGATGGCTACAATGATGCCGGCTACCACGTCCTTTACGAACTGTTCTTTCGTATAGTTTTTCATTACTGAAAAAAGCTTTGGTTTTAATTTATCCATTGTTTCTGTTCCCCTCATAATTCGTTTGTAATTTTACACACGGCTTCTATATTATTCCTATTTGGAAAAAAATGCAAGGGAAAACAATATTTAACAGATGTATTTAATTGAGTTTTTCAGGTTTGTTTGTTATAATTTTGTAAGGTATGTTTAGAATTATGACTAAGGGGGCCATATGAAAGAAAAAAAAGAAATGAAACCATTTGTTCCGGCGGATAAAGTCGTTCCGGAGCTGACAGTTACATCTATCGTTCTCGGCATTCTTCTTGCCGTAGTATTTGGTGCTGCCAATGCATATCTTGGTCTGCGTGTGGGTATGACCGTTTCTGCATCCATTCCGGCAGCCGTTATTTCCATGGGTATCATACGTCTGATTATGCGTAAGGATTCCATTCTGGAAAATAACATGGTGCAGACCATTGGTTCTGCCGGAGAATCCCTGGCGGCAGGCGCAATTTTTACGCTTCCCGCATTGTTTATGTGGGCAGCAGAGGACAGTTCTGTTGCGAATCCTTCTTTTATTATTATAGCAATCATTGCAATCTGCGGTGGTCTGCTTGGTGTGTTCTTCATGATTCCGTTACGTACGGCTCTGATCGTGGAAGAACATGGTACCTTGCCGTTCCCGGAAGGAACAGCCTGTGCAGAGGTACTGCTTGCTGGTGAAGAGGGCGGTGAAAAATCCAAACTGGTATTTTCCGGTCTTGGGATTGCAGCAGTTTATAAGTTTGTTGCAGATGGTCTGAAGCTGTTCCCCAGTGAGGTGGACTGGTCTATTCCGGTTTATCGGGGCTCAGGAATTGGTGCGGATGTACTGCCGGCACTGGTGGGTGTCGGATATATCTGTGGTGCCCGTGTTGCTTCTTATCTCATGGGTGGTGCAGTGCTTGGATGGTTTGTGATTATGCCGATGCTTGTGCTGATTGGCGGTGACAATATCATGTATCCGGCAACAGAGGCATTTAATACATTGGATACCTGGACTCTTTGGGGCAGCTTCGTGCGTTACATTGGTGCAGGTGCCGTTGCGGCAGGTGGTATCATCAGCCTGATCAAATCTCTTCCGTTAATTGTTTCAACCTTTTCCAAAGCGATCAAGGGATTTGGACATGCAGGCGGTACAGAGCGGACAAGTCGTGATTTACCGCTTCCCATTGCAATGATTGGTGTAGCCTGCATTGCAGTTTTACTTTGCCTGATACCATCCATTCCCATTACTCCGCTTGCTGCTGTTATCATTGTTATTTTTGGATTTTTCTTTGCAACTGTGTCTGCACGTATGGTTGGTCTGGTAGGATCTTCCAATAATCCGGTTTCCGGTATGGCGATTGCAACGCTTCTGATTGCAACCATGTTATTGAAAATGACCGGAAATACAGGAATTGCAGGCATGACAACAGCAATCTGTATTGGTACTGTCATCTGTATTATTGCAGCAATGGCAGGTGATACTTCACAGGATCTGAAGACAGGCTACATTGTTGGTGCAACGCCCATGAAGCAGCAGATCGGTGAACTGATTGGTTCCGTTTGTTCAGGTCTTGCCATTGGCGGTGTATTATATCTTCTGAATGCAGCATGGGGCTATGGAACACCGATGCTTCCTGCACCGCAGGCAACTCTTATGAAAATGGTTGTAGAGGGTGTTATGGAAGGTAATCTTCCATGGGGGCTGGTATTTATCGGTGTGTTTATTGCTGTTTTTGTTGAGATCATCGGTATTCCGGTACTTCCATTTGCCATCGGTCTTTATCTGCCGATCCACCTTTCGCTTCCAATTATGGTAGGCGGCCTGATCCGTCTGTGGCTGGAGAAACGTAAATATAAGGATCAGAAGGAAAAGGAAGATGTAATTACCAATGGTGTGCTCTATTCTTCCGGTATGATTGCCGGAGAAGGACTGGTTGGAATTCTGCTGGCTGTCTTTGCCGTATTTGGTGTAAACTTAAGTCTGGATTTCAGCCTTGGAAACATCGGAGGATGTATTTTCTTTGCAATTCTGGTTGCCATTATGATCTTCTTTATCCTGAAGAAGAAAAAGAGCAAATCATAAATTTCGGAGGGATCATTTGACAAAACGGAAGAAAGTTTCAAAAAATTTTATGGACAGCATTCCGATGCATTCTAAGACACTTGCATGGCATGTTAAGGAGGATGGGATGGTTGAAATCGATGTAGAGAATAAAGGCTTCTACCATTCCATCGCCCAGAAATTTTTTCATAAGCCAAGAGTCAGCCATATTTCATTAGAGAAGTATGGAACGGTTGTATGGAACAGTATGAATGGGAAAAATACCGTTTATGACATTGTGAAGATTATGGAACAGGAATTCCCGGAGGAAAAGGATAGAATGCTGGACCGTGTGGTGACATATATGGCAGTTCTGCAGAGAAATCAATTTATCAATATGACAGGGGGAAAGTGATCTATGTCTAATTATTTTTATGGGGAGTATGGTGCAAATTACAGAAAATCTGTGGCTCTTAAGGATTTGTCTCCGGTACAGAAGATTCTTGGATGTCTGATCTTTGTTCTGCCGGTGATTTCAATTATGATGATTTTTATTCCGGCAACCAGAATGATTGGTATCGGGGCTGTGATTGCAAGTGCATTTATTTATATACCAATTGCCTGTATCAGCGTATTTGATATTCCCAAAAAGAGCAGACTGGTTCCTTACATATTAATGAGTGTTGGTATCGTAGGACTGGCCACTTATCTGTTCCTTGTATGGTATTTTATCAATTATGAGTTTGATGTCAGAGTGATACTCGGTGCAACGATGGCGATTCTGTTTCTGGTATTTCTCTTGGTTGGAATAGGGATTCTGCGTACAGGAATCATAAGAAATCGGAAATGGAACGAATATTCCATCGTGACACAGGCAACTGTAACAGGTTATCGGAATATTCATACCAATATGTTTGCTTTTGATAATATTCAGCCGGGCTTAAATAATGCTGCAGACCAAAGCTCTCTGTACAGCCCGCTGTTTGAATATTCTGTAAATGGAATTCCGTACAAGGGAGAGACAACCTCGTATTTTTCATTGCAGCAATTGCCGCCGGTTGGTGGGACAATGGAAATTCATGTGAACCGGGCAAATGTGAAGGAATTTGCTTTAAAGATTCAGAAGGGAAGCATGTACATAACCACCGGAATCATTTTCATAGTGGTGTCATTGATTGTTCTTCTGGCGGCTGTATTGATCATGGTAATTTAATAATTGAAAAGATTAGTTATTGCATCCTGTTTGTGGTATTTTATAATGGAACAGAGGACAGACCTCTAAAGGAGGTAATGAAGCTATCAGATGCCTACTATCGGAACACAGATCAGCCTGAACTGGAACTTGTCAGGAATAACGAGGCCTTAGGTATGGCTTTGGATAAAGCAATTGACCTTGCGATTGAAGAATGTATCCGCAGGCATATTTTGGAGGATTTCTTTCAGCACAGAAAGGATGAGGTGAAGAAAGTGACGCAGTTGGATTTTACATGGGAAATACGAGAAAAACTGATAGCAAGAGATGCACGTGAAGAAGGTATAGAAGTAGGTATAGAAGAAGGGCGTGAGCAGCTTTGTGTGGAATTATACCAGAAGGGGCTTCTTTCTGTACCGGATGCCGCAAGCAGTTTAGGAATCAGTGAAGAAGCGTTTTTAAATATGATAGGATGAGTCTTTTGAAAAAAGAGAAAGGATAAGAAAAGGGAAGCGTTATGAAAACTGCTTCCCTTTTTGTATGATTACTATAGCACAAAACAGGCAAAATTTCAAGACTTGTAACAGGTTTCGGAGGCCAGTATACTACATATACTTATGGAGGTGACTATGGAGAAGAAGGAAAGAAACCAGTTGGAACAGACAGATCATCAGACACTTACCGAGCAGATGCAGGAGCTTAACCGGCAGCTGATTGTAAAGCAGATACAGGAGACAAACCGGTATACAGAGCAGTTTGGGTTGACCTTAACGAAAGAGGATGCAGAACTGCTGGTGACGGAAAGAACCAATACCTTAAAAGCAGAACGGCGGGTGGAATTCGGGGAAAGTATTTTGCCCAAAATCATTGATGCATTTTGTGATTCAGCCTATATCCGTCAGGCAGAATATACAAAAACATTGCTTCGTCTGCAGGAAATTTTTTATCGGTATAAGAATGAGACCATGGATGAAGTGACGGATGATGAACTGCTGCATTTTATGAAGAGGAAGTTTGAAACAGACTGCCGGGGAGATCTGGATTATCTGGAAGGAACCTGTCTGGAACTTTTTGCACAGGAGGTCCGGGCTGGTTACAGGGGGTATCAGAAATGGTAAATATAGAAGAAGTGATGCCGATTGTATCGAAACTGGCACAGAAATATTGTGGTTATGAAAGTACCTCTGTTACCTATGAAAGAGCACAGAGTCTTATGGAGGCGGTGCTTTATTGTATTGAGGAGTATCGTAGTGCAACAGAGCAGGATACTTCCTGGTCGGAAGAAAAACGCAGTCAGATGAAAGAACTTCCGGAAACAACCTGTACAATGGAGGAGCAGTATACGGCAGGGGCAAAACTGGTAATCGAAAAGGCAAAACGTGTTCGCGAAATACACAACGAACTGACCGATTATTTTGATGATTATGGTGTCCGCTGTTTATATGATACTGTCCAGAAAGGGATTCCGGAATTTTTGAAGTGGTATGATCCGGAGTTTCAGCCACAGGAAACAATTCTCACTTTGGATTATCCGGTGTTATTCACTGATACTTCGCTATGCGGAGTGGATGCAGTGTATCGGTATCTTCTGGCAGTCCGGACGGAGCAACGGTTTTTAAAAGCATTTGACAGGAGTTATCTGATGCAGCTTTTGCAGAAATACCAGCCACAGTATCGATCCATGGTGGAGAATATCTGCGATATCGTATTAACCAATATGATTGGGCATGTTGTGCTTGGAAAGCCTTTAGATGATGTGGGATTTCAGAAGGAAGAATACCGGAAGCTGCAAAAGGTATTGGCGAACAAGTCTGTAGATGAACTGACAAAAGATAATATATGTATGATTCGAAGGATCTGCAGACATCTTTATCAGGGCAGTGTATGGGGCAGTAAGGAGCAGGAGAGTATGGCAGCACAGGAGGAAGAAATGGTGCAATATCTCTGTCTGGATGCTGAGAATATTGCTGTAAGCATCGAGAATGCTGTTTTGAATGGACATTTGAACAGGATTTTTTTAATGTGATAAGATGCGAAATAAAAATTTTTGCACGAGATACATGCTTTTTTGCACGAGGTACAATATTTTTGCACGAGATACAAATATTTTTTGCTTGAAAGATGATATAATAAAGAAAATAAAATTATTATGTACAAGATCTGACAAGTTTTTGGGAGGAAGGATAAAGCATGGTTATTCAATTTGGTGTAAAAGAACATATCAAAATGGCAGAAACTTACCAGTGGGCAGAGGAAGAACTGGTTAAGTATCTTAAATTGCAAAACGAACTGATCGATGACAGCAAACGGTACTGGAACGGAGAAACTGCAGACGCCTTCCGGCAGGACTATGAATTCATGCTGCAGGAAGGAGAGTATGCAGTATTTATGAAGCATGTCCGTGGAATGAAAGAGGTCATGGAAGAGTCCATTCCAAGATTCCGGCGGCTGCAGCAGATGGTTGTGGAATTACCTACGGCATACGGACTTCCCTGCGATGAGGAGGCACCGGAGATTCTACGTCTCGATGAAGAAGCAGTAGCAAAATACCATGAACTGTCGGACGAAATCATAGCGAAAAACAGACATTTCTGTGATGAAATGACCCGTATCATGGATGGGTGTGAAGGCCTGGTGGATTT
>JBJELZ010000223.1:0-2574 GCA_051879415.1 Lachnospiraceae bacterium
TCGGTACTTTCTTCTGTACTTTCCTCACCATCCTCCGGTAATTCTTCCGTTTCTTTAGTATCCGTTTCTGTGTTATTGTTCGGCAGTGCGCTGTCACTTACCGGAATTGCAGACTCCAGTGCTGCGGAATTTTTCGGAAGTGTCTCGCTGTTATCCGTTGTCGTATTTAACAGGTCATTTTCACTGATCTCTGTAAGGAAGTAGACCATTTCCTCATCTCCGTCCCTGTCGATAATCAGATAAAACACCTTATCACTTGCGGTCTGAATGGTATAAAACTCTTTCCCCTTCTCTGACTGCTCTGCATTATTTTCTGCCTGCTCCGAAGCATCTGCTTCCTGCATGGCAGCTTTTTTCTGTTCTGCAAGGCTGGTTTCCGATGTGGTATTGCCCTCACTGTCCGTTTTCGTATGCTCCGTTACCTGTCCGGTAGCAGAGGAAGGCTTGGTTGCTTCTGCACTGACCGGGAGCTGCTCTGCCGGGTTGCTTTCGTTACTATTCTCCGCTTCCGGATCAGTGTAATATGGGTTGGCTGTCTTATAGACCTCCGACATATTTCCGGCATTGTCCATTGCAGAAATGGTAAAATACTGATACCCTGCATCAAACTGTTGCAGACGGATATTCAAAACGCCATTCGTCAGCTCGGTAAATTCATAACCATTCACATAAATTGCCTTGATACCGGAATCCGTATCGTGTGCCTGTACGCTTAACAGACCATCGCTGACCGCCGCATTTAAGGTTGGCTTGGTAAAATCAAAGCACTTAATGTAACGGTTCTTCTCATAGGTATTGCCCTTCTGGTCTGTCACAAGCACATAGACGGTGCAGTTTTCCGAAATCTCCACATACATATCCTCTGTGATGTCTGTCCAGCTTCCATTCTGTGCGACTTTCGCCTGTACGCTTTTTACGGTAAAGTTGCCGGACTTTGCCACATCTTCAACTAAGACAGGTACCTTTGTGGTATCATTGTGCCACCCCGTCGGTGTATTGATTGTGATTTTTACGTTAGGGTTCACATACTCACAAAGGCTGTAATCCTCTTTGCAGACCTCACATTCCTTATCCACCGAATACTGTGAGCATTTTTCCTTACAGGTACATTCCGGTGTGGGAATGTCATTGCCGGACACCGTTGAGCTTTCCTGTTCACTTTCTTCCTCCGTTCCCGCAGACGATGTTTCTGCTTCACTCTCATTTTCCGCTGTATCCGTATCCTGTGCCTGTACCGATACGGTATTGCCGCTGTTTGCCATAAATGCCCCAATCGGCATACAGAACAATACTGCCGATAAGATAAGGGACATGATCACCTTAACTGATAACTTTTTCTTCATTTCCTGTTCTCTCCTTTTCTTTTTGTGCTAATAACTGCAAAATCTCGTCCTCGCTGAATTTGATAAGTAATTGCAGCTTCTCGGACGAGATTTTATGCTTTTCGATAATATCCAGTTTTTCAGCTCTTTCCGCCATACGTTTTTCTTCTTCCAGGTTCTTTAACTTTGCCTGTATGGTGGCGAGCTGTTCTTTTGTCTTTGTAATTTCCTTTTCTATTCTCTGGCTTTTTGTCATAGTATCTCACTTCCTCTAATTCAATCTTCCAAAACTGTAAAAATGGCTCTGCCAGTACGGAGTGTTAATGGAAGCATATTTGATTGGATCGCCACAGTGTATCATTACCCCGTTGCCGCAGTAGATGCCTACATGACTGACTGCCCCTGCTGAATTATAGGTGCCTGTGAAAAAGATAATGTCTCCCGCTTTCGCTTCGCTTGCCGATACGGGAGTACACTGGTCATAAATGCCCTGTGCAGTTGTTCGTGGCAGATTGTGTACGCCGCTGTTGGTAAATACCCAGCACACAAAACCAGAACAGTCAAAACTTGTGGACGGGGACGAACCTCCCCATACATACGGATAGCCTAAATACTTGACTGCTTCCTCCATAAGTGCCTGTACGGTTGCATCATCATAGGAATCCGGTGGTATGGCATTTCCCGGCGCACCGCCGCCACCTCCCGGACTTTCCCCGTAAAGCGTTCCCTCGCCTACATCAAAGTAAAATAACGGATTATAATACTCTCCGTTATATAAGCACTCGATATGCAGATGGCTTCCGGTACTGCTTCCGGTGTTTCCCGTAGTTCCGATTACCGTCCCTTTGGTTATGCTCTGACCTGCACTGACACTCAGGCTGTCCATGTGGGCATATTTTGTGGTGTAACCATCTTTTTCGATGACCACATAATTCCCGTAATAGCTGTCATAAGTTGCTGTCGTGACCGTCCCGTCATGGGCTGCATAAACGGTTGTGCCTGTGGGCACTGCTATATCCACGCCCCTGTGCAGTTCCTCATTTCCGGTGTTTGGGTTCTTGCGGTATCCGTAATAGCTTGAAATATAGTTATACCAGTACAGATCAAGCGGAGAAGCAAACTGCTGTAAAAGCCCGCCTGTTTCTGCATACATGGCAAAAATCTCTGTCTGCTCCGCATCCATCTTTCCGGCAACAATGGTTTCCAATGGTTTGACCGTAAGCACTACCCTTAATATGCTGACTTCGTATTC
>JBJELZ010000223.1:2674-4927 GCA_051879415.1 Lachnospiraceae bacterium
TCGCTTTCCACTTCACTTGCGGTAAACTCCGTATGGACAGCCGATAAATACCCGATCAGCGTAAACGGATTGTGCCCGATTTCCCCAAGATTATAGGAATACTCATCATATCCCGGATAATCGGTTTCAATATTGTCAATCTCATTCTGAAGGTCAAGCTCCAGTCTGGTAAACTGCAAGTCTGTTGCATCAATCTCTGCCGGTTCGCTTAAATAGCTTGCCGCAAGCACAGTGGACTGCGTATCCGCAAACATCGCCCCACAGGACGATACCGAGGTCATAATCATAATAAGAAGCACCGCCATGATGCCAACCGTTATGAGAACACCCGCATTTTTGCTTGCAATCTCCTGTAACTTCTTTGCTATGGCTGTTGCGGTATTGGCAGTCTTTGACACTGCTTCCTGTGCCGCTTTTGTGGCAGCTCCCTTCTGTCTTGCTTTCATGTACTCCCGCTTGATATGCTGTTTCTGTAAACGCTTCTGCAATGCTTTTTTCTGCATCTGCGGGTTTTCCTCCAAGAACTTCTGGTACTGGAAGTTGACCTCTTTCTGAAACTGCTTTTTTTCCAGCTTCGCTATCTTCGCCCGCTGTCTTGCTTCCTTTCCCTTATAGTGCCTTTTTACAAAGCCAATCAGTTCCTCAGCCTTCTGCTCCGTCTTATGGGCACCTTCCACAGCAGAGTTTTCTTTTTCGTTCTCAGCAATCTTGCCATGTACGAAATTTCTGCTTTCCGTCTGCATCCTCCGCATGGTGGTCTTAGAAAGGCTCTCCTGCTTAAAAGGCTTCTCCTTATCCAGCGGAACAACCACATATTTCCCCTTGCCCGTTTCTTCATCAAAGACTCTCTGCAAGGTATATTCCCGCTTCTTGGGAAGTTTTCCTCTAGCCTTTTTGACCTTCTCTGCGGCTTTCTGCGCCTGTTTCTGTTTCTTTTTTAATTTCTCGCTTCCGGTAAACTCCGAAGCACGATCCTCCGTAAAGACCTTTCCGGCATCTTCCGTAAAAACGGTATCTTTGGCTTTTTCCCTGTGTTTATGCTCTCGCTGCACACGCTTTTTGTGGTATTTGCCCTTTTCCTGTGACTGCCTGTAAGTGTCCCTGCGGTGGTAATCCTCTTTTTCTTCCTGCCTTTTCCCGTTTTCCTCCGTCTGACCGGAATTATCCTGTCCGGAAAACGTGTTCTCGGCTTTGGTAAATGCCGCCTTTTCTTCCTGTCCCGTATCAGCACCGGACTTCTGGACATTTTGTCCAAAAGTTTCCCCATACTCCTTTTTCGCATGGCTTTTCGATGCGCCGGGCTTTTGTGAAGCTCCTGTTTTCTCCTGAAAGACATCGGAAGCTCTCGGCTGAAAATCTGAGCCGCCGCTTTTTTGAAAGTCTGGATTGCCTTCCTTTTGAAATTCTTGCACAGCCTTTTTATGGGAAGCGGCACTTTTTCCTGTCTTTTTATCTGCCATTAACTCGCCTCATCTTTCTTAACTGCTTCCTCCGGTTTGGTGTTCATAATCGCATAGGTCTTGGTGTTTGTCGGATACTTGTCAACAAACGGGATAACCACGTTGTCAAACAGTATCAGACCGCTCCCCGGCTCGGAATTGGTTACATGGGCAAGCTGCTTTTCGGAAAGTCCTAACTTATCCGCAAGGATTGCCTGATCCTTTGCGTTCTGGTTTAACAGATACACAAAGTCACTGTTACCCAGGATACCCTCGATTTCCTCTGAACGTAAGAAGTCACCCACGTTCTGGGTAAGCCCTGTCGGGATACCTCCCCACTTTCTGAAACGCTTCCAGATTTCCACAGAGTAAATGGCAGTCTGCTTTTCCTTTAACAGAAGGTGGAACTCATCACAGTAATAACGGGTGGCAATCTTACGCTCCCTGTTCTGTGATACCCTGTTCCATACTGCGTCCTGTACGATCAGCATACCAAGCTCTTTTAACTGTTTTCCCAAGTCCCTGATGTCAAAACAGATGATACGGTTCTGTGAGTCCACGTTGGTACGGTGGTTAAAATAATTCTGCGAACCGCTTACATACAGCACAAGGCTGTTGGCAATTCTGACTGCCTTTGCCTTTGCTTCCTTTGCAAGCTCTTTTTCCACGTTTTTCGGCTCATATTTTAATAGTGCATTGTATAAGTCCTCAAGGATAGGCATATTCTCCGGCACAGGGTTTTCAAAATAGGTATCGTAAATATGACGGATACATTCGTCAATGATACCCTTCTCATCATTCTCCAGACCGTCCT
>JBJELZ010000224.1:0-24717 GCA_051879415.1 Lachnospiraceae bacterium
TGTATTGATGATGGAATCAACGCCGTAATCCTTCCAGTCGAGGGAATCCACATCCGTAACAAGAATAAATACTGATTTTTCAAGGCTTTAAATAGATGCGACTAGCATCTTTTTTAAATTAAATAGGTTTTATCAAGCACAGGAGAATCCTGTGCTTTTCTTTTGCAACCGGAAAAAATTTGGAAAGGAGGGATACAATGGCTGCAGGTAATGTGATAAACGAACAACAGCTCTTTTTGCGGACGCTGCATCATGCCAGTCATGGCAGTTATGTATCCCGTTTTCTTGCCGGACGAGGACAATATTCAAGCACAAATCTCGCAGAAATAGAATCTTATGATAAAAACTATAATACCTATGTCAGCCTGCATTCGTTTAGCCGTTATGGACGCAAAGCAGAGGACATACGGGAGATAACATGTATCTATTATGATTTGGACATGCATGGCAAGTATCCTATGAGTTATATCGAGGAGTGTACTGATAACACTCTGCTGGTGCTATATGACGCAATATATGGTGATGAAGTGTTGCCGGAGCCCACGATTATTACGAGAACAGGAAGAGGTCTGGGTTTGTTCTATGTTCTTGATCGAAGCATCGCATGTGCTAAAGGAAGAAATGCCGGACAGGTAGATTTCTGGAAGCTGATATACCGGAAACTTGGAGAAAAGATCAAAAGTATATTAATTCCGGGAAATAACCGACTGGCAGATGATCCGGAAGCATTGCTGGAACTGGATGAAAGAGTAATCTGCGATGTTTCCAGGGTAACCAGAATGCCAAACACATGGAATCAGACAGTCGGAAAAGAGTGTCGTATGGTTTTTCCTAAGCAAGATCCACGATTTTATTCCCTAAAGGAATTATCCGGTTATGTTTTTAAAAATATTTATACGACTAGAACGAAGAATGTTTCTTCAGAAGAAAAGCCGGAAATTGTAATTGAAAAAAAGCGTTCTGGGAACATAGTAGAGTTTGATTTTTTCCTAAAAGCATTCCTTCAGGAACGGATAGAGGTATTGGAAAAGCTGCAAGCTTTCCGAAAGGGTAAAGGAATAGGATGCCGGGATTACATGTGTTTTACATACTACAATCATGCAAAACAACTGTATGGTGCTAATCAGGCAATGAAAATGCTGGAATTATTCAATAATGCCTATGAGGATCCTCTTTCTGCAAGTGAAATTCGTAACATTGTGAAGGGGATTGACAGATGTTCCGGTGGTACTTATGAAGGATATTATAAACTGACAAACGAGTGGATTGTCAGAAATCTCAAAGTATCAGTGCTGGAACGTGATGTGCTGGATTTTGATATATCAAAAAGAAAACTGCAGCGCAAGCTGGTACATCAGGCGGCGGTTAAACAGCGGGAGAATCGCAACCGGGAGATTGCGGAGTACATAGAGTGTCATCCAGAGGAGATATATGCCTCAATAGCAGCACGATTTGACATCAGCCTAAGAACACTTAAGAGCATAGCAAAGGAAGCTGGAATAAGGCGGAATAGAAAGGTAGAGAAGCCGATTGAGATCGAGAGACAAGGAAAGGAGAGGAAAGAGCAGAGCGAAAAAATCTGCAAAAAGAAGGAAGATGCAAAAAGTGCAAAAATTTGTCCCATAGTATGTTGTGATTCCCCGGATATGGGAGGGGCCTGCATCCGGGCACTGGTATCTGAAACGGAACCCATACGTACCGCCCCTGGAGCGGACGTCTCTTCCGGATCTGAAGCATCTACAGATGTACGCTGCCGGGATCCCTGATATGTTTATGCCGTCAGAAACTATGGATAGAAAGAAAAAGAAAGGAAAAGACATATGCACCTATTAAATCAGCTGATAAAGAGACAAAAGAACAAATTAAAAAGAAAAGTGAAACGCCTGTGGATCACAAACTATATCTATCTTATTGTAGCCCTATGCGTTATTTCGCTATTTATACATTTTTTAAAGCCGGCGCCGGAGGTTGTATCTGGATCAATCCCTTATGTAGCCGAAACCGAAGGTAGTCAGGATCGGATTTCGACGGAGCTGCTCCGTGTAGTGGATGGAGATACCATTGTAGTCGACATCGATGGAGAGGAGTTTAAAATCCGGCTAATTGGCATAGACACGCCGGAGAGCGTCCATTCTGATGCTTCCAGGAATAATGAATATGGACAAATGGCCAGTGATTATACAAAAGAGTTATTGGCAGATCAGGAAATGGTATGGATCGAGTATGATCAGGAAGCAGAGGACAGATATGGACGGCAGCTGGGATATGTCTGGCTGGATCCGGATGCGGAGGATCTGCAGTATATGGTTAATTATATATTAGTGGCAAATGGATATGCCATCAATAAAGAGTATCCACCCAATACCAGGTATGCCAGTTATTTTCAAGAAGCCTGTCAGGAAGCCATGGAGGCGGATGCAGGACTATGGGTATATGAAGATTTTTGGGAATTATGGGAATAAGAAAATCAGCTTCTAACCTTTATTATAAAAAAATAAAAAAAAATACTTGACAAGCCACAAACATTCAAGAATAATAATGCAAATTAAGGAAAAAGGAGGGAGAAAAAACGGAGCAGGAAGAAAAACGTCTAAGATTAAAAAAAGAAAAGCTGGAGGAAATGTTTGATCAACTTCAAAAAAAGGAATCAGAATTAGACAAAAAAATCAGCAGCTTGAAAAAAGAAGGGCAATAAAGGAGGAAGATTTTAAATGACTAAAAAAGAGTTAGTTGATAATGTATGTAAAACGGCAGATGTAACAAAAAAGGATGCGGAATCTGTGATAAGTGCGACATTTGCTGTTATTGAGGAATCTATGAAGAAGGGTGAAAAAATTGCTATTCCGGGATTTGGTATTTTTTCTGTAAAGGTTCAGGGAGCAAGACCCGCTAAGCAGGGCAGAAACCCGAAGACGGGGGAAGTAATTGAGATTGCAGCTCGTCCGGAACAGAAGGTACCTAAATTTGCCGCATCCAAGGCGTTAAAAGAGATGGTGAAAAACAGTTAAATAAGATTGGGATCCGGCATGGGCTGGGACGTCTTCCTGTGCCGGACGCTTTCAGAATGAGGTATTTATGGAATTGCAGATGCTAAAAGAAGAGTGTAATAGTTTAATTGATAAGATAGAAAAAATCAATATTAGAATAGAAAATAAAGAGAAAGAAATTAGACAGCTGGAAGCGGCTAAAACAGTTCAAAAGCGGGATTTGAAAAAATCAGAAAAAAGGAAGCCGGATTCTGATACAAATCAAATGAAAGGGAGAAAAAATTTTTACAATTATTATCCTGTATTTATTGCGGTAATGAATGAGCTTAGAGATAATAATGAGTTTATGGAATACCGCAATTATTCTAAGTACGATAAAAAATATAAAAAAGTGAAAAAAAGCATACTGGATTCATACATAAAAAGTAAAACAGAATACGATAGAAGGGAATTTTACGAGCTGGCATCAGATTATATGCTGATCAGAAATGATGAGGGCCGTTATACATACAAAAACGATAATACGGAAGTTATCTATGTTAATAGGAGAATATTGGAGAATAGCGGATGCTTTTGATGTTAATTAAGGAGTTTAGGGGTATTTGTGAGTATCTGATATCCAAGGAATACCCACAGTACAGGGGCTATATATTGATCGAAAAAGAACAATTATGCGGATTGCTGGATAAAAATAATTACGAATTGGCGGATAACAAGCTCCGATTCTGGAAGCAGCTGCACTGGATCCAGACAGAAAATGGGAGATTAACCTGTAGAGTCCGGGGAAAACGTATGATTAAGATATCAATAGAAGTTTTTGAGGGTCTGAAAAAGCTGAATTAGCGGTGGTCATAAACAGAAAAAATAATATAAATAAAGTGTCCACATAAAATAGAGAGAATATAAAGGTAGATATATAAATCTAGTACATATGTATAATGGGCTATATTACGAAGTAATATAGCACGGATATATATGGACATGCAATTGGAGGGAGCGTGGACACGTAAGGGGACATGAGACAAACAATGCATGGACATATATATCCATTTCAAAAAGCGCGACAATGGGGGCGGCGCGACAATGGGAGGGGTGCGGCGATGGCAGAGAGTATGGTAATGACAGATGAAGAAATTGGTAAAATGATCAGGAACATAACGGCATCAGGAGCTAATGCGGAAGCAAAACAGGACAAAGAGGGAAATATAATTATATTAGAAGTCAAGAAAAAAATATATAGAATATCAAAAAAATAAATGGGAAAGTGTCCCAAATTGGGACACGGGATAAAAAATATAAAATGGTCTGCATAAGAGGTTGCAGGTAACGGCTAAGAGGTGCCAGAAATGCGTTAAATCGCGTTTTTTGGCATCTTTTTTATTTGATAGCATGTGTCCCAATTTGGGACACGAAGAAAGGAAGTATAAAAGCAGGATGAAATATGACGTATTGGAGGGATTGAAGGGATATTTAGAAAAGGAATATGGAAAAAATACAGCAAAGAAATATTACGCAGCAGCGGTTAAATTGTTCCGGGATGATTATGATCTAACAGTAAATGAAATCAATGAAGAAGTGATAAAAGAGAGATTAGATCATATCCGGGGAAAAAATGAATTTAGTGCGGCGAAACAGGCTGTTTTAGGACTTAAAAAAGTTTATCCGGATATAACAATTCCTGGCGAAGATTGGTTTCTGGAACAGAGTTTACACCGGAAAAACCGATCCAAAAAAAAGACAAAGACTATTGATCTGGATGCTACACAAAGAAAGATCAACCAGATTGCAGATCAGAAGTTAAAATATGCTTTTCGGTTGGCAATTGATTCCGGATTGCGTGTATCCGAATTGGCGGAGGTTCTTCCTGAGGATATCACTTTTAAAGAAGGAGACATTTATGTAAATGTTACACATGGAAAGGGCGGATCTAACGGAGTGGTTAAATGTCAGAAAGATCCTTACTTATATGAACATCTTCAGGACTTCATAAAAAAGCAAAAGGAAGAATATCCGGAGGAAAATAATAAAAAATTGTTTTATGCATCAAATACGATGCAGAAGAAAGCGCATGATCTTGGAATAGAATGTCATGATTTGCGCCGGATCTGTGCAATAACGCTGCGTAATGAACTAAAGAAGGAAATGCCGGTGGAGGAAGCAAATGCGCAAGTGAAGGAGCAGCTGCGTCATGCGCGGTTTTCGACAACAAAAAGATATCTATTCAATCGTAAATTGAGGGTAAAGGAAAAGAAGATAGGAGGAAAAGGATGAGTTCAGGAAAAGCGGATAAAGCGCTGGAGGAGATTTTAACAGGGATATTTGTGGGAATAGGAAAATTGATTAAGGCATTTTGCGTTGGATTGTGGCGCGGAATAAAGAAGATGCGGACTATGAAAACATGGATTGGATTACTGTTATGCGTTCTGATTGCGGCGCTTATATCACGATTTGGACGTGATTTTATCATGGATCAGGAAAGTATGCCTATATATATCAAGTACATAATATACGTTGGCTTTTTGGGGTTGCCAGTTATTTATCTGCTGATCTTAGGCAGTTTTCAGGATAAAAAGGGCAAGGAATTTGAAGCGGTATTTGCAACAATTGGTTTCAAGGGAAAAGATGGGAGATATCCGTATTTGATCGATGTGAAAAAGGATGGAAAAAAAGTTATCTACCTGTTTAAAAGCAATATTCCGCTTGCAGAGTGGAAAGCAGCTAAGGCAAGGCTGGAGACCGGCTTTAATTGCAATATCCTGTTGATGGAAAATACGAATAATAAGCAAATCGTAAGAATCGTTACGGTTCCGGCAGATTGTAAAATTCCTACTATGCTGCTATGGGAAGATTCATTGCTTCCCAAAAAGAATGGGACCATCACTGTAGGGCAGAGCGCGTTGGAAACAATTACATTTGATCTTAACCGGGTTCCACATGTGCTGGTTGCCGGAGAAACCGGATCCGGAAAGTCGGTCATATTACGGACGTGCCTATGGCAGATGATTAATCAGGGCTGTAAGGTTTACATGATCGATTTTAAGGGCGGCGTGGAATTTGGAAAGCAGTATGAGCAGTATGGCGAGGTTATAACTGATCGATCCAGAGCGTTAGAGGTTCTTACGCAGCTATGCAATGAAAATGAATATAGGCTTTCCATTTTCAGAGATCTCGAAGTGAAGAATCTGGCCGAATACAACAAAAAAACCGGCCAGAATTTGTGCCGGATAGGCGTTTTTTCTGATGAAATCGCAGAAATGCTGGATAAAAAGGGTGTTGCCAAGCAGGATAAGGAAATATTCGACAAGATAGAAGGGAAATTATCGACGCTGGCCAGATTATCTAGGGCAACAGGTATCAATCTGTTTTTAGGCGTCCAGCGTCCGGATGCCAATGTATTAACCGGCCAAATTAAGAATAATATCCCGGTCAGAATATCAGGGAGATTTGCTGATAAAGCAGCATCAGAGATTGTTCTTGGTAATACTGCTGCAACAGAATTACCGGATATTAAGGGGCGTTTTCTATATAAGGTTGGTAACGATACGATCGAATTTCAATCTTACTATTTCGATGATGAGACTATGTTAAAAGACGTATATGTAGAGGTTGGAGAGATGCTTACCCAGGCACCGACAGTTGCGATGGAATCTATGGAGGAGTGCAAGGATCAGGCATCCGCTGCTGAATCAGCTGCAGGTAAGAGCAACAGAAAATCCGGAAAAGAATACAAGGAGATGAGCAGTAGGGAATTGGAACGTCTTAAGGAGCAGTATGACTCGATTGACTTAAACATGGATTTTGATTGAAAAAACAATATTGCGAAAGGAGAAAGTATGCATGTTCAAAAAGAAAAAGGATGTAGCAGGTACCGAAGAGGGATCTGCAGAAGAAAAGAAGGAGCAGGAGTCTGTAGAACCGGAAAAGGTTCCCGATCAGGATCCGGAAGATGGAAAAGCTGAATCTAATGCGGAGAAGTCTGGAAAAGGTCTAAAGAAAGGCAAAAAAAACCCCAAAAAACCAAAACCGGAGAAACCGAAAAAGCCTAAAACCGAAGAATATGTATTGAAAAAGAATACCGGAATGAAGGTGCTTCGGATTATTTTATGGGTTATGCTTGTTTTTATTTTTTTCAAAGGAATAATATCTATATTCCAGAAGGAGGATGGTATTGACGAAGTGGCGCTAATCATTAGTAATTTTCGCCAGGAATTTTCAGATTTCAAGGATGAAAATGAGGAATTGATGAGTTTTGCCGAGAATTTTGGCAGGGAATATCTGACCTACTCCATCGACCAAAAAGATGATTATTATAGTCGTATCAGTCAGTATGCAAGCAGTGTTGTCTGCAATAATACACAGCTAGTGGATTTTAAGGCAAATGCTACCTGTTTATACATAAACGCATATCGTAAGGAAGAATATGCACCGAACCAGTATGATGTCTATGTTTATGCCGTGGTTGAGTACAGCCGGCAGATCCTGAATGAAGACGGACAGACCTATTCTACTGAGACTACGCAGGCAGAGACGACCATGACAGTACCGATATATTCGTCCGGCGACGGGAAATATCTGGTTGAGGATATTCCCAGATATGTAACGGATACTGCAGTCTCGAACGCCGTGTATACACAGTCCAATTATGGGGGTACATCCATTAATGACGAGACCGTTATAGACACTGTCAGCACATCAATCTCTAACTTTCTGACATCGTACTATACTGCGGAACAGAGTGTTATTGAATATTACTTAAGCAGCACAGCGGATAAAGAGAGATTCAGAGGACTTCAGGGAAGGTATGAATTTGTAAAAATAGATACTCTTAATTGTTACTATAATGCAGATCAATCCATTACCGCAGTCGTTAACTTTTATATAACGGATACCTGTAACGGCGCTTTGTTATATCAGGAGTTTAATGTATTACTCAAGGTCGATCAGGACACTGGAAGGTATTACATTTTAGATATGAATACAAGATCAAAAAATATTAGAACGGAAGGAGAATTAAATGTTAGCTAAGTGGAAAGAAACCTGGAATGAATTGTGTGTCAGTGTCAACAGAAAGGAGGGAAAAATATACAGGAGAATACTGTTTGTGTTTAGCACCGTTTGCTTTTATATGGCCCAGAACAATATTGCTTTGGCCAGTAACTATGGACAGACAGCAGGGGAATATATTCTGGATAACCTATTTTGGGTTGGCCTGGTGTTTATGGCAATTGGGCTATTTAGCTGTTTCATTAAGCGAGCATGGGTGCAGGCTGTCATTACAGGCGTAGCGGGATCTGTCATACTTTATTTTATGAAAAATCCGGATAAGCTTGCAACGATAGGCGAAAGCATTGCACAGTTGATATTTGAATCGTAACCTATGAAGGAAAAAGGGAAAAAAGTAAAACTGTATTCATATCTGAAGGTCTGGAAGGTTGAGAAAAAGATTTATGCAATCAGCAACATTGCACTGCCGGTTCCTGTCAATCCGTATGACTTGTTGTATTTTCTTGGTGTGTTGTTCCTGATCTACATACTAGGAAGAATCATTCCGGTCATTGCATCTATTCCGGGGATAATCCGTCTTGTGCTTTTGCCGTATGGTATCACTAAGTATATGGTAAAAGTCAAGCTGGACGGTAAAAATCCAATTAAATATTTTACAGGATATATCAGTTATGCAGCAACGGAGAAAGGCAGGGTTATAGAGAAATACCAGATTAGATCCTTAAAAAGTAAGAGCGTTAAACTTAAATGGAATTGCAGCGAGGGATGGCAATAGGCCATCCCCGCAGCTTATGGAGGTTGTTATATGTATCAATGCCCAATTGTTTATTATACTGATAATTTGATTTTTAATGCGGATAAAAGCTGTCATGCCGTGTATCGGTTAGGCGGTTTTGATTATGATTTTTTGGATGACGAAGCAAAAATAGTGGTGTTAAATAAAACGGCAAGATTCCTGGCCGGAATCACATCGGAAGCGCAGATCCTGATTATCCCTACGGAAGAGGATGATAAGGAGCATTTTCATGCGCTAAGAACGAAACTTGATAAGAAAGATCCGCTGTACCAAATGGCAGTCAATCACGCTGATCAGACAGAGGAATATCTGTCCGACAGCAGCTGTCAGAAGAATTCTAATGAATACAAGTATTATATCGTGACCAGACTGGGTGCCTCGGAAGGGGATATGATCAAGAAGATCAGTGACGGTATCCAGTATTTCTTTAAGGATCCGGTCAATATGGTAAATGTTTATATGAATCTGGATACCAGGGATATTCTGAACAGCAGGCTTGAGGAGAACAGGAAGGCTGCGGATAAGTGGTTTGATGAACAGAACATGAAGATGAATCTTATGCCTGTGACAAGCATGGAGGTGCAATGGCTCATCCGGCGCATTCCCTATAGGGGACTCAATGTGAAGGTACCTCTGTATTATAAAACACAGAATCTTGATGCATGGGAACCGTCTGCCGAGATTATGACGGAAGGCGATGAAAAGATCATACATCCAAGAGAAAGGGAGATAGTCAATCTGTTTACCGGTACCGTGACTTCCGACAAACGGACGATTATCTGTGATAACGACCACCAAAAGTCATATCAGACTTTTTTTGTCCTTACCCATCTTCCGGATGTTTTTGATTATCCGGGCATGGAGTGGCTATATATGCTGCAGAGCATGAATGTAAAATCAGAGATTTGTATCCATATCCGCGCGGAAGAACACAGGATTGCCGCCAATAATGTGGCCAAAAAGAAGCAGGAAATAGATAGCCAGATGGAGCATATAGCCGGCGCTAAAGCTGAAATACCGGAGGACATGCTGGAAGCCAAGGAATATGCAGACGTATTGGAGATGGAACTGAAACAGTACAGGGAGCCTATACTTTATACAACTATTACAATCTGCGTTGCCGCTGACAATAAAGAGTTGTTGGAGCATAGGGCGGCGAAGGTCAGATCTATGTATGAGGATCTCAATTTCGTCGTAGAGCGTCCCATTGCCGACCAGTTGAAGCTTTATATGCACACAATTCCATCAATGCGCACTATGGCCAAAGATTATATCATGCCGCTTCTGCCCATGACGCTGGCCAGCGGCGTTATCGGGGCGATGCATTTGCTGGGTGACCATGACGGACCTTATATCGGTACGACGGGACGAGAGAAGAAGCATGTATTTCTGGATCTGGGAAGGGCGTGTCTGCTTAATAAGTCGGCTGCGGCAACATTCTATGGCAATCTTGGTACCGGTAAATCATTTAACGCCAATCTGTTATTGTTTCTAACGGTCTTGTATGGCGGTTATGGATTGGTATTCGACCCCAAGGGCGAGAGAAGTCATTGGGAAACGGATTTTAAGATTTTCGAGGGTTTGATTTCTACCGTAACTCTGTCTCCTGATCCGGATAACAGTGGAAAGCTGGATCCTTATAATATATACCGCGACGACCTTGCAATGGCCAATGAACTTGCGCTGAATGTGATATCGGAATTATTCCAGATTGCGCCAACTTCCGAAGAATATACTGTGCTTTTAGAGGCGGTTGGAATTATGGAGGTCAAGGCGAAAAATGCTGTACCCAGCATGCAGCTTTTGATTGATATTCTATCGGATTTCTCTCCGGAGGACGAATTGTATGATAAAGCAAAATTCCTGGCACGAAGATTAAATCTGCAGAAAAAAGCCGGTATGTCCCATCTGTTAATTGGAGATGGCACAGAGAAGGCCATTACGCTGGATAACCGCCTGAATATACTGCAGATACAGAACCTTAAGCTACCGTCTCCTGAAACGGCAAAAGCGGATTATACAAGTGAAGAGACGTTATCAACTGTCATTATGATGGTAATCAGCCATTTTGCCAGGAAGTTTGCACTGGTAAAAAGGCCGGTATTTAAGGTTATTCTTTTCGATGAGTCATGGGCACTGGGTAAGACTACGGAAGGTGTGAAGCTGTATGATTATCTGACCAGAATGGGACGTTCTTTATATACGGGATGTATCTTTAACGGCCATTCCGTGCTGGATATCCCTACAGAGGGAATCAAAAATACGATATCGTATAAGTTCTGCTTTCAGACCAATAACGACGATGAAGCCGCCCGCATGTGCGAATACATGGAAATAGCAGCAACGGAACGGAATAAAAGTATTATTAAAAACCTGCGGAATGGAGAATGCTTATTCTGCGATTTGGACAGACGAGTTGGGATTCTTAAATTCGACGCAGTATTTCAGGATATTGTGGAGGTCTTTACGACCACGCCAAAAACCAGGAAGGATGAAGCAGAAAACGTACATCAGAAAGAACAGGTCATATCCGGAGAGAAACAGATGATATCGGAGGCCTCTTCTGCTGATGACGGAGAGGATATTGATCTGACAGATTTGTCTGCATTATTTGAAAAGGAGATCATATGAAAAAATCGGGAAAAGCAGTTATTTTGTTTTTGGGTTTAAGTGGCGGTGGATTTATCGGCGTTCTTCTTCTGCTACTTTTGCTGGTAAGCGCCGGAGACGCCGCGGCGCCGGTGGAGATACCGGCTACCAGGGAAGATGCATACCCTTATCAATATATAGGAACAGAACTGGGGATTGCATGGGATATGTCGATGCTTTGCGATGCTATCAGAGCATCTCTGGAAGGCAAGGGAATCGCAGCTTACAATCCATTGCTTACCTCGCTACAGTTCTGTACCATGACGGAAACCTTGTATGTATGTCAGGATGTATCCGGCAATAACATCATGGAATCCTCCGTATCAGAAAACGAGGCTGTGTGGGTGGAACTTGCCGATGCAGAATGGGATGGAACCTCCAACATCCTCAGCTACATGGGGATCACGGAATCTGATGTGACGGATGATGACGTATCCGGTTTTATCATGGATATGTACGGGGTAGCGGCAGAAAAGTCTGAAACTTATACGGAAAGATGCGGGTATTCGGTCAAATATGAAGTTGTCTTAACTGAAAATCCGGAATATATGATGGTACTGACTCAATATATCGGGATACCTGAGGGCGAGGCATATACAATCCTGCAGCTTCACGACTCACTGTATCTGTATTATCTGTATGATTATTATATTGATGTCTCCAATATCGGGGTCAATCTGCCGGAGGTGGTAACCGGTTCCGTATCCAGGATGGATCTGGCACGGGTGGCAGTATCAATCATCAACTGGCCTTACCAGATGGGTGGGAAATCACCGGGAATGGGACCGCCTTCAGGTGCATTGGATTGTTCCGGATATGTAGACTGGGTATATTACCAATGCTTTGGCACATCGATTACTGCCGGAAGCAATGGGGTGCCGGAGGGAATAAGCGTAGCCGGAACGGCACTGATCTGGTATGCCTGTACAGAAATTGAGGAAGCCGACCTGCAGGTTGGTGATCTGGGATTTGTCCGTGATCCGGCATCGATGGCGGCAGGAGAAGTGAACCATGTGGGGATTTACATAGGACAGATTAATGGCTGCAATGCCTTTATCCATTGTGGCGGGAGAGCATACGGAACACCCTCCAGAGCGTCCGGAAGAGTGGGCATTTCGATAAGCGAAGGATCCAATATCAGAAATCCCGTTACTGAACGTGTCTTTGCACCCGCAATGCCATCCTGTACATTTAGCTATTTTAGAAGACCGCAGTTTGAATTTGTAGAGTAAAGGGGTCTGTATATATGAAAGGGATGAAAAGGGTATTATTTACAATTTTTTTTATGCTGTGGATTGCATTCTGCCTTCCGCAGTCCCTCAGAGCTGATGACGGGACCGGCATTGATGACGGCGGGGCCTTTGATGATATTGACGGTCTGGAGAGTTATGAATGCTACTATTTTGACGTGGAGAAGCTTGATATACTGGACGCCTTCTATTCCGCAGTAAATGCGGTGGGTAATGTCGTCTGGAGTATTATCAAACTGCTGACCAAGCTGGTTATGTCCATGCTGTATTATGCACTGAATTTTGATGCCGGGGAAATTCTGTCTCCTTTCCTGTCCGGCATCAGTGAATCCATGCACGATACGATATTTGAGCCTCTGTTTACGCTGGCTTTCTGCGGTACGGCAATAATCCTCCTGAAACGTATGCTGAAGCGTGATACGATGGGTGCCGTTGGGGATATCCTCAAGGTGCTGGTTATCGTAATTGTGTCCATTGCCCTGGTAGATAAGTCGGATGAGGTACTCAGCTGGATCACACAAATCACCAAGGAAGTAAGTGTGGAGGTTATGGTTGGGGTCAATGACAGTGCAGGCGTAAGTGCATCTGCATCCGGAGACAGTACAACCGATTTTGCATTAACTGCCGCTGAACTTCTTTGGAAAAATCTCGTAGAAGAACCATGGAAATCCCTGGAGTTTGCCGGAACGGATCCAACGGAGGATGAGGTGAAGGAGTTTCTTAACATTGCTAATCTGCCGGGTTCGGACAATAGGGCGTCTTTGGTGGAAAATTATGGGGGAGCATCTGTCTGTTTCAGCAAGACCCGTACTTTGTCGAGACTGGGTGCAATGCTTGTATACTTTATTCCATTTCTCGTCAAGTGTGTATTATACATGGCGGTAGCGGCCATCCAGCTGATCATGCAGGTCATGACTGTAATCTATGTCATGATTGCGCCTATTATTCTGCTTCTGGCGCTGCTTCCGGGATATGAGAGCATCGTGTCCACATGGCTGCACAAGGTCCTGGAGGCACAGCTTGGCGTTTTGCTGATTACCTTCCTTCTTGGCATCATCATCAAGATTGATAACTCATTATTTGAAATGTTGGACACTATGGGCGGCTTTTTGGTGGTTACGTTTCTGCAGATGGGTATACTGGTCGGGATTTATCTGGGGCGTAACAAGATCATGGGGATACTTTCCGCAGTGCCGAGGATGACGCCGCAGTCCGTCAGCCGTGCATTGAACAGGCTTGATCTGTACGAGGCAAGAAATATAGATTTACGTAAGGGAGATTATTTTCTTGACGATGTAGAAAAGTATGAAAATCAAATTGATAGCCAGTTAAAAGAAAAATATTATAAGGAACAAGCAGAGGAGCAATATTATGACAGAATCAGAGGTATGGAATTGGATGAAGTTAAATATTATCAGAGATCCTTATGGAAGGAACTGCATGAGGATGCGGCAGCGGGGGCTTCTGAGCAGAAGGAACATCCACGGGGAGAATGGAAGGGTACGGCCAAGGCGGGTAATGGACGTGGACGGCAGAAACAGGAGTCGGCAAGGCAGCCTGTCGTTGTTGATCCTGTCTGGCAGGAAGCCGGCGAAGCGCCGAGGATGCAGCCGGAAGAAACGGAAAGCGGCGGAGAAGGTATTTATGCCGGTTATGGAGAAATTGATGCTTCACAAAAATCAAAACGTGTTATAATAAAAAAAAAGAACAGTGAGCTGAAAAATGGATTACCGCTGCGAAGTGAGTATCCTAATGTTGCGATGGATAAAACGGATGATGAGGGGCATGTATATCAAAGACGGCTGTATGATGATAACCGTATGGCGGACAGGGATTTTGACACAACGGATCATGGAAAGCCGAAAACTCATCCGACCGGGGCGCATAAGCATATCTTTCAGGGGGAAAAACGAGGTGCCCCACAGGCTTTGTCTGAGGAAGAATTGGAAGAGAACAATGATATTATCCAGAAGGGAGTGAATTATCATGACAAGGGAAGAGTGGATTAGGCGTGTGAAGTATGGAACAGATATTATATTTAATGTACAAGGGAAGTGTTTTACCATTTTTAATTGGGATCAATTTATTATTGGAGAGGCATATGCAGAGGAAGACAAAAGATATGATACTGCAGAAGAACTGGTCGATCAGTTTATGGTGAATGGGAAATCTCTGGGGGAGCTGGCTGGTGAGATTGTTATTGAAGATTATACGCTGGCGGGTGATTATGAACATCTGTTGTGAGATTCCGTGTCCCAAATTGGGACAGGCAATAAAAGAGATTAAAAAGCAACTGTTTTAACAACAGCCGTCATTATTGGGAGTAATGGCGGCTATTTTCGTTTTCCCCTGAAAATTGTGTAACACAATCCGACAAGGGCGCAAATGAATATTCCAATCTGAATTAAATCAGTATATGTAACATACATCGGCAATGCCCTCCTTTCTTTCGTCTGGAGGGTTAGCCCCTCCGAAAAAGAGGGTAAGCCGCCCGGCTCTTTGATTTCCCAAGAAAAGTATATCACAATATATCTCATAAAGCAATTTTCGGTCTTGGAAACGCCGTCGGAAACAAGGATAATAACAATACACAGAAATAGCCGCCCCCGACCAAAGGATACGGCTATAGCTGTAACTGAATAATTGGGCTGACCGTCTATCGGCAGCCCTTTTTATGTCTTAATTATAGAGGATTTCTGTGTGAAAGTCAAAATATGTTCATCAGAAATTATGAATTATACAAGTGTCCCAAATTGGGACACGGGATAGATTTGTATATGGATATTTTTCATTGAAAGCCCTGTCGAATTATGTTAGAATTTCATTTGGTGCTACCAAGATGGTAGGCGGTTAGCCCTCTGCGGAGGGACTGTGCCCCTCCGATTACATAGAAATCCTAAAAAGGAAATCTGGGAAAGGAGGGCTTTGCCAATGTTGACAGTAGAAGGTCTGATAGCGGTCATCAGCTTATGCTTGACGGCTTTTGGGCTTGGATTTGCGATAGGAAGCAAGGATAACCATAAAACACAAAAATAGCCGCCCTGCTCCGCTAAAGTGAGGCGACTATTTTGTCTAAATCATTTGAATGGGCTGACCGTCTATCGGTAGCACCTTTTTATGTCCTTATTATAACGAGTTTTTTGGTAAAAGTCAAATAAGAGGAAATATCAAGGGCAACCATCAATCGGCAGCCCCTTTTTTATGTCTTGATTAAAGCGGATTTCTGTGAGAAAAATGATTAACTATCAGACGTTTGTCCGTAGTTCCGAAATAAGTATAGTGAAAGTTTTTGGCGAAATTTATTTATTATTAGTGTGAGTGTAGCAATAGCCACCAATAATATAACCGTTAAAATCGTAAATGTAGTTATTGAAAAGTTGGAAAAACTATGGGATCTCATGATTAAGTCAAATAATGTAAGAATTATAATAAGTGATATTATTATGAGAATATAAAATAACATGAGTTTTAACCATGTGAAAATAAGGTTGCATATATAAAGAAATCCTGTGATTAAGTGATATTTAAAATTGAATGGTGTACCTTTTCTGTTAATCTGCTTTATTCGGGACCTGGACAATTTGATATGGTATTGTTTGGTTGAGAATGGAGCAAACAACATTACACCGGCAGGAGTAAAGGCATCACACAGTATATGTAAAATCATTCCCAAAATAATGCCATGCATCCCTGATTCAAAAAATAGAATTGGATTGAAGAAAACGAAAGGCAATAATAGTGTAAGAACAGATATGCAGGCAGAAATTGAATGACAAATTCCACGATGACTGGCTAGAATCTGAGAGCGTGTTTGATTACCAAAATAATCTCCAGCAGACACAATGTAGCGATACAAGAAACGAAAGATTCTGGGAGAATTTTTAGATAAAGTAGCATTCAGATGATCTATGTCTGGTAATAAACTTCCAAAAACAGTGGTGGGTACGAAAATTGCCATCCCCGCAAGCTGCAATGAGCTGGGATTGTAGAATTCATGCAAACATAATGCACTTAAACTGATACCTGTGCTTACAGCAAAGCCTATTGCAGCATGCACTCTTCCCCTCATAATTTTATGTCCCCTTTGTTGCTTTTTTCCTATTGATTATAGGTTAGCCTATTTTTTTTAAGAGCTGATACCTGTTCCTTCGATACCATCCAAAGGATGGTATTTTTTTTCCTGATCAATGTATTTTCCATATTCCTCTGTAGTAGCTGCCGAGAGACCCTCTATTGCCAATACCTGAGCTTTGGCAATAAGATATTGCCGACATTCTTCACTGCATTGATTAAACGCTTGTAGAAGAGATTCCTCATCCGGAGAAAGCTGTCTACCATCTATCTGAAAGTTCAAATTATTTATTTCCTTAGAATGTTCTATCCCTAGTAAATAATCAACTGAAACATCAAAGAATTTAGCTATGTTGAGAATCATGTTAAGATCAGGCTGTCTTTTGCCAGTTTCCCACATACCAACGGCTCCATTGCTTACGTTTAAAAGAGATGCTAAGTCCCGTTGGGTTAATTCCCTTTCAGAGCGAAGTATCGAAATCATTTTTCCAACATTCGATTCCATTTATTACCCTCCATCTAATTTTATTTTATTATTTTTTATATTTAATAAAAGGGATGCTAACAAAATGTGAAAAATAGTATTGACACGACAACAAAACGTTATTATTATATAGATATATCAACGAAGCGTGAGCAAGAAAGGAGGAATGGAAAAATGGATAAAAAGACATTGGCACAACTTAGAGCTGAGCAAAATATGTCACAAAGAGAATTGGCAAAAAAACTTGGCGTTAGTTCAGCGACTGTAGGAATGTATGAAACAGGAAAAAGAAATCCGTCACTCAAAAGGGCTATGGAAATAGCAAAAATATTTAATACATCGGTAGAAGCCATTTCATTTTCAAATACAAATCAAATATTAGAATTGCAAACAGTACATACAAAGAGAGAGTCTCAAAATGTACAACTAAGTCTTTTTGAAAACAATTCTGATCATATGGCAGATTATGTTGCTATTGGAAATTATAGATGAGTTGGAGAGTAGCTTCCGACTGATTGAGGTTTGATAATTCATTCCCGATTGTAGTGGCTGACGAAAAATGATATATTGGATATGTGGGAACGGTTGCCCCTTGAGAAAGGGGGTTGATGCCTATGTTTGTTACATATGATGATCTGATCCAGATTGGATTATTCGTAGTTGCATTGATAGGTCTCGTTTACGAGATAAGCTGTAATAGCAAAAAATAACCGCCCCTGACTGGTAATCGCGGCGGTTATTTTTACCTAAACATTACTTACAAGGGGTACAACCAAGTACCACTTCTAAAAAGAATATATCATAAAAATCAGTTAATTACAAGAGGGACAAGCTATAATGCCTGTTCCTTTTTGTTTATATTATGAAACCTAAAATTAACAAAATCTTTAGATAATGGAGGAGGAAATCATATGGCAGATTATATTGCTTTTGGAAATTATAGATGAGTTGGAGAGAAGCTTCCGGCTGATTGGGGTTTGATAATTCATTCCCGATTGTAGTGGCTGGCGAAAAATGATATATTGGATATGTGGGAACGGTTGCCCCTTGAGAAAGGGGGTTGATGCCTATGTTTGTTACATATGATGATCTGATCCAGATTGGATTATTTGTAGTTGCATTGATAGGTCTCATTTACGAGATAAGCCGTAATGGCAAAAAATAACCGCCCCTGTCTGGAAAACGTTGGCGGTTATTTTTAACTACTAAACTATTCCGAGGGGTACAGCCAAGTACCACTTCTTAGAAGAATATATCATAAAAGCCAGTTAATTACAAGAGGGACAAGCTATAATGCCTGTTCCTTTTTGTTTATATGAGGAATGGAAGAAGGAGAAAATATAAAGATTAAAACTTAGTGAAAGGAAGGTAACTGAACATGTATGAATTATTTGAGAGCAGGCGGAATGTAGAGGACTTAATGCTGATACTTCAGCAGTGGATTGAGGAACATCCAAAAGACAACAAAGCGAAATATGCAGAGGAGCTTTTTGAAAAACTGGATTATATCCATATGACTTGGTAGAGAGGAGGTAAAAAGAGTGGCAGTTACAACATTAAAAAAAGACCTACATAGCTTGGCGGCATCGGTCTTTTTTCAAATCCGGTAGTTGGTATGGGGCTGGCTATAAACATATTGACCGGTACCCACAACCCACTATCTATAGAAGTTATTTAACCACAATTTATAGAAAAAGGCAAGAGGTAATCAATGGAATATCAAGGAACAATGCTGATGATAATGCAGGAATGTCCGGTGTGTGGACGTCAATTTGGAACGCCATATAAGCGGGAGGAGTCCGGCAGAAAATGGGGCTATATGATTCCAGTTAGGAAAAGAGAAAAAATAAGGTATGTACGGGTGTGTAGTTACACATGCCAGAAAAATGGTGCGTACACTTTCAAAATGAAGGAAAGGAAGGAAAATAGGAATGGCTAAAGTTATTGCGATTGCAAATCAAAAAGGAGGAGTTGGCAAGACCACCACATCTGTCAATTTGGGTATAGGACTTGCTAGAAAGGGTTATAAAGTGCTTCTGATCGATGCGGATCCGCAGGGATCTTTAACGGCATCCTTAGGATGGAATCCGGATGATGTACAGCAGACGCTGCGGGATGTTATATACAACACGGTAAATGAAATCAGTATGCAACCAGATTTCGCAATTTTGAAGCATCCGGAAGCGGTAGATCTGATCCCGGCGAACTTGGAATTATCCGGAATCGAATTATCCCTGGCAAATGTAATGAGCAGGGAACATATGTTAAAAAGCTACCTGCAGACGGTGAAAGATAATTATGAATACATAATCATTGACTGTATGCCGTCTCTGGGCGTGCTTACACTTAATGTTTTTACTGCTGCAGACAGCATTATCATACCCGTTGAGGCAGCATATCTGCCCGTTAAGGGTCTGCAGCAGTTACTGATGAGCATATCTAAAGTCCGGAAAGTTTTAAACCCACAGATCGCAATTATGGGGATTCTGTTGACGAAAGTGGATGACCGGGCAAAGAATCCAAGGATCATATCGGAGTTGCTGGAAAATGCTTATGGAAAGCATATTAATATTTTCAAAAATAAGATACCTTCAAATATACGAATTGCGGAAAGTTCCGCTTATGGAAAGAGCATTTATAAATATGATTCAAAATGCAAAGGAGCGCTGGCATATAAAGCTGTGACAGAGGAGGTTATGACCTATGCAGAATAAGCCTAATATTCAATTTACATCTTATGATGATATGTTTGGCGTCGGTGCCGGAGATACGTCCGGATCTGAGGCAGTGGAGATCCGTCTGGAGGAGCTGCATGAATTTGTGGGACACCCTTTCTCTGTTCGGGATGATGCGGCCATGGCGGAGCTGGCGGATAGTATCCGGGAACAGGGGGTAATCGTGCCAGCGATTGCACGTCCCCGGAAGGAAGGGGGATATGAGCTGATTGCCGGGCACAGGAGGCGACGTGCAAGCCAACTGGCCGGGAAAGAGACGATGCCAGTCGTCATAAAGGATATCCCAGATAATATTGCAATCGCTTATATGGTCGATTCCAATATCCAGCGGGAAGGGATCCTGCCAAGTGAAAAGGCAAAGGCATACGCCATGCGCGCTAAGGTGATCTCTGCAGAAGATAAGGGGCGGACGGACGAAAAACTTGCGGCAGAATTTGGTGAGTCAAGGAACCAAATCCGGCGTTACATGCACTTAAATCATCTGTTGAAAGTAATGCTGGATCTGATCGATGCAAAGCGCATGCCGGTGAATGTGGGCTATGAATTGTCATTTCTGTGTCCGGCCAGCCAGAAACGTCTATGGGTGGTTATGACAGATCATAATATAGTGCCAAGTATAGTACAGGCACAGAAGATAAAAGAAGTGGAAAAGCGGGCGGGATGTGCGCTGGAGGAAGAACAGATTTTGGAGATCCTGATCGGGAAGACATCCGCACCGAAACGGAGATTTACAATGAATGAAAAGCGCATTAATCAGTATTTCCCGGAAAACTATACGCCGGAAGATATAGAGAAAACCATCATTGATTTATTGGACCGGTGGAAGAAAGGAGACAAAGAATGAAAAAACTGATTATCGCGGAAAAACCGTCTGTAGCAAGGCAGTATGCCGATGCGTTGTGCGGTCATGTTAATAGGCGTGAAGGGTATCTGGAGTCGGATGAGTATATCATAACCTGGTGTATTGGGCATCTGGTTACGATGAGTTATCCGGAAAGTTATGATCCGGAAATGAAAAAATGGAGTGCGGAAACGCTGCCATTCATTCCGGAGAAATACAAGTATGAGGTAATAAAGGGTGTTGGAAAGCAGTTTAAGGTGGTTAAGGAGCTTTTACGCCGGACGGATGTGGATGTGATCTATTATGCCGGAGACAGCGGAAGAGAGGGAGAATATATACAAAGGTTAATCCGGGAAAAGGCGGGGCACAATCCGAAGGCAGAGGAAAAGCGGATCTGGATCTCATCTATGACGCCGGAGGCAATTCGGGAAGGAATGGCGTCTGCTAAGTATCTTAAGGAATATGACGCTATCAGCGAGGCAGCGTATCTAAGGGCGATTGAAGATTGGCTGATAGGAATCAATTTCAGCCGGGCGGTTACTTTAGCTTATGGAAATGATTTGAAATATTTTCTAAATCTGGAAAAAGGATCTATAGCCGTCGGCAGGGTTATGATCTGCCTTTTAGGTATGGTGGTAGATCGGGAGCGTGAAATCAGGAATTTTTCCCAGGACGAATTTTTCCGGATAAGAGCATTTAGTAGGAATGGGGCTTTTTCTATGGAATGGCGTGCAAGGGATAGAAGCCAGTTTTACAAGGCGAAACAGCTCTATCAGGATATAGCTTTTAGGAAAAAGAAGGATGCAGACCGTATGACTGATATCTTTAATGCTGTAGGTAAGCTGAAGGTTACATCCAGCAGTGTGTATGAGGAGCAGGAGGCAGCACCATACCTATACAATCTGGCGGATCTGCAGGACGAATGCTCGCTACGGTTAAAGATCAGTCCAGACAAAACCTTGCAGTATCTGCAAAGTTTGTATGAGCAGCAGCTGATCTCATACCCGAGAACGGATGCAAGAGTGTTGTCCAGTGCCATTGCGGAAGAATCCAGAGATATACTGGAGGGATTGTGCCGGAATCGGGACTTTCAGGAGACTGTTGGCGGAATACTGGATAAAAGATGCTATGCATCTATCCGGGATACGAGATACGTCAACGATGGAAAGATTACGGATCATTATGCAATTATTCCCACCGGCAAGCTTGGTTCGAGTCTTGCAGGCATAGAAAGGATTATCTATAGCATGATTGTAAACAGATACCTTGCAGTTTTTATGGATGCAGCGGAATACAAGGTAGCGGAGATTACAGCGGAGGTTATGGGCGAGTTGTTTGGATGCCGCTTAAAGGCGCTAATTTGCCCAGGATTCAAAGAAAAGGATGGAAGGGTAAAAGATACCGATATGTTGGATGTAATCGCTCAAATAGAGCCAGGAATGGCTTTAGAAGCATCCTTTGAAGTGAAGCCGGGGGAGACGGTATCTCCGGCACGATATACATCAGGAAGCCTGATCATTGCCATGGAGCGAGTCGGGAGCCGGATTGAGGATGTACAGTTGAGGGCGTCAATAGCAGGATGCGGAATCGGAACGCCTGCAACCAGGGCAGAGATAATAAAAAAACTGATATCTATTGAATATATCGCGTTGGATGTCAAGACACAGCAGATCAAAACAACGCTGAAGGGGGAATTGGTATATGAACTTCTTCAGGAAGCGGCAGCACCAATGTTAGATCCACAATTTACTGCCGGATGGGAGAGAGGGTTGCTGCAGATCGAAGCCGGTGTGCTCGATCCGGAGAAATACCGGGAAAAGCTATATGATTTTATCCGGCGTCGGACAGAACTGATCAAACAGCAGCATATGACTAAAAAGCTGTTGGCACGGTGGGAAAAGCTGCGTGGAGACTACCAATAGGAGCAGATAAGGGCGTAAGCAGAAAATATTGATATGTACTTTGAAAATTATATAAAGTCCGGTAACGTGGCATACGGAAGGAGCGGATCATCTATGCGCTTGCGATAACATAGACGCGATGAGATCCGTATGCTGATAATGATACACCCCAAAAGAGGATGCCCATAGGAATGGGATAGGTGAGAAACCTGTGGAGGATTAATTCCCGCCGGCAAGCATATTTAGGACTCTGGAATACATAAGTATGATTAAAGAGAAAGGAGGAACAGGCTATGATGGAAGTAAAACATGTCATACCGGATTATTCGGATGTGAAGGAAAGGCGTGCCAAATTGCAGGAACAGTATGTGATGCTGCAAAAAAAATTAAGACAGAAAAAAAGGGTAAGGGGCGTGGCGGATGCAGGCATGTTACGCGAGACAATCTATTGATAAAAAGGATTCAATTTCTATTGAAACACAGATAGAACTGGCAAAAAAAGAATGTATTCCGGAGGAAGATATTGAGGAATACAGGGATAAGGGATATTCCGGAAAAAATACTAAGCGGCCGGAATGGCAGCGTATGATGCAGGATGTCCAAGCTGGAAAAATCAGCAGAATTGTTGTGTACCGGATTGATCGTTTTTCGCGTTCTCTATTGGATTTTTCTAACGCATGGGAAATAATGGAGGCACATCATGTTGATTTTATCTCAGTGAATGAGAAATTTGACACATCGACGCCCATCGGCAAGGCAATGCTGTTTATCCTAATGGTGTTCGCACAACTGGAACGAGAGACGATTGCAGAACGTGTGGCGGACAATTATTATGCCAGAACAAAACTTGGTAACTGGCCGGGAGGACCGGCGCCGTATGGTTTTCAAAACGGCCGTATAGAGATTGCTGGGAAAAAGTGCCCTACACTGATCGAAAATGAGCTTATGGAGCATGTACATACCATCTTTGAACTGTATGCCACCGGTAATTTTTCATTAGGAAGTCTTGCAAAATATCTGGATGATAACGGCATATCCGGAATACAGCGTAGTAACTGGTGTAATGTGTCCCTTGCCCGTCTCATGAAGAATCCGGCATATGTAAAAGCGGATGCGGATGTATATGCATATTATAAGGCAATGGGCGTGAATGTTACAAATCCGCTGGAGGATTTTGACGGGGAGCATGGGGGAATGCTTATAGGAAAGAGAGAACGGGGGACAGTAAGAATAAAACCCAAAGAGGAAACGGTATTTAACCTGGGAAATTGGGAAGGTGTTATATCCTCCGAAATCTGGCTGGCATGTCAGAATAAGCTGGCAAAAAACAAGCAGATTAAGACCAGTGGAATGGGGAAAAAAACATGGCTTTCCGGAATGTTGAAATGTGCTTCCTGCGGAAGGTCGGTTCGTGTTCTGGTTAATTCTGGCGTCAAAAGCAAAATAAAATATCTCAACTGTACCGGACATATTGAGCGTTGCTGCGATATGCTTTTTACCATCCGGGGGAATGATGTTGAGGAAATTGTAGCGGAAGAACTTAAAAGGATTCTGAAACAGTGTGTTGACGAACCGCTTCCGGCAGAGAAAAAGGGACTGTCGGCAAGGGAGAAGATAGAACTGCAGGAGATCGAGGAAAAGATACAGAACCTGATCAACGGCATAGCCGGTGGTAATGCAGCTGCTGTCACTATGAAATATATCAATGCAGAGATCGCCCGGATGGAGGAGCGGCGGGCGGTACTTGCCGAAGCTGCGTTGGAGGCTGCAGCATCTGTAACCAAACCGGTTGTATGTGATCATGTGGAGTTTGATCAACTAGATCTGGAAGAGAAAAAGATGGTTGCACGCGCATACATTGACCATATCAAAGTTGGGCACAACCAGATAGAAATTGTTTGGAAAGTATAAGACATTGTTCGCGTTTCTTCGTCCAGCAAGGCTATCCACATCCCACTGAATGGTATAGAAACCACAAGATGATGCGGTTTCAATCAGC
>JBJELZ010000225.1:0-4912 GCA_051879415.1 Lachnospiraceae bacterium
CGAATGGCTAAAATACAGGCTTTTTTGTGCAAAATAAATAAGAAAGTATAGAGAGAACTCATCATGGCAGAAAAAAAATTGACATGTACTATCATAGGTTTAGGTCTGATCGGCGGATCCATTGCCAAGGCAATCAGAAGATATCATCCGGAAGTGATTATTAATGCCTATAACAGAAGTCCTGAAAATATCCGGCTGGCACTTAACGAGCATGTGATAGACTATGCCATGACTTCAGTAACGGATCAGATTGAAAAAAGTGACTATATTTTTCTCTGCTCTCCTGTTGGCATCAATGTTGCCAATCTTGAGAAAATGCTCCCATTTCTTTCCGGAGACTGCATTTTAACAGATGTCGGCAGCGTCAAGGGAGATATCCACAAAGAGGTCGAACGCCTTAAGCTTACAGATCGTTTTATCGGCGGGCACCCTATGGCAGGCAGTGAAAAAACCGGTTATGCCAATGCATCTGAAACACTCTTAGAAAATGCATATTATATTCTGACGCCGGAACGTCTTGTACCGGAGAAACGTTATGAAGCATTCTATGATTTTATAGCCTCGCTTCATGCACTTCCCATCAAAGCTGATGTAAAAAAACATGATTATTCCACTGCAGCGATCAGCCATGTACCGCACTTAATTGCTGCTGCACTTGTTAAGTTAGTTGAAAAAAATGATTTCACGGATCATTTCATGAAAATGATAGCCGCCGGAGGATTTAAAGATATTACGCGAATTGCTTCCTCTTCTCCAACCATGTGGGAGCATATCTGCAGAAGCAATCAAGAACAAATTTTAATTTTATTGAAGGATTACATAAAAGAACTGCAGAAGATTTATGATGAAATTGACCGGCAGGACTTTCAGAAGATCTATGAACTGTTTGAAACAGCAGGCAATTATCGAAACAGTATTGATAACCAGGCCTCCGGTCCCCTTCAGAAGGCTTTCCAGCTCTATCTGGATCTTCCTGATGAAGCCGGAGCCATAGCGAAGGTTGCCGCCATTCTTGCAGAAAATCAGATCAGCATTAAAAATATCGGTATCACTCATAACAGAGAACATTCACAGGGAGTACTTTATATTGCCTTTTATGATGACGCCTCTCTTCAGGCTGCCATCCCTGTATTAACCAGCGACAAATATAACTATACGGTATATGAGGAATAAAGTAATCTACAGAATATAAGATACGAAAATAATATCCCCAGACACTTACATTTATGTTGGTCTGGGGATATTATTTTCGTAAATAAATTTTCTTACATCAGGTTATTATCGCAGAGTGTAAAATAAATTTCAATTCTTTTTAAATCCATCTCGGACATTCCGATGAAAATACCACCATAGGAAGTCTCACCATCTTGTTGTGGCATCACACGTACAATTTCAATAAAGGAATGAATAACCTCTTTTGTCCACAAAGTAAGCTGACATTCATAAACAGCTCCTACTGACAGATCATATTTACAGGTAAATCCGACACCACTCTTGGAAACATCCTTCATGGTAATATCAACCGCTTCGTTCTTCCCATCAGAAGAATCCAGCCTTTTCAGAATGATCTGTGATTCCAGTTCCATACGTCTGCTTTTTCTTTTTTCCTGCATAAGCAACTCCTTCATGTGAATGCAAATAAAGATGCATACATTTTCTTTAAGGTATAAAAGCAACTAGTAAATCGAGCTAAATTATATCATATTCTGTAAATTTCCGCAAGTAGTATCTCAGGCCCATCTGCATCAGAACTGCGGTTTATACCGCTTATCCGATATCGGTAATAAACATGGCATCTCCGAAAGAAAAGAACCGGTAATGTTCTCTGATTGCTTCCTTATATGCTGCCAGAATATGTTCACGTCCCGCCATTGCAGATACCAGCATCAACAATGTTGATTCCGGCAAATGAAAATTCGTTATCAGTGCATCAGGAACCTTGAATTGATATCCCGGATAGATAAATATCTCTGTGTCATTGCTGCCTGCCCTGACAATTCCGTTCTCGTCAGCCGCACTCTCTACTGTTCTGACACTTGTGGTCCCGACACAGATTACACGTTTGCCGGACTTTTTTGTCCGATTTATTAACTCTGCTGTTTCTTCATCCACCCGGTAGAATTCACTGTGCATATGATGCTCCAGAATATTTTCCTCCTTAACAGGGCGAAAGGTTCCAAGACCGACATGTAGTGTTACATAGGCAAGATGAACTCCCTTTTCCTCGATCTGTTTTAATAATTCCGGGGTAAAATGAAGTCCTGCTGTCGGTGCAGCAGCTGAGCCTTCTTCTTTTGCATAAACCGTCTGATAACGGCTCTTATCCTGAAGCTTATGATGAATATAAGGAGGAAGCGGCATTTCTCCAAGCTGGTCTAATATTTCCTCAAAAATACCCTCATAGGTAAAACGGATTTTTCTGTTTCCTTCCTCCAGTACATCCAGTACCGTTCCTTTTAAGATGCCATCTCCAAAAGAAATAACCGTTCCGGGCTTCGCCTTTTTTCCGGGTCTTACCAGTGTCTCGTAACAGCCGTCAGGAAGATGTTTTAAAAGCAGCACTTCAATCACTGCCCCGGTTTCTTCCTTCACACCATACAGCCGAGCCGGCATAACCTTCGTATTATTTAATACAAGGCAGTCCCCGGGAGACAGATAATCAATGATATCATAAAAATGCTTATGGGTGATCTCTCCGGTATTTTTATCCAATACCATCATTTTGGAAGAGGAACGGTCTGCCAACGGATCCTGGGCAATTAATTCCTCCGGCAGTTCATAATAGTAATCTGATTTCTTAAGTTCCATATGCAATATCTGATTCTTTCTTAATTTTATTAAGCATTCTTTAAAAATGCGATATACCCTTTCTTGTTTTCATAAAGGTCCGCCTTGCTGATTGCTTCATAGGGTGCATGCATATTCATGACGGGAACACCGCAGTCAATCACGTTCATGCCATACAGTGCCATGATATAGGCAATGGTTCCGCCGCCACCAAGATCAACCTTGCCAAGCTCTGCTGTCTGGTATCTTACAGAAGCGTCGTCCATAATCTGTCTGATCTTGCCAAGATATTCCGCATTGGCATCATTGGAACCTGATTTACCGCGTGAACCGGTGAATTTGCAAAATGAAAAGCCATGGCCTAAAAATGCAACATTTTTCTTATCAAAGCTGGATGCATAAAGCGGATCATAACCGCTGGTAACATCCGAAGAAAGCATATAGGAATTGGCAAGCACACGGCGCAGGGCAAGCTCACTGTAGCATCCCATTGCATTCAGAAGCTCTGCTACACTGTTTTCAAAAAATCTGGATTTCATGCCGGTTGCACCGACGCTTCCGATTTCCTCCTTGTCTGTCAGAATACAGCAGGTGGTACGCTTTGCATTGGTAACCTCTAACATTGCCTGATAAGAGGAATAAGCACAAACCCTGTCATCATGTCCGTAGGAAAGGATCATACTGCGGTCCAGACCTGCTTCCCTGGCTTTTCCGGCAGGTACAATCTCAAGCTCCGCACTTAAAAAGTCTTCTTCCTCCATCTGATAATATTCTTTCAGGATAGATAACACATTCTTTTTGACAGCTTCTTTCTCATCTGCCTTCTCTGCCTGCTCATCTTTATCTGCTCCGGATTTCTCCTGTGTCACCAAAGGACTGTTGCCAACAATAACATCCAGAGCCTCCCCTTCGATCACCTTATTTCCCTTCTTTTCCATCTGCTCCGATGCAAGATGAATCAAAAGATCAGAGATGAAAAATACAGGATCATCCTCTTCCTCGCCAATATTTACAATGACTGTTGTTCCATCTTTTTTCACAACAACGCCATGAATGGCAAGCGGTATGGTTACCCACTGGTATTTCTTGATGCCGCCATAATAATGGGTATCAAGATAAGCAAATCCTCCTTCTTCATAAAGCGGATTCTGCTTCACATCAAGACGCGGGGAATCAATATGGGCACCAAGAATATTCATTCCTTCCTCAATTGGCGCAGAACCAATCTGAAACATCAGAAGCGTCTTATTCATGCCACAAAAATAGACCTTATCTCCCTTGGACAATTTCTTTTTCGTCTTCATCAGTGTTTCAAATTCCTGATATCCATTCTGTTCAATCTCATTGATGATATAATCTGTACATTCACGCTCCGTCTTTCCGTTGTTTAAGAAATCCATGTATGCCTTTCCGTAGGCATCCACTTTTTTCAATTCTGTCTTGTTGTAAAATGTCCATGCACTTTTCTTTTCCATACCATTCTCCATTCCGCAGACGTTTATAAGGCTGCTTTATGACGTCTGCAGCATAAAGCAGCCTGTTTGCCATCAAGATCTGAGTTCAATCTTCATGCTTTCCAGTCCATTCAAAATCTTCTTTATGGCACTATTGACATCTTCATCACTCAATGTTTTATTCATATCCCTGAACTGCAGAGAATATGCAAGAGATTTATAACCTTCCCCGATCTGATCACCTTCATATACATCAAACAATTTCAGACTCTCCAGAATCTTTCCGCCTCTCTGACGGATCATCTTTTCAATATCTCCTGCCAGAATCTCCTTGGGAACAAGCATACTGATATCCCTTGTTACTGCAGGGAATTTTGCAATACCTGTATATTTACGGTCAAAGCTTGTCATCGGTATGATGGACGGCATATCCAGAACAGCCACGTATACTCTTGTCTTCATGGAATAATTGGAACATACCAGGGGATGAACTTCTCCAAGATATCCAATGGTAACACCATCATAGATAATACCGGCCTGACGTCCCGGATGCAGGAAAGGTTTGCCGGATGCCGGATCATAAGTGCAAAGCTTCTTCATGCCGACAGCCTCTAAAAATTCTTCCACAACACCTTTCATGGTATAGAAATCACCCTCACCATACAGACCAA
>JBJELZ010000226.1:0-24342 GCA_051879415.1 Lachnospiraceae bacterium
AACTCTCCGCGGGAATAGACGCCTTCTTCGTCCCGTACTCCTTTATATAGACTTCCGTCATAAATATCGGCAAGATAAAATGCACCAGTCTTCATGCTTTGGGTATCAGGGTTTGTGCTGGAGATCAAATTTTCTATCAGAATATAATAAATATGATCTTCCAAATAAATTGCAGAGGATACCACATAACTGTATCTCATCTGATTACTGGTTGCATTACCTTCCAAGTCCACAGTCTTACCCAGATTCATATTATACTGCATCATATTGGTAATAATATCCTGAACCTGTGCTGTACCATTTAATGTAAGATTATAATCCATTTCTGTCATTTCGCCGGGGATTCCTTCCTGGCTATATGCAATAAAGATGAAATGACTGTTACCAATCGGCATAGGAATCGGACCTGTATATTCCGTACTGTCATCTGTAGGCATGGTATAATCAGTTGTATAATAAACCTTACAGAATGGCTGAACATCCACTTCAATCAGTTGAGGAATGGTAAAATCACCGCTTTCCAAAATAACATTTGGAGGATTGGGGACCCTGATATCAATGGTATATGTCTTAGAAACCACTTCGCTTTCAATTCCAAAGGAATTGACAAAAATGGCATTAATTTTATAAATACCAAGTTCAAGTAATATTGGTTCTGTATAAACAGGACTATCATAGGTAGGCATTGTACCATCCAAAGTATAATATATTGTTCCTTCTGAATTGGAGGAAAGTTTTAAATATACAATTTCCTCATATGTTCCTTCCGGTGTACTGAACTCCGGCTCATTGGCTAGATAATTCTGGAATTGATTTACAACAATCATGTCGTCACAATTGGAAAGTATTTCCTCAATCATTCCATAATCCTGAACTGAGGCGTAGTAATTAATCAGCTTCTGGTATGCAGCTTGATAATTTGCATCTTTAGCATAAATGATTTCCCAAAGCATCAGAATCCCTTTTTCTGTTTCCTGATTTTGAAAATAATATTCCGCTAATTGATACTTCAGGGAAGTATCTTCCGGAGAAAGTATAACAGACCGCTCCATATGGGTAATTGCAGTAGCATAGTTACCCTCTGCAGCAGCTGCAACAGCAAGTTCAGCCTGATAGGATGCACTATTATTCTGATACATATAATTGGATAATCGTACCACACCAAAAATGACTGCAGATATGATGGCAAGAATCAGAATAATAACAAGCCAACGAAGTCTGCTTTCCTTCATAAATTTCAAAAAATGGTATATGATATGCGGTTCATCATCATCAAAATCATCCAGATAATCCAGATCATATTCCTCGTCAAATTCCTCATCATACGTATCCTGTTCATCATATTCCGGCTGATCATCATATTCTTCCGGCAAATCATCGTATTCATCGTTGTCCAGATCAATATAATCAATTGGATTGGGATCTTCATATTCTTCGGAATCTGCCCAGGATTCTGTTTCCAGTTGTTTTTCCGCCTCCAACTGAATATCAGACAGGGTATCACTGATACTCTGTTCAATCTCCGGTTCATAATAAGGAACAACCTGAATTTCCTGTCCACATACAGGACAATAAAGAAGATCCTCATCTATTTCTGTATTACAATTAGGACAAACCATATAACCCCATGCCTTTCAGTTATTATACTTGAACACTATTGACGCAATTGTTCATCAGCATTGCTATTGTCATAGGTCCGACGCCTCCCGGAACCGGTGTGATGGCACCTGCAACAGGATAAACATCCTCATAATCAACATCTCCGCAAAGCTTATTATCAGCATTTCTGTGAATTCCAACATCGATCACCGTAGCTCCCTCTTTTACATATTCGCTGGTAATCATTTTGGGTTTTCCAATCGCAACAACAAGGATGTCCGCTCGTTTACAAACTGTCTTCAGATCAGTTGTTCTGGAATGTGTTATGGTAACAGTTCCATTCTCCCGTAACAGAAGAACTGCCATAGGTTTTCCAACAATATTGCTTCGTCCGATTACAACACATTCTTTTCCTGCAATCTCTATATTACTTCTCTTTAATAATTCAATAATACCTGCCGGTGTACATGGCAAAAATCCCTTTTGTCCAATAAGTAGTGCTCCTACGCTTTCCGGATGAAAACCGTCCACATCCTTAGAAGGCGAAATTGCCTTGATAATAGTATTCTCATCAATATGCTCAGGTACGGGTAATTGTACAAGAATGCCATTAATTTTATCATCTTTGTTCAAACGATCAATCAGTGTAAGTAATTCATCCTGACTTGTATTCTCCGGCAATTCATAACTTTCTGATCTGATTCCAATATATGCACAGGCTTTTTTCTTATTACCGACATATACACTGGAAGCAGGATCATTACCTACCTGAATGACAGCAAGTGCAATTTCAATTCCTTTTTCCTTCAGTGCGGCTACCTTTTCCTTTAACTCATCCTTAATTTCCTGGCTGATCTTCTTGCCATCAATAATTTGTGCCATGTTTTTCCTCCCGATTATCGTTATTTTATATCAGAATAATCCTGTGATTTTATCATTTACAACATCAATTCCCTCTGCTGCAGGTACTTTGGGTAACCCCGGCATTGTCATAATAGAGCCCGTAATTGCAACAATAAATCCTGCACCGGCATTCAGATACACCTCTCGGATATTAATGGTGAAATCTTTCGGACGTCCCAGTTTTGTCTGGTCATCAGATAAGGAATATTGTGTCTTTGCCATGCAGACAGGCAGGTTTCCATATCCCATGTCGGCTATTTTATCAAGCTGTTTTTTTGCTGCAGGAGTATATTCTACACCATTTGCACCATAAATTTTAGTTGCAATACAATTGATTTTTTCCTCCAGTGAAAGAGAATCCTCATAAAGATAATGGAAATCAGCCTTTTTATGTTCCAGTATATCAATTACTTTTTCTGCAAGCTCCAGGCCGCCTTCTCCACCTTTTTCCCACACTTTTGCAAGTGCAAATTCGCAGCCTTTTTCTTCAACGAAATTACGCAGATAGGAAAGCTCTGCATCCGTATCACTTACAAACTGGTTTAAGGTTACAACGATAGGAACACCATAATACTGTAGATTTTCAATATGCTTTTCCAGATTAACAATTCCTGCTTTTAAAGCATCCAGATTTTCTTCTCCGAGATTCTTTTTATCTACACCACCATTGTATTTTAATGCACGGATTGTAGCAACAAGCACAATGGCATCCGGGCGGAGTCCTGCTTTGCGGCATTTGATATCCAAAAATTTTTCAGCACCAAGATCAGCACCAAAACCGGCCTCGGTAACAACAATATCAGCAAGCTTCAATGCAAGCCTGGTTGCACGGACAGAATTACATCCATGTGCAATATTGGCAAATGGTCCACCATGGACAAATGCTGCTGTATGCTCCAGCGTCTGAATCAGATTTGGTTTCAGAGCATCTTTCAGCAATGCAGCCATTGCACCCACTGCTTTTAAGTCGCTGGCGGTTACCGGTTCTCCATCCATGTTGTAGGCAACAATAATTTGGGATAATTTATCTTTCAAATCTTCCATATCATTTGCCAGGCACAAGATTGCCATAATTTCAGAAGCAACTGTAATAACAAAATGATCCTCTCTTACAACACCATCCATTTTATTGCCAAGCCCAACAACAATATTTCGAAGCACCCTGTCGTTCATATCAAGACAACGTTTCCATACAATCTGTCTGGTATCAATTCTAAGTGCATTTCCCTGTTGAATATGGTTATCCAGCATTGCCGCCAACAGGTTGTTGGCGGAAGTAATTGCATGGAAATCCCCTGTAAAGTGCAGATTAAGATCTTCCATTGGTATAACCTGGGAATATCCACCGCCTGCAGCACCGCCCTTAATCCCAAAACAAGGACCTAAAGATGGTTCCCGCAATGCAATTGCAGCCTTTTTTCCAAGTCTGCACAATGCCTGACCAAGCCCGACTGTGACAGTTGTCTTTCCTTCACCTGCCGGGGTCGGATTAATTGCAGTTACCAGAACCAGTTTGCCATCCTGATTAGTTTGCGTCCGATTAATACATTCATCACTGATTTTTGCCTTATATTTTCCGTAATATTCCAAATCATCATCGGAAAGACCAATATCTGCTGCAATTTTTCCAATGGGTAATAACTGTGCTTCCTGTGCAATTTCAATGTCTGTCTTCATATTCTGTGCCTTCCTTTCTGCTGTAAATATTCTATAAGTTATTTGCTTTTCTGACTTAAAAATTCTTCCAGCTGCATGGAATTCATTAAAACCTTTCTGGGTTTTGTGCCTTCTTCCGGTCCTACAACGCCGGCTTCTTCCATTTGATCAACAATACGTGCTGCCCGTGTATACCCTATTTTGAAGACACGCTGCAGCATTCCGCTGGAGGCCTTTTCTTTCTCTACAACAAAACGGCAGGCTTCTTCAAAATAAGCATCCAGAGAATTGTCTGCTCCAACATTGCTTCCTTTGGATGCATTTCCCTCCTGCGCTCCCTCCTGATTGCTTATCCCGGCAATCTGCTGTTCTACTTCTGCATCATAGCACTGATCGCCTGCATTTTTCTTTAAGAAATTAACAACATCCGAAACTTCCTGATCGGAAACAAATGCCCCCTGAACACGTAATGGTTTAGAATAGCCCTGTGGATAAAAGAGCATATCGCCCTTACCCAAAAGTTTTTCTGCACCCACCATATCAAGAATGGTACGGGAATCTACACCACTTGTTACTTTAAATGCTACCCGGCTTGGCATATTGGCCTTAATCAATCCGGTAATAACATCTACCGATGGTCTTTGTGTCGCAATCACCAGATGGATTCCTGCGGCACGGGCAAGCTGTGCAAGACGGCAGATAGACTCCTCAACTTCTTTGGAAGCCACCATCATTAAATCTGCAAGCTCATCTACAATAACAACAATCTGCGGCATTTTCTGCGGAACATCAGCTTCTCCTCTATCCTGCATTTCTTCCACACGCCTATTAAATCCTTTCAGATCTCTGAGACCAAAATCAGCAAATGCTTTATATCTTTTTGTCATTTCTGTAACAGCCCATTGTAATGCGGCATTTGCCTTCCTTGGATCTGTAACAACAGGGATCAAAAGATGGGGAATTCCATTATATACACTAAGTTCAACCACCTTAGGATCAATCATAATCAGTTTAACATCATCCGGATGTGCCTTGTATAATATACTCATGATTAAAGTATTGATACAGACGGATTTTCCGGAACCTGTTGCACCTGCCACCAGCATATGCGGCATCTTGGCAATGTCAGCAACAATTGTTTTTCCGGTGATATCTTTTCCTACCGCAAATGTCAGATTGGAAGTTGCTGCTTTGAATTCATTGGATTCAATCAAATCGCGAATCAGTACGTCACTTGTTTTCTTATTGGGAAGTTCTATTCCGACAGCAGCTTTCCCGGGAATAGGTGCTTCTATACGAATATCCTGTGCTGCCAGGTTTAGTTTTATATCATCTGCAAGATTAACAATCTTATTTACCTTGATTCCTTCTCCCAATTGAAGTTCATATCTGGTCACAGAAGGCCCCTGGCTGATATCGCTGACTGTAACTGCCACGCCAAAGGTTTTTAATGTCTGTTGGAGCAGTAGTGCAGTTTCCTTTAATTCCTGATCACTGTCACCGGATTTTTTATTCTCATTTTTCTTTAAAAGAGAAATCCTTGGCTTTTCATATTTTTTTGGTCTTAACAGGGATTTACTCTCTGCTTCCTTTGCAGAAACACTTTCTTTCGAATCCGGTATTAAGGCTGCATTATTCTGATGAGTCCTTTCTGTCACCGGCTGTGGCATTTGACTTAAATCCGGCATGGACATTACGGCTTCTGATTTCGGTGTTGCAATTTCAGGGACTTCATCAACATGCATTTTAGTTGCAACCGGCTCAGGAACTTCCTCCATAGCATGATGAACCTCAGGAATGTTTTTCAAGGAGATTTCCTTGATATCCTCCTGCGGCATTGTGATTTCATGCATTTGTGAGCCATGACCTGATTTTTCTTCCGTCAGTTCTACCTGAGATTCCATAACAGTAATTTCATGCATATCATCATGCACTGATTTCTTTTTCTGTTCTTCAATCAGAACCTGATTGATATCAAGCTTGTTACGGTCTTCTTTATGTACGGAATAATTAACGATTCTTTCGTCTTCCCTTTGTTCTTCCAGTCTGCGACGTTTCTGCTGTGCTTCATTCCGCCTTTGCTGACGCTCTTTTGCCTTCTGGGCTGCAGAAGCTTCTCTTTGATGGCTGGCAGCATGTCGGGAATCATAATTCCGATCTTCTTCATCTTCGTCTACAGGTACCAGAGCATATTGTCCATCTTCTTCCTCTTCAGGATAAGCAGGACGAAATGAAAGACTTCCGTTTTTCAATTTATCCAGGATGGAACGCTCCGTAATGATGACAAGACAGACCAAAGCAAGTACCAGTGCAAGAAAAATAGAGCCTGCCTGTCCGAAAATTTTATAAAGCCAACAGGCAACCAGGCCGAAAATAACACCGCCGCCACCCTGATAATCATATAGCTGTTTTACCATATCCTTTGATTGACTTAGATATGCAATATCCATTCCGGTGATATAACAGGTAAGTATACCAATCATAAAGGTCAGCATCAATGCTGAAATCAGTTTTAATGTTGCTACCTGATTGGTCGCATTGGAAATCTTAAAACAGATCCCGATAAAAATGGCAATCGGCATCAGATATCCAAGAATACCAAATATTCCCAACATAAAAACTTTTACTGCAGGTCCAAAGGAGCCCTTTATTACACCAAGCATGCATAAAAAAACCATCAAAACAACACAAAAAACAATCAAAGCAATTGCTTCCTGTTGAATTTTGGTATCAACTTCCTTTTTCTGAATCTCCTGATAGTGATTATTTCTGCTTGCAGAAGACGAAGCACCTTTTCTGCTGCTTCCGGTTCGACTGCTGTTTTTACTATTTCTGCTATTGCCGCTTCGCTGACTTCCTGAAGTTGCCACGCCTGTTCTGCCTCCATTTTTCCGATAACCATTGCAATATATTATAGCATTGAATCCTTGTTTTGTCACTATGAAACAACATTACTGTCTTGTTCTATCATGCTCTTTAATTTGCTGATAGCAGATGACATTCCACCGGTTTCATTGATAATTCCATTTTCTACCGCTTCCTTTCCGACCAGAATCGTACCAATATCCTTTGTCAGCATTCCTGTCTCCATCATCAGTTCTTCGAATCGTTCTTTTTTGATATCACAGTGTCCGCAGACAAATTGTGTTATACGTTCCTGAATCTTTTTAAAATAATCATAAGTTGGTCTGGCACCTATAATCAATCCATTTAATCTGACCGGATGAATTACCATAGTGCCGGATGGCACAATCATGGAATAATCAGTACTGACAGCAATCGGAACGCCAATCGAATGACTCCCTCCCAACACTAAGGAAACCGTTGGCTTTGACATACTTGCAATCATTTCCGCTATTGCAAGCCCGGCCTCTACATCTCCACCCATTGTGTTTAATAAAAACAGCACACCCTGAATCTTTTCATCCAGTTCTATCTCAGCCAGTTTGGGAAGGATATGCTCATATTTTGTTGTTTTGGAAGCACTGGAAAGATTTTCATGTCCCTCTATCTCTCCGATAATCGTCATTACTTCGATCTTTTTTCCCCGGGAAGTAACCAGACGTGCTCCATCCTCTTGGGAATTTTCACAATCTCCGTTCTCTGTATTTTCGCTGGTATTCTCATTTTCATTATTTATAACCGGTTGTTGCATAGCGGGCTCCTTTTTTGCATAATAGAGAAAAGGATATCCGTTAGGATATCCTTTTCTCTATTATGTCCATTCCTTTAATTTATATCAAAAAAATCTTTTCCGTCCAGATCAACCAGATCAAAATGCATTTCGAACATGGATGGTTCAATATCAAATTCAAGTTCTCTGGGAACCCGTTTCTTTGGCGTTGGTAAAGGATTGTGTATTTTTGAAGGCTTTTCCTGACCGGAAAGTGAAAGTCCTAAAGATCCTGTCTGGCGTCCATCACTAACCTTTGCAGTCTTGTAATCCATACGTTTACCATATTTTAAGGAGGGATTCATCAACTTAGTCTCAGACTTGGGTGCCGAATCTGCCTGTTTTTCCTCCTTTTTATCAGTTGCAGGATCCGTATTCCGGCTTGCTTCATCATTCTCAGATGCCGAATCCGTTTTGGGATTTTCTTTCTCATTTCCAGATTCAGAATTTGTTTTCTGCCCTTCTTCGCCTGCGGATTGATCAGGTTCTTTTACCTGCTTGTCCTCCTGTACCTGACTGGCAGCAAGTTTTGTATATTCTTCCCCATGATGCATGATTCCATCAGCCATAACAGTAACCCCTTTCCAAATACTTGTTTTTATACTGTTTTCTTTCCCGGTTCCAGGCATGTCTCAATATTGTATTTGGGACGTCGCTTTACTTCTTTATAAATCTTTCCGATATATTCACCGACAATACCAATTGACAATAACTGTACACCACCCAAAAACCAGATGGAAAGAATCAAAGATGTCCAACCTTTTTCCACTGTTCCGCTAAAATAAGAAATGAATGCATAGACTGCAGCAACAAAACAGCAGATAAGTACAAGAAATCCCAGAGTGATAATCATGGAAATCGGTTTCACACTAAAGGATGTAATCCCATCCAAAGCAAGCGAAAGCATTTTGCGGAATGGATATTTTGATGTCCCTGCCGCACGTTCCTTACGCTCATAAAATACCTGTTCTGATTCATAACCAAGTAAAGGAACCATTCCGCGCAGATAAACATTGGTTTCTTCATAACGGAACAACTCCTCCACAGCTCTTTTTGACATCAAACGGTAATCTGCATGATTATATACCGTTTCCACACCCATGACATGAAGAAGCTTGTAAAATAGCTGGGCAGTATTACGTTTCATAAAGGAATCGGTCTTTCTTGAACTCCGGACACCATAGACAATATCCTTCCCATTGTGAAAAGCATCGACCATATCTCCGATTACGGAAACATCATCCTGCAGATCAGCATCAATGGAAACAATCATATCTGCCATATCCTTAGCTTTGGATAATCCTGCAAGCAAAGCATTCTGGTGCCCGACATTTTTTGCAAGACGTATGGCACAGATATCTTCTGAATGTGACTGCTCTTTGGAAAGAATTTCCCATGTCCGATCCTTACTGCCATCGTTAACAAACAGCATAAAACTGTCAGAACTTATTTTTTGTGCCTGTATCAGATCCTTTAAAACCTCGCGTAATCCCGTAAGGCAGAGAGGAAGGACCTCCTCTTCGTTATAACAGGGAACAACTATTGCCAAACGATCCATTCGTCTCTCCTTAATCATTCATCCCAGTTCGTATATACATACTGGACATCATCATCCTCATCAAGAAGATCCAGTGTTCTCTGCAGATTCTTAACACTGTCTTCATCTGTCAGTTCCACATAATTCTGCGGCAATTTGGTTACTTCCGCTGAAGCAATCGGTAATTTTAATTCTTCCATTGCAGCAAGAACCTCAGGAAATGCATCCGGATCGGTCTGGATTTCATAAGAATCCTCTTCCTCCAAAAAATCCTCTGCACCTGCATCCAGAGCCTTCTCCATCAGAGTATCTGCATCCAGACTACATTCTTCTTTTTCAATAATAATCTGTCCTTTGGTATCAAACATAAAGGAAACGCAGCCTTGTGCACCAATGCTTCCTCCACCCTTGGTAAATGCACTTCTGACATTGGCAGCCGTACGGTTCTTATTATCCGTCAGAGCCTCAACAATAATCGCAATTCCCTTGGGACCATAGCCTTCATAGACTACATGCTCATAATTGACAGCATTGCCATCACCTGCAGCCTTCTTGATCCCTCTTTCAATAGTGTCATTGGGCATGTTATTGGCCTTTGCCTTGGCAATGACTGTTGCAAGCTTATAGTTATTGGAAGGATCAGGACCTCCCTCTTTTACTGCAACTGCAATTTCCCTGCCAAGAATGGTAAAAATCTTTCCCTTAGCAGCATCATTTTTTTCCTTTTTGTGTTTAATGTTCGCAAATTTTGAATGTCCGGACATTTTTAACCTCCTGTATAATAAACTTTTATTCTTTTACTACCGGTGTTACCTGTATCGTTTTAATGACTTTGTTTTCAACCGCCATTACTTTAAAATTATAGTCACCGATCTGTGTTTCGAACCGGTCATCTTCCTCCGGAATTTTTTCCATCAGGGAAATAAGATATCCATTAATGGTTTCAAATTCCTGTTCTCCAAATTCAATTCCAAATTCATCTGTCAGTTCTTCGAGTGTTGTCAGTCCATCAATATAATAAATTGCTTCTTTTTCATGTTTTCTGATTTTTTGACTGTCTGCATCATACTCGTCCTGAATATTTCCGACAATTTCTTCCAGAATATCTTCCATGGCGATCAGACCGGAGGTCTGACCATATTCATCAACAACAATCACCATCTGAGTCTTGGATGCCTGCATTTCCTCAAAAAGCGTCTGCACCTCTCTGGTTTCGGGTACAAATACCGCATCCCTTAATAAACCCTTGGTTTCCTTCAAAGTACGGTTCAATTTTGGATTCTCATTTTGTACACGGACAAGATCCTTAATATGCAGAATTCCAATAATATGATCAATATTTTCCTCATATACCGGATATCGGCTATAATTATTATTCAGAATCTCCCATAAAGCATCTTTTACCTTGATGTCGGCGTCAAGTGCAGAAATATTATTGCGGTTTGTCATAATATCCTGTGCTTCCTTTGTTGAAAGTTCAAAGATATTATTAATCATCTCAGCTTCATTGGCCTGAAGAATTCCTTGTTCCTGCCCCTCATTTACAATTGCAATAATCTCTTCTTCTGTCACTTCTGCTTCATTTTTCTTTTCCTGAATTCCAAAACAAAGTTCTAAAAATCCCACCGATTTACGTAAAAACCATGTAATGGGCAGAAAAACAAACAGGAACACCTGAACAATTCCGTAAAATATTCTGATGACCTGCATCGGATATTTTGCTGCCACGCGTTTTGGAAGAAAAATACCAAAAATCAAAAGAAAATAGACTAATAATACTGCCAACGCAATTCCATAAGACTTTGCCAATAAAATCTCCATGAAATAGTAACCGCCAAAAAACAATAGAACGGTCGCAAATACGTGGATCGTATCTACCAGACGTTGTGGGTTTTCGTGAATTCTTAGAATTCTGTCCTCACTACTTTGCTTCTGTCCTTCTTTACCGGTGATTGCAGACGGATAATTCCGCACAGCCTCACCAAAAGAATAGAGGATAAAATTAATCACAATCAAAATAATATATGCCGCAATACTGGCCGCCGAATCATCACTCATGATTAAAGCTTCACCACACCTTTCATTAGTCGACGGATTTAACTGCAATCTAATATATCATTTTCATGGATAAACGTCAAGAAAGCACTCTTATGTATCCAGTTCCAGACTTATCTTCAGTGCATGATTGATTTTAGCCATAATTTCACCATCCAGATGGCATACCCATTCACGCATTCTTTTTTTATCAATAGTTCTAAGCTGTTCCAATAGGATAACAGAATCCTTCTCCATCTGATAGCGTGAAGCTTCCAGTTCAATATGTGTCGGAAGCTTTGCCTTGTTCATTCTGGATGTGATTGCCGCAACAATAACAGTTGGGCTATGTTTGTTTCCAATATCATTTTGTATAATTACGACCGGCCGGATTCCTCCTTGTTCAGAACCAATCACCGGGCGCAGATCAGCATAATATACATCTCCTCGTTTCATAACAAACCTCTCAATACTTCTTTTTTCATTTTGTTTTCTTATGTATGAAACAATTCTATTTTTGTATTATGCCCCTGCTTATAATGTTTAAACACTAAAAAATACTTTTACTGTTTCAGATATCTTCGCGGAATCCTCTTGTTAATATTGCAGGCAATCTCATAATTGATTGTTCCGCACTTTGCAGCCAGTTCATCCATCCTGATTTCCTCTGTGCCATCTCTGCCAATCAATGTTACCCTGTCTCCTCTGCATACACCTTTAATATCGGTGACATCAACCATAAACTGGTCCATACAGACTCTGCCGATGATTGGTGCACGCTGACCGCGGATGAGAACCTCTCCCTTATTGGATAACAGGCGGGGATATCCATCTCCATAACCAGTCGGAATGGTTGCAACAACAGTATCCCTTGATGTAATATATGTACCGCCATAGCTGACAGGTACACCGGCAGGCAGTTTTTTTACATAAACTACCGTACTTTTCCATTCCAAAATAGGTTTTAAAGAAATATATTCTTTATGAACCTCTTCAGAAGGCATGAGTCCATATATAATAATTCCGGCACGCATTAACTCAAGTTTACAATCAGCCTCCAGTTCCATAATTCCGGCACTGTTGGCACAATGGCGAAGCGGAACATGGATTCCCTGTTTCTTTAATGCATCATTCATTTTTGTAAAACGGCTGATCTGTTGTAAGCTAAACGACTGATCCCATTCATCAGCCCTTGACAGATGTGTAAAAATACCCTCTACAGAAAGAGACGGTAATGCTGCAATTTCCTTTATTAATTCTATTCCTTCTTCAGAGGGAAGAATTCCAACCCTTGACATTCCGGTATCAATCTTTATGTGAATCGGCAAAACCACATTCTGACGCTCGGCTTCTTTTGCCAGTCCGATTGCACTTTCCATATCAAATACAGCAGGTGTGATCTGATACCTGACAACATCTTCATAGGCAGAAGGAAAGGTATAACCCAAGATCAGAATCCGTTTTTTCATTCCGGCATTCCGAAGCTCCATTGCTTCTCCGGCAGTTGCCACTGCGTATCCCCAGATATACGGATACTGCTCCAGTTCTTTAGCAAGTCTGACAGCTCCATGACCATAACCATCTGTTTTGATCACAGCAATCAGCTGTACAGGCTCTTTTCTGCCGGCCTGATCTGCCCAGTGATAAATTGCCTGGATATTATGATGAAAACGGTCAAGATCAATTGTCACATATGATCTTTCCGTTGATATATTCTGACATGTTTCCTGTACCATTGTTTCTGATTCCAATCTTATATGCCGCCTTTCTGAAAAACTTTGGGAATCATGTCCGGCAGATCCCCTGCCTTGACCGAATAATGATTATATTCTTCTGCTGCATAAACCCCTGCTTTGCCATGTATATAGGCTGCCATGGCACTCTGAAGTAAAAGATCAGCTGCCTTGTAATTGTTCTGACCCATGGCAGAAAATGCAGCTATCATGCCAGCCAGTACATCCCCGCTTCCTGCAGTTGCAAGAGCATCACTTCCGCTATTTGAAAAAAACACTGTTCTTCCGTCGGTAATGATTGTCAACGCGTCTTTTGCTACCAGTATACAGCCATGCTTACCTGCCCATTTCCTGCAAAACCCGGGATCTTTATGTTTCTGCTCTTCCGGTCTTGAACCGCATAATCTAGCAAATTCTACAGGGTGTGGTGTTAATATTGTCTGATAGCCCTTTTCTTTTCGTTCCTTAAGCCACTCCATATGATGACTAAGAAGATTCAGCGCATCACCATCTGCCACAACTGTTTTTTCATAATGACGCATTACATATTCCGTAAGTTTTTCAGCACATTTACATTCTGATAAACCACAGCCAATCAATAAAATACTGCTCCATTCAAAAAACCTTTGCAGTAACGACTCATTAAGCTCTATTTTCCCGTTCTTTTCTTCAAGTAATGTATCCCAGTGATCAAACATAGCTTCCGGCACAGCAGACATTAAAATATTCCGATTGTCCTTATGGGATAAAACCCGGACCATGCCAATACCACTTCGAAAAGCAGCCTTGGTACTTAAGATCATGGCACCGGCCATGGTTTCAGAACCCGTAATGCTCAAAAGTTTTCCAAAAGTTCCTTTATTGCCGGTGGAAAGCCGTTTTGGCAGCCCCTTGATATCTTTCTCTTCCACAAGATATCCTTTTATATAGGTTTCGTCTTCCTGCAAACTCCGGTTTTCTTTTCCTGCTTCCCCGGGGATTGCTTCGTCGTAAATATCAATTTCTCCGATTCTTATGCTACCACAATATTCCGGACCTTTTCCTAAAAGCATACCTGCTTTCATCCATTGAAAGGTTGCTGTTACATCTGCTCTGACTGCCTCTCCCAGCACATTTCCGCTATCTGCATGCAGCCCGCTTGGAAGATCTACACTCAGCAAGAGATTGTTCTGTTCATTATGAAGATTGTTCATCAGTCTGACAGCTTCCAGATAATCGCCCTGAAGTTCGCGGTTAAGTCCGATTCCAAACAAGGCATCCACAATGACATCATACATCCGGTTATCCGGTGCAGCATCTTTCTTCCATTGATTAATATCATTATAGATAGATAGTTTGTGGACAGCCCCGTCTGAAAAGCTGGATAAGCCTGTTAAAATATGTTGCTGCAGCTTATTCTCCTGCGTACTTTTTGCAGAATCGCCAATCATAAGTACCGTTACACTGTGCCCTTTCCCTGCAAGAATACGCGCCGCTGCCAGTCCATCTGCCCCATTGTTGCCATAGCTGGATATGATAAGAATCTGCTTTGGTTCATCCGACGGAATCAGACTACATACAAATAGAGCTGCCCTCTCCATCAGTACAACAGATGGAATTCCAAGCTGCTCTATTGTAAATTGTTCTCTTTTTTTGACTTCTGCTGCTGTCAGAACTTCTTTCATGATTATTTCTGTTCCCTTAATCAATTCGTTGTCTTTTCTTCCTTTGTTCCATGTGACAGCATTTTTTCTCCGGGATCATATGTCATGTCAAAAATATCAATTACCTCTGCGCCAAAAATATCATGCATATAGGAATACATATTCTGGTTTTGAAGTTCATACTGCTGCTTTCTGACAATGTTCTTTTTTAATTCTATCCTGATTCCATTGATCCATGCCGCAATCTCTTCTATCCTGGCAGTATTATCCTGGATCACCTCATAACACAGCTGCATTGTTTCAAGCATTAATTCATAATTTACCTGATCAATTTCCTTTGGCAGATCAAGCAGCTTATCCTGATACTCAGCCAGCCTGTTATTGCAATCCTCAATCTGCTTTTTATATTCATCCTGTGTTTTGGCATTGCTGTTATCCATTCCACCTACAATACTGTCCATCAGGTTTTTCTTCTGCTTTCGAAGAGCCTTGACCTCGGAATTCAGTTTTCCCTGATACTTTAGAAGCTCTTTTAATTCATCTTCCAGTTTTTGCATGTGGGGCGTCTTCTCCAGACCATTCATTAAGCGATACCATTTATTGTCTAATGAAATGATCGGAATTTTCTTTCCTTCCAGCGCCGGAATAAATACTTCCTCTTTCTTCGACAATATATCGACCTCCTAATTATGCAAGCAGGGAATCCAATGTACTCCTGATTGCCTTAATGAATTCTTCACTATTAAGTACTGTAACATCAGTGAGAGATGTAATCAGTGCAAGATCCTTTGTCATTTTTCCGCTTTCGATTGTTTTCACAGTAGCTTCCTCCAGACAATCCGCAAATTTTACAAGTTCTTCGATTCCGTCCAGTTCACCACGTTTTCTAAGTGCACCTGTCCATGCAAAAATAGTTGCAACCGAGTTAGTGGAAGTTTCTTCTCCTTTTAAGTATTTATAGTAATGTCTTTGTACCGTTCCATGTGCAGCTTCATATTCATAAATTCCGTCCGGAGATACCAGTACGGATGTCATCATGGCAAGAGAACCAAAAGCAGAACTTACCATATCACTCATGACATCACCATCATAGTTTTTACATGCCCAGATAAATCCGCCTTTAGCCTTCATGACTCTGGCTACAGCATCATCTATCAGTGTATAGAAATATTCAATTCCTGCCTTCTCAAAGGCATCTTTATATTCAGCTTCATAAATCTCAGCAAAGATATCCTTAAAGGTATGGTCATATTTTTTGGAAATTGTATCCTTTGTTGCAAACCAAAGATCCTGTTTTGTATCCAATGCATAATTGAAGCAGGCTTTTGCAAAGCTGCGGATAGATTTTTCTGTGTTATGGATTCCCTGCAGGATACCTGGGCCTTTAAATTCCTGAATCAGTTCTTTTGTAACATTGCCATTTTCATCTTCAAATACAAGATATCCTTTTCCTGCTCCCGGGACTTTGATTTCGGTATTCTTATATACATCTCCATATGCATGACGGGCAAGCGTAATCGGTTTCTCCCAATTCTTTACACAGGGACTGATTCCCTTGACAATAATCGGTGTACGGAAGACTGTTCCATCCAGTGCTGCACGAATTGTCCCGTTAGGGCTTTTATACATTTCTTTTAAATGATATTCATCCATACGTGCCGCATTGGGTGTAATGGTTGCACACTTTACAGCAACACCGTATTTTTTTGCGGCTTCTGCCGAATCTATTGTAACCTGATCGTTTGTTTCGTTTCGGTATTCCAATCCAAGATCATAATATTCCGTCTTAAGATCAATATAGGGAAGTAATAATTCCTCTTTAATCATCTTCCAGAGGATTCTTGTCATTTCATCCCCATCCATCTCCACCAAGGGCGTTTTCATTGTAATTTTTTCCATAGTCATTCTGCTCCTTTCGTTCCTTAGTTTGGATTCATACAATTAAAATCTTTGTTTGCATGATATCAATCCTGTTTTCATAAGAAATTTTATCTCATTCAGGGCGTAGCGTCAACAAATTTGTATATGCTATGGTTTTGAAAGCAATCCTGCAATATCCAAAACACCCCACCCCTGCAGATTCCATGGTTCATGAAGATCTTTTGCTGCCATACGAAGATGATTTTTTAATTCCTCTGAGGAATACTCCTGTTTTGTCAAAAGCATGGCAGCTGCCCCTGTTACAACCGCTGTTGCCATAGAAGTACCACTTTTCGCAGTATATGCCATACCCTTCCCTTTTCTATATTGGTTGGAACAGGAAATAATCTCGGTTCCCGGGGCCAGAAGGTCCGGTTTCTTCAGTGAATAACGGCTGGGGCCTCTGGCAGAATATTCAAAGCAGCTGTGTCCATCTTTCCCACGATAGCCAAAATCATAACATCCTACTGCAATCACGTCATCACTTTCCCCCAGAACAGATAATGTCATAGGCGCAGGTCCGCTGTTCCCTGCCGCTGTAATGATCAGAATATTTTCACGATACAACTGACTGATTAATTCCTGTATTTTTTTCTGAATACTGTCACTGACATGCTTTTCCATACCAATGGAAATATTGACAATCCTGATCCGGTAACGTTTGTGATTCTTAAGAATCCATTTCAGTGCATCGAGAAGATACTCTGTTGTTCCATCCCCAATCCTATCTAATATTTTGATGCTGACTATTTTAGCAGAAGGCATTATCCCCTCGTATTTTCCGCCTGACATAGCCCCATTTCCACAGATAATTCCTGCAATATGGGTACCATGACCATTATCATCATAAGGAATTGTTCTACCGGTGGAAACTTCATAAAAGGCAGCAATATTTTCTTTGAGGTCCGGATGCTTAACAATTCCTGTATCTAAAACAGCAATGGTAAAATTCCCCGGTGTATGTCTGAGATCAGAATAATCTTCTAAATGAAGGATGTTACGAACCCTTTTCACAAACTGCACTTCTTCCATTGCTTCTTCATAACAGTATATGAAGGCAACAAAAAACTGCCACAACAAATCGTCATGGCAGCCTGTATCAATTAAAAATCTTCAAATGCTGTAGCGTCCCGATATACAGAATCCTGTAGTCCTGTCAATTCAGTCAGGTTAGTACAACCTGAAAAAGCATAACTTCCAATGGAAATCAGCCCCTCAGGAAACGTGACTGATTCCAGTTCCGTATGATCACGGAAGACACCGGATGCAATATATTTTACATTTTCCGGTATTATAATAACGTTTCCTGAACCTTTATAGGAAATCAGGACACCATCACCAACAATCAGATAATCGCCTGTATTTTTTTCATTACGCCAGCTTTCCAGCCAGGGAGTATACTCAAATGCATATGCCTCCACATTTGTAACAGTGGAAGGGATAGAAACCGTAGACAACTCATCGCAGTGATAAAATGCCCCATAGGAAATTGTCCGTACTCCTTCCGGTATTGCAATCTCTGTCAGTCCTGTTCTTGCAAAGGACAGCTGACCAATTACTTCAACCGGCTTATCTGTCGGGAACTCATAGTGGGTCATTTCCGGATTGTTATAATATGCATAATCATTAATTGCAGGAAGTGTCACGCTCTCTGCCGGCTGACCTAAAGTGGAACCATCTGTTACGATCATATTGCCTGCCATAACAAAAGCTCTGTCAGATACGATCCTTGCCCCGCCAAGTATAATCCCTTCCGAAGCTTCTACACTTCCGGACGTTGCATTTTCCTGACTCACCTCGGATTCCACATTCTGCTCCTGTTCCGTTTCCACTTCCTGGGTTGAAACGGATGTTGTTACAACCGTTTCAGGGGTTTCCTCAAAATATGATACTTGATATCGTATCGTCTGGCTGGTTGTCAGCCCATGCTCCAGCGCATAGGTTTCCACATAGGAACCCGGTTCACAGACAAACAATATCTCTGTATTACAATTATCAAAGGCTGACTCATGAATCTTTGTAACAGACATTGGAAATACAATTTGTTTTAAGGAAGTACAACCTTCAAATGCTTTTAATCCGATCGTCTGTAACGGTGCATTAATAGTAACCGTTTCTATTCCTGATGCATCTGCAATGGCATAATCAGGAATTTCGGTCAAAGCAGCCGAAAAGGTTATATCCTCAAGCTGATCACACCCCCAGAAAGCGTATCGTGCAATCTCTTCTACCGTATCCGGCATCCGGTATTGATGTTTCTGCCTTCCGCAAAGATACTGATAAATCTTACTTTGTGCTGCATCATATAAAACGCCGTCCATACAGACAAATGCCTGATTATCTTCTGCAATTTTAATCTCTGATAATTCCGGACAGTCAGCGAAAACACCACTGCCAAGACTGTTTAAGCCTGAGCCGAATGAAACAGTTTTTAATGACTGACAATGATTAAATGCGGAATCACCAATTGTGGTAACGGAATCCGGTAATAAGATCCGATTCAGGGAAGGACAATCAGCAAAGGCTGCATAATCAATCATCCTGACGGAATCCGGCAGGGTTACTGATTCAAGATATGGATTTGCCGCAAATGCTTCTCTACCAATGACCTCTATTCCATCCGGCACAACAACATTCTTCTCAGAGCCACTATAACTTAGCAACTCTGAGCCTTTGATATTAAAATCTGTAGTACCGGAAGCCTTTGAACGGACATATCCTCCTATGAGGAGAACCGCAAGCAAAGCGGCCACCGGAAGCCCTAATATCCATTTTATGCTTTGCCGCATAACATTCCTCCGTTTTTATACTGTCACACGCTTCTTATCTTTCCAGGCAAATAGCACACCTGAAATACAAACCAGTCCGGCTGCCAAAAACCATTTCGGATGAATTCCATCACCTGTTTTCGGTGTTGTATCCGTCACACCCATGGTCATGGTATCTGTATTTACATAGATCGTATACGGGGAAAAATGTGTTGCGGTAAACTGCATACACGGAACCCCGTCAATTGTGGTAAATTTCACGGTCATCGGATCCAATACTCCATTGACAACGCCCGCAGCTTTGTTATTTCCTGCATACGGAACAAGTTCATCCGGAATCGGCAGCGTAATTGTCACCGCAAGACCATCTGTATTAGGAACCTTAACAGTGCCGGTTTCGTCATACAGGGAAATATCAAATCCTACAAACCGGATATTTGTCAGATCTCCATACTGTGCCCGTAATGCCTGCTCTACTGCCGCATAGGCTGAAGCACTGTCAGTAATTTTCAAAACAAAGTTATCCGTAGAACCGGATACCGTAGCTGATACAAGATTCTTATGGTTGTTATCAATGGTCTCTGTTGTTACCGTTACATCTGTCCCCCCATTATTGGAAGGATTATTATTCGTACCATTATTCGACGAAGAGTTATTATTGCTGTTATTGGTATTATTATTTGTATTGTTCTGGCTTGTCGAATTGGACGATGTAGTCTGCTGCTTATAAGTAGCCGTCACCTTAACATCGTGGGTCGGCATAATAAAGGTTGTTGAAACACCATATGCATTGGCAAATCCAATATCCGTATTTGATGTCGTCCAACGATCAAATACCCTGTTGGTTGCCGGTGCATATGCTGTAATGGTAACAACCTTCCCGGGTTCATAGGAACCACTGCCGGCACCGTTTTCTACTACCACATTATATGTTTTTCCGGCATTATTATTGGAAGCAGAGTTATTAGAGGTAGAATTATTGGAGGTAGAGCCGTTATTGTTATTATTGCCACTATTATTACCATTGCTTCCGTTATTGCTGTTGTTTCCATTATTTCCAGTATTACCACTATTGTCTGGCGTATTGGAGGAAGCACTTCCTGTCGGTGAAAATGTTGCAATCGCCTGTCTGTCTTCAGTTACGTTATTAATCTTATTGGCATTATCAAAATTCCATCCACTGAACAGATACCCGCTATGTATTGCCAGCTTCGGAGACGGATTGGTTTCCGGATAATAGCCATTATAACCGCCAAGCACAGATACAGTCTCATAAACGGTCATATCGTCATTCAAGTAAGTAATCGTATATGTATTGGACGATAGCGGATCAACAAATGTAGCTACTGCCTGCCTGTTTTCGGTAACATTCTTGATTTCATCAGGATGGTCAAAATTCCAACTGTCAAATTTAAATCCCTGATGGGAAGCAAGTCTTGGAGAGGGATCTGTCTCCGGATAGTAACCATTACTTCCCTTGGTAACTTCAATTCTTTCAAAAACAGTTAAATCATCATTATAATATGTTATTGTGTAAACCTCATCCAGAAAACGAATGTAAATGTTGTTATAACCCGCCGGATCATAAGCAGAGGTCAGCTCGCACTCCGGATAGGTCCATATGGTAACCGTATTGGTTTTATCAAATGCGGTATCTGAAATCAAAGTATCACAAGGTACCGTTACATCTAAAATCGTACTGTTTCCGGTAAATGCACCGGAACCGATATTTCTAATGGTATTTGGTAATACCACATTTGACAGTGCTTTGCAACCGGCAAAAGTATTTTCCGGCAGATCATGAATCGTACTGTCTCCCAAATCTACTTTAACAATATTTTCACAGCCGTTAAATGCACCATCCTTAACAGAACTAACCTGGGATAATAACGGATCGTTCTCCGAATCCATCCAGATTGTGGTTCCTTCATGATTACTACCTCTTCCCGGAAGACAAACATTGATTTCATATGTGCCGTCTCCCAGTTTGTCATACAAGACGTAATTTTGGAAAGTATATTTTGTGCTGTCTCCTGTTCCTATTGAAGTCAGCTGATCACAATTCTGAAATGCAAGTGTTCCAATCTCCTGACAGGCATTTGAAATAATCAATGACTGCAAACGCTCACAACTATCAAATGCATAATCAGGAATCTCAGTTACACCCGGAAGTTCCAGAGATCTGATCCAGTCATTTCCTTTTGATTGAAAACTATTAATGGTGGCTGTTTCTTCGCCATAAGCGGCTAATGCCTGATCATCCAGATAATATCCTGAAAATAACCCTGCATGATATCCGTCCTCGTAACTCATATATGTATCATCTGTATATAGTGTTCTCTGTGTAGTACCGGAATTGACAAAGGAAGAAGAATCATCAATATAGCGCCAGTTTTTCCGGTTTGTATTGTTGGCATCATCCTCTAAGAAGGACTTCACATCAATGGAAGTTACCTCCTTAGGCACTGACAGGAACAGAGTTGCATTTAAAAGAGTCTGCTCGCTGTTATTAAGATTAGGATCAGAAACACTTCCCCGACCTTCATATTTATCTCTGGTTGATTGCGGCAGATCCATATAATGAGGATAGTCAATCAAAAGAACATCTCCCGTCTCCTCATCTAAAATTGTATAATAAGCCACATCAAAGGTAGACGGATCTGAAGAAACCGGTTCTGCATAACAGATCCTTACACTGTCGTCATTGATCGCATGGTCTCCCATGGCATAGAGGAACGGCTGATAGCTGTTATCAATATCACCATAAAAGTAAAGTTTTTCACTACCTGTATCAAAAGCATCATCTGCAATTGTAGTCAGGATACCATAATTGGACGGAGCATCCCAAACTACCTTTTCCAGTATCGGGCAATCAGCAAAAGCCTGAGTATCAACAGTCTCTATGCCGGCTCCAATGGTAACGACCTCCAATTTATCATTATCAGAAAAGGCATTAACTCCAATGCTTTCCACTGAATTGCCCAATGTCACTTCATTTAACTTGGCACAGTCGGAAAAAACATTATCTCCGATTGCCCTTAAGGAATTGTCTGCTACTACAAGTTTTAGAATGTAGTCCTTAATATCATCCATACATCCGGATGCCATATCCGTAATCGTATATTCCGCAACAATACTTGGAACAATCAGAACATCAATATCTTCCGGTGACTCAATAAACTTGCAGGATAATAAGGTTGCTGTTCCATCTCCCTCTTCGTTGATTTTAAGTTCATATCGGTAAGGACTGATTCCGACCTCATAATGATCTGTATTATCTACATCAGAAGTATATACATATGGAACATAATCAGCAACTCTCGTGTGTGCCACCCAGGTAGAACGTCTCGGCAGGGCATAGCTGGAGCCATCCACCACTGTCGGTGTATTTTCCGGACCGTAAACATACAGATTCGGATTTTCTACATCTTCAAACAAATTGCTGTCATATCTGACCAGCCAGTTATTATTTTTGGCAAATCGGACACATCCAAGTCCGGTACAGCCGGCAAACGTATTCATTGGGATACGCTCCTGCGATCCTGAGCCAAAGTTAGGTGAAAAGGTTACTTCCTGAAGCGTCAGTCTGTTGGCAAGAATGTAGTCACCCAGCCTGGAATTATATGATCCGGTTCCTGTTTCATCGTATAATCGATAGCCACTTGACTTGGAATAATCACCGTTTGTATCTGCTGAATAGGATGAGTTTTTGAGCCCTGTGACAACATATCCCGTCAACTTATCAGGAAACCGGAAGGTTGTAAGATGCGATGATGCTGCCTTATCTGCCGAAAGAGCAAAAGCCGCCTTGCCTATGGAAACCTCATAATCAGCCGGATAGATAATTTCTTCCAGATAAGGGCAGTTGTAAAAAGCATATTCTCCAATTGCAATTCCAAGATTTCTTGACAAATCAACACGCTTTAATACAGGACATTCCGCAAATGCACCAAAACCAAGTGCTTTGACACCTGTCGGAATTGAAACCTCTTTTAACTGCAGACATCCATAGAATGCCTCTTTGCCAATCAAGGTTGTCTTCTCACCAAGCTCTATCTCTTCCAGATACTGACAGTTTTTAAATACTCTGTTACCAATATAGTCAACACTCTCAAATTTAACCGTATGAATAAAGGAATTTAAAAATGCTTCATCACCGATATAAGCAATACCTTCACCTACTGTCATGTTGGTTACCTTCTGCGTATCCTTAAACGCCTGGTCACCAATCGCAGCAACACCCTGGCTGTTCAAATATTTAAAGTTATTTGCATCCAGCTTATCTGCCGTTGCATTTCCGGCAGCCGGCGTTGCAACGTAGATACGGTCTTCATCTGGAATGTTATGGCGATTTCCCTGTCCATCAATATAAACAAGATCTCTTGCATAATTACGCACACTTACCAGCGTATAACCATTAAGATCTGTAACACCGTCATTTCCCGTATTGTGTGCACAATAATAAAGCCGCTTGTTCTCATCGGTCATTTTTGCACCTTCCAGCACTAATGGTGACATACCAATAAGACTTAATTCAATCGGATGTGCCGGATCTTCCACGTATTCGGGATGCTGTGTTTTATAATTGCTTAATGCAGTATCATATTGCTGTCTCCACGCCTCATATTCCACCGGGAAATAAGTTTGTGCAATCGTAAGGTTTTCGGCGATTACGGTGGAACCGATTGCATTTAAACTGACTGTTGCAGTACCGTTTTTATAAGGAGACACATCCAATGTAATTTTCATCTGATTGATCGTGTTAGTGACATATGCGTTATATGTCTCCTGGGAAACAATCTCATATCCGGTAATGACATTGGAAGAAAGGCTCAGCTCCGGTACGGAATAGGTGTCATTGTAACCACAGATAACT
>JBJELZ010000227.1:0-24227 GCA_051879415.1 Lachnospiraceae bacterium
TGGAGAGGAAACTACGGAGCAGCCGCCTATGACGGTGTCGCAGGAGATTGCATCATCAGATATTTCAGAGAATATTGTTCCGATTGAAGCAACAGAGTATTCAAGATTAAGTTATTCTGTTCCGGAAGGGTTCGTTGCAGCAAATGATAATACAGATGTCCAAGCGATTTATGTCAGTGAGACGCAGGGAGACTATTCTTATATCTGCTATACCAGACAGAACAATGACGGAGCAGTTGACTATATGAACATGTCATCGGAGGATATGGCAGACAAACTGTCCATGAGCCTGCAGACAGATGTCACTGTGGAGCAATATACCCAGTCAGCAGAAGAAGGCTGGGAGCAGGTGGATATGGTGCTTTCCTATGAACAGGATGGAATTGCCAGAAAAACATGGCAGAATATATATATCACGGAGAAATATATTTTTATTATGGCATATGTACAGGCGGGAGAAGCTTCCTGGGAGGCAGAATTTACAGAGAGCGCTTCTCAGACAATACCGCAGAGTATTGTGGAGCAGACAACACAGACTGTACAATAAACAATCACATCACAAATATAACATTATAGGAGGATGATCAGATGGAGAAAGGACCAGCATTGGTAATTCTGGCAGCAGGTATGGGGAGCCGTTATGGCGGACTGAAGCAGATAGATCCCATTGATGAAAAAGGGCATAAGATTATAGATTTTTCAATCTATGATGCGATGCGTGCCGGATTCCGCAAGGTGGTATTTATAATTAAAAAGGAAAATGAACAGGATTTCAGAACCTGTATTGGAGATGCTGTCAGCAGTAAAATGCAGGTGGAATACGTATTTCAGGATATTAATGCGGTGCCGGAAGGATTTGTGATACCGGAGGGAAGAGTGAAGCCGTGGGGAACCGCCCATGCGATCCTTGCATGCCGTGATACGGTTAAGGAGCCTTTTGCGGTAATCAATGCTGATGATTATTATGGCGTGGATGCGTATCGGGCATTATTTGATTTTCTTACAACCGGCCGGGAAACAGCCTCGGATTCCATGCGGCAGAAAATGCCATTCTGCATGGTAGGATATGAGCTGAAAAATACTCTGACAGAAAATGGTTCTGTTGCACGAGGATGCTGTAAAATGAATGAAGAGGGTTATCTGCAGAGCATTGTAGAACGCACGAAGATCATAAAGACAAATGAGGGGGCAGCCTATTCGGAAGATGATGGCGCGACCTATCACCCAGTTCCGGTGGACAGTCTGGTATCCATGAATATGTGGGGCTTTACACCGGAGATTTTTGATGAATTACAGGTCTCTATGGATCGCTTCTTTGCATCAGAAGCATTAAAGAATCCGTTAAAATCTGAGTGTTATCTTCCTGTGGAGGTTGGCCGCATGATCAATGAAGGAAAGGCAAGTGTAAAAGTTCTTTCTTCGAAAGACCGCTGGTTTGGCGTAACCTACAAGGAAGATAAACCATTTGTCATGGAGTCAATCCGTGCACTAAAAGAACAGGGTGTCTATCCGGATGTTCTCTGGTCTTAGAAAGCATCGTTATTGAAAGATATGTGCTGCATGTTTTTCCAGGGCAAGCAGCAGGAGTAATCCCAGAATGCCACAGGAAATGACTTCACCGGCACCAACAGTCAGCATAAAATAAGGAATTGAGCCTTCTAACTGGTATACCAGGGAAAGAACCCAGGGAATGACCAGTGTGTTGGCGATAATGGGAGGAAGTGGCGTGAGCCACTTTTTTCCGTGGAAAGGGAGTCTTTTGATGGCATACGTTCCCAAAGCACCTGCCAGAGTGGCAATGCTTCCGAATACAATATCCCAGACAGCACATCCCGTCAAAAGATTGGACAGGATACAACCAACAAATAATCCGGGGATTGCAGCTGTTGTAAAAAAGGGAAGGATGGTAAGCGCCTCAGAAAAGCGTACCTGAATTGCCTGACTTGCCAGCCCAAGAGCGTTGGCAAGCTCGGTCAATACGACATACAGAGCAGCAATTAATGCTGCCTGTACCAGAAACAGGGTCTTCTTAGATGTTTTCATTTTGTTCTCCTTAGTTTTATTTTACGTCTGGATGGTTTCGAACAGACGGATAAACAAATATCAATTATTGATGATCCGCTTTGTACTGGTTTACCAATGTCTGAATCCTCTCACTGGGATCTAAAAGATCACTGATGGAGGTATCATGATTCAATGTATCAATCAATAAAGCGATATACTTACTCATATCGCAAGTCGCATACCATTCGCTTGCCAAAAGTTCAGGGGTCTGATAAATCAGGTTGGTAGTCAGAACCTTGGTAATAATTCCATTTTCGTAAGCTTCATCAAATTTTTTCAGCCCGTTGGTGAAAAGACCAAAAGTAGAAAATACGAAAATGCGGTTGGCATTTCTGGCTTTTAATTCTGTAGCTACTTCAATGACGCTTTCTCCGGAGGAAATCATGTCATCAATAATAATCATATCTTTTCCGGCAACACTTGTACCAAGGAATTCATGAGCAACAATAGGATTGCGTCCGTTGACGATTTTCGTATAGTCACGTCTCTTGTAGAACATACCCATATCAAGACCAAGAACATTTGCAATATAGATTGCACGACCCATGCCGCCTTCGTCTGGGCTGATTACCATCATATGGTCTGCATCAATCTTCAGGTCGTCAACATTTTTCAACAGTCCCTTAATAAACTGATAAGAAGGCTGAACTGTTTCAAAGCCACTTAAGGGAATTGCGTTCTGTACTCTGGGGTCATGAGCATCAAATGTAATAATGTTGTCTACACCCATTTGTACGAGTTCCTGCAGTGCAAGTGCACAATCCAGGGATTCTCGGGCGCTTCTTTTGTGCTGGCGGCTTTCGTATAAGAATGGCATGATGACTGTGATTCTTCTTGCCTTGCCTCCTACCGCAGCAATGATACGTTTCAAATCCTGATAGTGGTCATCAGGAGACATATGATTCTGGTGGCCAAATAAAGAATAAGTCAGACTGTAATTGCCTACATCTACTAACAGATAAAGATCTGTACCACGGACAGATTCCATAATGACGCCTTTTGCTTCTCCGGAGCCAAAACGGGGTACTTTTGCATCTAAGATATAATTATCACGCTGATAACCTGCAAAAGATAATGTGTCAGCATGATCATGCTTTCTTTCTGTGCGCCAGTCAACGAGATACTGGTTTACTTTTTCGCCAAGATGTCGGCAACCCTCCAATGGTATAATCCCCAGTGTCCCAACGGGGATGGTCTCCAGATTGCGTATTTCCTGCCTTGATGTAGACATTGTTAAAGTCCTTCCTTTCTGCACATTGTGCATTTGATATACTATATAAGATTGTCTGCTTTAGGCAGATCAACTTTGCTGGTTCATTTCCAGCTTCTGCTGGATTCTGATATCCTGTCCCGATAATTTGCACAGCTCATAATTGCGTGAAATTCTTGAAAATACGCGGTCGGAATATCGTTCCCGGATATCCTCCAAGGTCAGGTTGGTAGAGATAATTACCGGTTTCTGTCTTACTATTCGTTCATTGATAATAGAAAATAAGTGACTGCGAATAAAATCATTGGTACATTCTGCACCAAGATCATCGATAATCATCAGATCGCAGTGATAAATGGAATCAAACAAATGCTCCAGCATAGAGGTATCTTTGCTGAAAGTCAGGTTGGAGATTGTCTGAAACATTTTCACGGCACTGAAATACAGGATGGAATTCCCACGATCCAGAAGCTCTTTGGCAACGCATCCGGATAAGAAGGATTTCCCCGTACCTACTGTACCATAAAATAAAAGATTGCGGTAGTCCGAATGAAAGTTATTTATAAAATTTTTACAAGTATTCACCGCATTCTGAAACTGCTCCAAACTTTCCCCCTGATAATAGGAATAGGAGAGGTTGGAAAAGTTATCTGTCTGCAGTAATTCCCGGATCTGGGATGCATCATATAAAAATTCCACTTCCATCTGGCAGAAACAGGAGCATTTTTCCTTACCGTTGGTACCATCTACATATCCGGTATCCAGACATTTGCTGCAGACATAGTGAGGCTCGAGATAGTCATAGGGATATCCGGCAGCTGTCAACAGCTTTTTCTTCTCCATTTTAAGATCTAACAGTTCCCTGCTGAATGCAAGATTTTTTTCCTGCTTATCTGCAGCATCACTGACTCCTGCAGATAACTGCATGCGGGCATATTTCTTGGAAAGATCAATGATTTTCCAGTCCAGTTCCTGAAATCCGGGAACGGTACGATAGACTTCCTTTTTGCGCTGCTCCTGTTGATTTATCTGGTCCAGCCGCCGCTTTTCATAAATACGGCTGATAGTATTATACTGCTGGTTAGAGAGAGGCATGTCATACTCCTTCCATAATCATTACTTACTTTCCTGTCAATGCTTTTTCCAATGCTGCAAAATCATAATCATGCTGCTCAATCTGGCAGAAGGTGCCGGTTTTCTTTTCGGAAGCAGCAGAAGTATTTCGACGGGAAGAGATGTTTTGCGGTTTTTGACTGTTGGCTGTCTGTAGTTCCCGGACAGAATGAATCTGATTTTTTTCCCAGGATTCCAAAATGGAATTGGCATATGCAAAACGGTTCCTGTCTACTGCAATCACAGTACGATTGCAGGCTTCTTCGATAAGATCCATGGGGTAGGCACACTCAATGGTCCATAAGTCTATGTATTCCTGCTCCTTTTTTGCAGGGAGCCCCTGCTTGCCAAGAAGCTTCATGATATTCAGGGAAAGGTTTTTGTCAGCATGTCTGCTTTTTGCCTTCAAAAAGGTTTTTGCTTGATTAATATTGGTAATCCCGGCTTCATACCATTGGATGGCAGTCTGTTCTATAGCATGAAAACTGTTTTCTCCCTGTTCAATACAGTACTGAAGAAGGTAATCTGTCAGATCCAGTGCAAATCCAAGGCGGTCATAGATAAATAAAAGAGTTTTGATATCGGAGCCGCTGATGGTTCGTTTCAAATATTGTTGTGCAGCAAAAAGAAGCTGGCTGCTTTCGGGATTGTCCTTAAAAGCAGAAATATCCTCCAGTGTATAGCTGTTTTTTTCTTTTTCATAATCCATGACAACTGTTTTAGTCAGGATTGCCTTGGGGGCTGACTCTGCAACAGCTCTGGACGCAGTACCGGAGTCTGAAGACAGGGAAGGCGGGTTGCACAGACGTATCCCTGTAATATTTCTATTTTCGTCATAATCAATGGAAAGAAGATGACGTTTTTCCCAGAAGGAAAGAGCCCGTAAAACATCCTTTTCCGTGTGGTTAAACTTGTCCGCAACCTGACTGATATCGGTAGAAAGCCCGGAACTAACCATACGAAGCAGATATAGATAGACTTTGAGCTGGGCATCATTGGCGTCCTTCATATATTCATCAATAAAATAATTGGATAAAACCGTAACCCCTTCACCGGGTGCCGTAGTAATTGTTAAAGGCATCATGTTTACTCCCTGTGCGATAACTTCCCAAGAATGAAATTATCATCATACAATTCTGAACAATTTTGTATTGAAATTATAACACAACAAATGAAAAAAGCAAGAGCTGCAAAATCCCGGAAAGCCTTATTTTAAAAGGAATTCCGGGGAGTGTGGATAATGTGGATAATGTGGATAGACAAAGAAAACAGGGTGTCAGAAATTGTCGATAACGGACAGGCTGACCATGAAAAATCTGCATGTGAAAACAATAGAAAGAGGAGTTGCAAAAATAAAAAATATCCACATTGTTATGTGTATAAAAAATCACATAAAAATGCAGATATTGTGGATAAATTATTTGCCAAGCAGTGATTCTCCGATTTTTACGACATCTCCGGCTCCCATAGTTATCAACAAATCACCATCGGAACAATTTTCTAAAATAAAATTTTCGATGTCATCAAACAATGGGAAGTAATAGCATTCTTTCCCAAGAGCATCCAGTTTGTCTTTCAGGTCCCTGGAGGAAATACCAATGGTATTTTTTTCTCTCGCAGCATAGATATCAGTTAATATAACAAGATCGGCCAGGGAAAGAGCCTTGGCAAAGTCATCTAGAAAAGCCTTTGTGCGGGTGTAGGTATGGGGCTGGAAGATACATACAAGTCTTTTATGCGGGTAATTTCCGGCAGCAGTCAGGGTGGCACTGATTTCTGTGGGATGATGGGCATAATCGTCAATGATGGTTATACCGCCAAGCCGTCCCTTTAATTCGAACCGTCTGTCTGTTCCCGTAAAAGCTGACAGTCCCTGTCTGGTTGTTTCCGTATCAAAGCCCAGAAGGTCTGCCAGAGCAATCGCAGCCAGAGAGTTATATACATTATGAATACCTACAACGGAGAGTTTGATTTCCTCAGCTTTCTGTCCGGGGCGGTGAAGCAGATAGGAGGCACAGCCATTGTCATGGAAGGTAATATCTGTAGGATAATAATCACTGTCAGATGTTTTTCCGAAGGTTATGATTCGGCAAGGCAGTCCCTGAGTAATTTCTGAAAGACGATCAATATCACCATTGATAATCAAAGTACCGTCTTCCGGCAGCAGAGAAGCAAAGCGTCGGAAAGAGCAGCGGATATCTTCCAGATCTTTAAAGAAGTCCAGATGGTCAGCTTCTATATTGAGAATAATACTGATTTTTGGAAAAAAGTGGAGATAACTGTTGGTATACTCACAGGCTTCCGTTACAAAATAACCGGACTGGCCAATTCGTAAATTGCCACCGATCGTCTTTAAAATACCGCCAATGGAGAGAGTAGGATCGGCATTGGCATGAAGAAGAATTTCCGATACCATGGAAGTTGTTGTTGTCTTGCCGTGGGTTCCGCTGATCGCAATGGGCGTCTGGTAATTGAGCATCAGCTGACCTAACAGTTCAGCACGGCTTAACATGGGCAGCCCTCTCCTGACTGCTTCAAGGTATTCCGGATTATCTTCGCGAATGGCTGCTGTATATACAATAAGATCAATTCCGTTTGTAATATTTGCGGCACGTTGTCCATAAGATATGACAGCTCCTAATTTTTCGAGATGTTCGGTGAGCGCGGAATGCGGGTTGTCTGAACCGCTGACAGTAAATCCCTTTGACAACAGGATTTCAGCCAGACCGCTCATGCTGATTCCACCAATGCCGATAAAGTGAACGTGAATAGGCGTCTTAAAATTAATCTGGTACATAATAAAGACCTGCTCTTTCTATAATTAATATCAATAAATATAAATGTATATTTCAGCTGTTATGTAAATATTATACTCTCTTAGTATTAAAATACAAATAAAACTTTAAGAATATCTTCAGTCGAAGAAAATATTATACAAAGTTTTTTGGTAAATTTTGTATTTGTCATACAATTTGCATATCAGTAAGTAGTTGCGGTAAACTGTTGAAAATGAGTGCGTTTTTGTTAAAAATCACAAAAAACATATGCGGGATTAGGTAAAAATATTACAAAATCAATGTAAAAAGTATCATACAAATTGTGTAAAATCTACATAAAAAATTCGCTTGCTCAGAAAAACTTTTGAAAAAATATTCACTTTAACAAAAAGCTATGTTATAATGTACAAGTGATTAAGGGAATAAAATTATAAAATGAATTGGGTTACAAATTTACTATGACAGAGGTGATGACATGATCAAGAAGGAAATGATTGCCATGTTACTTGCCGGCGGCCAGGGAAGCAGATTGGGCGTTTTGACAAGGAAGATGGCGAAACCGGCAGTTTCTTTTGGTGGAAAGTACAGAATCATCGATTTCCCGTTAAGTAACTGTATTGATTCAGGCGTTGATACGGTTGGTGTATTAACACAGTATCAGCCGCTTAGACTGAATACGCATATTGGGATTGGTATTCCCTGGGATCTGGACCGTAATATTGGTGGTGTGACAGTGCTTCCGCCATACGAAAAGAGTACGAATACGGAGTGGTACACAGGTACAGCCAATGCGATCTATCAGAATATTGCATATATGGAGAGCTTCAATCCGGAATATGTTTTAATTCTTTCAGGTGACCATATTTATAAGATGGATTATGAAGTGATGCTTGACTTCCATAAGGCCAATAATGCAGAAGTCACACTGGCAGTTATGCCGGTTCCCTTAGAGGAAGCAAAGCGTTTTGGTATCGTTATTACAGATGATAACCATAAGATCGTTGATTTTGAGGAAAAACCGGAACATCCACGCAGTAATCTGGCATCTATGGGTATCTACATATTTAACTGGAAGACATTGAAGGAAGCATTGATTGCCAAAGCAGATCAGCCTGCACTTGATTTTGGCAAGCATGTTATTCCGTACTGCCATGAGAATCAGGCACCGATTTATGCCTATGAGTATAACGGCTACTGGAAGGATGTAGGAACACTGCATTCTTACTGGGAAGCTAATATGGAGCTGATTGATATTGTTCCGGAATTTAATCTTTATGAAGAATACTGGAAAATCTATACAAAATCAGATGCGCTGCCTCCTCAGTATATTTCTGCTGACAGTGTTGTGGAGCGAAGCCTGATCGGAGAAGGTGCTTCCATCTATGGTGAAGTATATAATTCCATCATCGGATGTAATGTTGAAATCGGAGCAGGTGCTGTTGTAAGAGATTCCATCATTATGAATGAGACGGTGATTGGTAATAACTGTGAGTTAAATAAGACAATCATTGCGGAAAATACAGTAATTGAGGATCATGTAAAGACCGGTATCGGGGAAGAGGTTGAAAATGAAACCGATCCACATATTTATAACCACGGACTTGTCTGCATCGGAGAACATACCACGGTTCCTGCAGGCGTAACAATCGGTAAGAATACAGTTGTGTTTGGTAAGACAGATGCTTCAGATTATCCTAATCAGACACTTGCCAGTGGTAAATCTCTGATAAAGGAGGGTGACAAAGCATGAGAGCAATGGGAATTATTTTAGCCGGTGGCGGCGCAAAGCAGAGCCGTATGGGAGAACTTGCCGGCAGAAGAGCTGTCGCTGCAATGCCTATTGCAGGAAGCTATCGGAGTATTGACTTTTCATTAAGTAATATGACAAACTCACATATTCAGAAGGTTGCCGTTCTGACACAGGACAATGCAAGAAGCCTGAATGAACATCTTAGTTCTTCTAAGTGGTGGGATTTTGGAAGAAAGCAGGGCGGTCTTTATGTATTCACTCCGACTAGGACAGCGGAAAACAGCGACTGGTACCGTGGAACAGCTGATTCCATAGCACAGAATCTTGAGTTTTTAAAAGACAGCCATGAACCGTATGTGGTAATTGCTTCTGGTGACTGTGTTTATAAGATGGATTATAACAAGGTTCTGGAGTATCATATTGAGAAAAAAGCTGATGTGACAGTTGTCTGCAAGGATTTTGGAGATGATGTGGAGGTAGAACGTTTCGGATGTGTAAAAACTGATGAAGACGGAAGAATCAGAGAGTTTGAGGAGAAGCCTGTACGGGCAACTTCACATACCATTTCCTGCGGTATTTATGTCATCCGAAGAAGGCAGCTCATTGAGATGATCGAGAAGGCAGCGGAAGAAAACAGATATGATTTTGTAAATGATATTCTGATCCGCTATAAGGACATTAAGAGAATTTATGCATACAAAATGACGGATTACTGGAAAAACATTTCGACTGTCCAGGATTATTATGACACGAATATGGATTTCCTGAAGCCGGATATCAGAAATTATTTCTTTAAGCAGTATCCGGACATCTATTCCAAGATTGATGATCTTCCACCTGCAAAGTACAATGTTGGGGTGCATGTACGTAACAGCCTGATTTCCAGCGGAAGCATTATCAACGGGGAAGTTGAGAATTCAGTCATTTTCAAGAAGGTATTTGTGGGGAACAATTGTACTATTAAAAATTCGATCATTTTAAATGATGTATATATTGGGGATAACACTTATATTGAAAACTGTATCGTGGAAAGCCGGGATACCATCCGGGCAAATTCATACCACAAGGGAGAGGACGGAATAAAAGTAGTAGTAGAGAAAAATGAAAGATACGTCATCTAGTTAATAAGGGGGTAAGCGTGTATGACAATCACCGACGTAAGGATTCGCAAGGTAGAGAGAGAAGGGAAAATGAAGGCTGTTGCCTCTATTACAATTGATGGAGTGTTCGTAGTACATGACATCAAAATCATTGAAGGAGACAGAGGGCTGTTCATTGCAATGCCAAGCAAACAGGCACAGGACGGTACTTATCGGGACATTACTCATCCGATTACCACAGAGACTAGAGAGATGATACAAAACATGGTAATTAACAAGTACAAAGAAACGTTGGTAGAAGAATAGTCAGTAATTGAAACTTGACCAATCAACCAAAGCGGGGGTTGCCAAAATGGCTGCCCCCGTTTAAAATTGTGGTAGTGTAGATGAAAAGGAGTAAAAATAATGTATCTTATTGCAGGGCTGGGAAATCCGGGAAACCAGTATCGTGGGACAAGGCATAATGCCGGATTTGAAGTAATAGAATGTCTGGCAGACAAATATCATATTGCATTAGAGGAAACCAAGAATAAGGCACTTTACGGAAAAGGGCGGATTGGTTCTGAACGGGTGATTCTGATGAAGCCCCTGACCTTTATGAACTTAAGCGGTGAAGCAGTCAGACTGTTTGCCGATTATTATAAGATAGATGTGACGAAGGAATTGATCGTAGTTTATGATGATATCAGTCTGGCACCCGGACAGCTGAGAGTCCGGAAGAAAGGAAGTGCAGGCGGGCATAATGGTATGAAGAATATTATTGCCATGCTTGGGACGGAAGAATTTTTGCGGATCCGTATTGGAATCGGGGAAAAACCTCCCAGATATGATCTTGCAGATTATGTTTTGGGGCATTTTTCCAAAGAAGAACAACCTTTGATGCAGGATGGTTTTGAAAGGGCGGCAGAAGCAGCCTGTATGATTATGGAGCAGGGCGCAGATGCGGCGATGAACGCATATAATAGAAAAGGGGAATAATCAGGACGATGGATTTGCTGTATTTTCCGCTGCAGGGGGCGGAGTGGTACTTACAGATAAAAGAACTGTTAAAAAAGAATCAGGTCAGCCTTACCTTAAATGGATGTGTGGACTCGGAAAAGCTTCATGTGATTGCAGCATGTAATACGTCATTCCGGGTTGGTCTTATTGTGACCTACAGTGAACTGAAAGCAAGAGAAATCTATGAAGAATACAGATTTTACGATAAAAATGTTTATCTTTATCCGGCAAAGGACCTTATCTTTTATCAGGCAGACATTAACGGACGCCAGCTGGAAATAGATCGTATGAAAGTTTATCGTGCAATTTTGTCAGGGGAAAAGCTGACTATTGTGACGACCTTTGATGCATTGATGGAGCCGGTACTTCCCAGGGAAATTCTACAGGAGAATATTATTACACTGGAAAAAGGAAGTATCGTCAGTGAACAGGCAATTGCCCTGAAGCTGATTGCCATGGGATATGAGAAGACCTATCAGGTGGAAGCACCGGGGCAGTTTTCCATCAGGGGCGGAATTGTGGATATCTATGATCTGACCCAGGAGAATCCATACCGGATTGAACTCTGGGGAGATGAGGTGGATTCAATCCGCAGCTTTGATGTTTTAAGCCAGCGGTCCATTGAGACGCTGGAGGAGGTTTCGGTTTATTCCGCAACGGAAATGATCCTGTCCAAAGCAAGGAAGGAAGAAGGCTATCAGCGGATCAGGACCGATGCCAGAAAATTGATGGAACAATATAGGAAAGAATTTAAGACAGAAGAGGCACACAGGATTGAATTGTTGTTTAAAGATCTGGAGCATCAGCTTCTGGAAATGGACCAGACAACAAATCTGGAAGGATATATCCATTATTTTTATCCTGAGACGATTACATTTTTGCAGCTTTTTTCACCGGAGGAGCTTTGTGTCTATGTAGATGAACCTGCCCGGGTAAAGGAGCATGCGGCGGCAGTGGAACTGGAGTTTCGGGAAAGTATGATGCACCGGCTTGAAAAGGGATATATTTTACCCGGACAGACAGGGCTGATACGGAGTGCTGAGGCAGCAACAGCAGAACTTTCCGGAAGACGGAGCCTTTCCCTGCAGGGACTGACGCAGCAGAATGCATTATTTGACTGTGATGCGCAGTTTAGTGTCAATACCCGAAGCCTGCCTGCCTATCATGGTAGTTTTCCGGCTCTTGTGGAAAATCTTAAGAAATTGAAACAGGAAGGTTACCGGATTGTATTATTGTCTGCATCCAGAACACGTGCCAATCGGCTTGCCGGGGATATTACAGAAGCAGGCGTGGTTGCAAGTTATACGGAAAATGAAGATAAGCGGCTGCAACCGGGGGAGATTGTAACTTTTTACGGAAGAATCAAAAAGGGTTTTGAATATCCCGGTTTAAAGTTTATTGTCTTTACAGAGACAGATATTTTCGGTCAGGAAAAAAAGAAAAAGAAGCGTCCCAAATATACCGGTGGAACAAAGATACGAAGCTTTGACGAACTGCAGGTTGGAGATTATGTTATTCATGAAGACTGCGGAATCGCAATTTATCGGGGCATAGAAAATATAGAGGTTGCACATGTCCGTAAGGATTATATGAAGCTGGAATACCGGGATGGAGGAATTCTTTATGTACTTGCTACAGCACTGGATATGATCCAGTTTTATGCAGGAAAGGATGCCAAGCCGCCGAAGTTAAATAAACTTGGAACACAGGAATGGAATAAAACGAAGACAAAGACACGGATGGCTGTCGGTGAAGTGGCAAAAGAACTGGTTTCCTTATATTATAAGCGGCAGCAGAAGACAGGGTATTGTTATTCCAAGGATACTGTATGGCAGAAGGAATTTGAGGAGATGTTTCCCTATGAAGAAACAGAGGATCAGCTGAATGCCATTATGGCAGCCAAAAGTGATATGGAAAGCACCAAAATTATGGATCGTCTGATCTGCGGTGATGTGGGATTTGGAAAGACAGAGATTGCGATCCGGACAGCATTTAAGGCAGTGCAGGAGGGGAAACAGGTGGCGTATCTGGTGCCGACTACGATTCTTGCACAACAGCATTTTAATACCTTTACGGAGAGAATGAAGGATTTTCCTGTCAGGGTTGATATGATGTCCAGATTTTGTACAGCTTCTGAGATCAAAAAGACACTTTCAGATCTGAAAAAAGGACTTGTTGATATTGTAATCGGAACCCACAGACTTCTGTCAAAGGATGTGGAATTCCATGATCTGGGACTTCTGGTGATTGACGAGGAACAGCGGTTTGGTGTGGCTCATAAGGAAAAGATCAAGCAGATGAAGGAAAATCTGGATGTACTTACCCTGACAGCAACACCGATTCCAAGGACACTTCATATGAGTATGATCGGTGTACGTGATATGAGCGTTTTAGAGGAGGCGCCACAGGATCGTCTGCCAATCCAGACCTATGTAATGGAATATAATGAAGAGATGGTCCGGGAGGCAATTGTACGTGAACTGGCAAGAGACGGGCAGGTATATTATGTCTTTAACCGTGTCGGTGGTATTGCTGAGATGACCGGTAAAATTGCAGGACTAGTACCGGAGGCAAGGGTGGCTTATGCCCATGGACAGATGAAGGAAACAGAACTGGAAAATATCATGATGGACTTCATAAATCATGAGATAGATGTTCTGGTTTCTACCACCATAATTGAGACCGGACTGGATATTCCCAATGTAAACACCATGATTATTCATGATGCGGATACTTTTGGGCTGGCACAGCTCTACCAGCTGAGGGGAAGGGTAGGACGCTCCAATCGAAATTCCTATGCCTTTCTGATGTACCATAAAGGGAAACTGCTGGAGGAAGTTGCAGAAAAAAGGCTGACTGCAATCAAGGAGTTCACAGAGCTGGGAAGCGGCTATAAAATTGCCATGCGGGATCTGGAAATCAGAGGGGCAGGTACGCTGCTTGGAAAAATGCAGCATGGACATATGCAGGCAGTAGGTTATGATCTGTACTGCAAAATGCTTGAAGAGGCGGTCAGGGAAGAACAGGGGCTGGAGAAAATAGAAAATACTTCTGTGGCAATTGATCTTGATGTGGATGCTTATATTCCGGAAGAGTATATCGTAAATGAAGTGCAGAAACTGGATATTTATAAAAGAATTGCCTCAGTGCAATCCCGCTTAGATTGCGATGAAATGCGTGATGAACTGCGTGACCGGTTTGGAACGGTACCGGAACGTGCAGAAAATCTTCTGCGGATTGCATTGCTGAAAGTAATGGCTGGAGAATTGCATGTTTCTGAGGTTCGTGGAATCCCAGGACGTATCCGTGTGGTCATGAGGCAGAATGCGCCGGTTGCGGTTGAAGAGATTCCTGTGTTTTTGAATGAATATGCAGGGGATCTGCGGCTGAAACCGCAGGGGCTTCCGGAATTTGTCCTGAAGTATGATATTGAAGGATTGGTGGAGAAGGATGAAAGACTTCTGTTGGATCAGACAGAGAAGCTGTTACTTAAGATGCAGATGCTTTATCCGGATAAAAAGTTTACTTGAAAAGCAGAAAATGAAAAAAAGTTATTTATCTGTCGAAAAATATGATATACTAGTCTTAATTGTTGTTAATTTAAAAAGGCAGGATGATGGTTTTCTTCATGCCTGCACTCCGAATGGTGATTTATAAGAAAGGAAAGGTGATCAATTAATGGAGAACATGAAAACGTGTCCTCAATGTGGAGCCAATATGGCTGTTGAATCCAAATTCTGTGGGGAATGTGGATACCAGTTTCCGGTAGAACCGATTAATCCAACCCCTGTACAGCCTGTCAATATGGGAGGAGTTAACCCGACTCCGGTTTCGCCGGTTAACACGCCGGTTCAACCAATCAATGCGCCGGTTCCGCCGGTTAACACACCGGTTCAACCGGTCAACACACCTGTTCAACCAATTAATGCACCGGTTCCGCCGGTCAACACACCGGTTCAACCAATCAATGCACCGGTTCCGCCGGTTAACACACCGGTTCAACCGGTTAATGCACCGGTTCCGCCGGTTAATCCGCAGATGAATGCAGGATATACCCAGCCGGTTTATTCAGCAATGCCGGTGAATGTGGCAGCCCAGAAGCCGTCGAAGAAAGGAAAAGGCGGTTTGATTGCCGTGCTTTCTGTGATTGGCGTACTTGTACTTGTTGCAGTGGTTCTGGCTGTAGGCGTATTACTTGGGTGGTTTAAAAAGAAAACAATCGAGCTTTCCGAAGCGAAGGTTACGGTTGTTATGGAAGAGGAAGTAACGGTAGAAGTAACCAATTATGAAGAGATCAAAGAACCTGAACTGATAGTGGAAAGCAGTGACGAAAAGATTGCCACTGTTGAGGTAAAGGATGAGGTAATCACAGTTACCGGTGTAGAGGAAGGTAAGGTTACCATTACGATTACAGCCAAGGGTTGTGAGGATGCCTCCTTTAAGGTTACGGTTGAAGAACCGGAGTTACCCCCCTCAGAAGTCATTGCGTCCTCCAATGCTCTTAACGGAACTGCATGGGATGCGGCCGGTATGCAGTATTATTTCCTTGATGATGGCAGTATGTATCTGATTTATTCCCAACAGGAGGATTACATCAAAGGTACATACAGTGTAACAGGTACGAACAAAGCCGGAGCGGCAGACAGAGCCGGGGATAGTGTGGCAGATGAGTTGTATGATGAAGTACCGGAAGGCTATTATTATATTGTAGATGTTGATGTGGAACAGGAATTGCTTTATGGAAGTGCGTACTCAAACAGTGATGCTTATGGTTATTATCTGGTTGTCTGCTCAGACGGAAGCAACTGCGCAATCTATGATTCCGGTTGGGATATGACGTCTGCAGGTACAGATAGTTCCGTATTGTCAAAGGATGAACTGGATTCCTATTTTGATATTGCGTCAACCGTTGTAACGGAGCCGGATGTTGCTATGGGAACTGTTCCGGGTATCTATTTTGAAGAAGTGGATACGGTAAAGGAAACCTGGCATGTGGCAAATTATGATGATATTCTGATTTATAAGATGGATGGTAATCTCTGGGGCGTCAATGAGAATGGCGGAGAGTCAGCAAAACTGACAGATCTTGAGTCCGGAAGTGAAGTGACAATCATGGCTGTTTATGGTGATTATCTGATCTATGGTGTCGGTGATGATGATACCTTTTATGCGGATACCAATGCACTTTATAAAGTAGATCTGACGACAAATGATGTAACCCTGATCACAGATGATATTTCAATTAAAGACTTTATTATTTATAACGATTACATTTATTATACAGATTATTCCGATTTGTATAAGATGGATCTGGAAGGGAATACGGAAACCCTTTGGAGTTATGGCGTACTCACATTTGAAATCGGTAATGGCTACGTCTTTATCTTTGATGGATATGAGTGGGAAGCAATCGATCCGGATACAGGAGATGATTACGGAAGCCTTGTAACAGGAATTGATGGCGCGTATGAAGCAGATGTGGTAAGACATGAAGATGAGACCTTATTCTATGTTGCCTATACCTACGATGATTCGAATGTTTATCTGTATGCTATGGATTATGATGGTAATATGACACAGATTGGTGATTCCATGTGGGGTGAAACCTACGATACCTACAATGTTGTATATGATGAAGAATATGTATATTATACAACAGGCGGTGGTGAGTCAGTTGTAAAAACTAATGTTACAACAGGAGAACAGGAAGTTTCCTCCTTATCGAATTATGATTACTATTATGCGACAGGAATGGTTCAGGTTGGCGATCATATTTACCTGTACGCATGGGATTATAGTGGTGATCCACATTATCTGGAGCTGGATAAGGATACCCTTGCAGTAGAGGAAGTTTCCTATATGACAGCAGAGTAGGGAAGTGTCTTAGAGGTAATTTTAAAGCGTACATGGAGATTGGCGTTTTGAAACCGAAAAGAAGATGACAGCAATAAAAAACCGGGTTTCGTATGATTACAATCATACGGAATCCGGTTTTAAATTACAGAGTATGTTTTTGCCAAGTTTGCACAACAGTATACTCTCTTAATAACAATTGATCATCAGTTCTTTCAGCATTTTTCCTGCAACAGATAAATCGATTTCTGTAAAATCGGAAATCTTGCTGCATTCCGGAAGAAGAATTGCAGATGTCTCATCCTTATTGGAAAGATTCCACATGATATAACTGATCTCATGTTTGTTTAATGAGGAAAGCCAGGTCTTTGTCTCTTCCAGATTGACAGCTCCTGCGCCGTCGGCCGCACAAATGCCAAATTCAGTGACAAAGATCGGAAGTCCTTTGTTCAGGGCATATTCCATTTTTTCCCGAAGCTCTTCCTTATGGGTATCTGCATAGAAGTGCAAAGCATACATCAGATTGTCGTGAGCCAAAGGCGCATCAGCAGCATCATCTACTAACTGCGACCATTTTGGGGTGCCTACAATAATAATCTTGCTGTCGTCGATCGCCTTGATGGCAGGAATCACGGTATTGGCATAATTACAGATCTCTGCCCAGGTAACATCTTCATTGGGTTCATTACAAATCTCATAAATGACATTGTCGTATTTCTTTAAGATGGGACACATTTTTTGGAAAAAATGAAGTGCCATGTCTGTATGCATGTTGGGATCATAATCCAGAAGGCAGTGCCAGTCGACCAGAACATAGATTCCAAGCTTTGCAGCAATTTCTACACCTTTTATTATTAAGTTTTCAAGTTCCTCACGATGCTCATCTGTTCCGTCGGCATATCCTTCAAATCCATCTGCGGAAGCTGAATACATGGCAAGACGAAAGATTGTGATATTCCACTCATCCGCCATTTGTGTGATGGCGGCTTCATTAATATACTCCGGATAATTGGAAAGATTGTGTGTGCTTAAACCCCGCAGCTGGCATGGCTGTTGATGTTCATCCATGATCCGGGTGCCTTCAACGTGGAGCTTCCCGTGAATCCCAAAAGGTGTTTTGATTCCGTTTCTTTCTGTTGTACAGTCTGTCATATACTGTTTCCTTTCTGCTTATTAAATATTAATTTTAAATAATAAAATAAGTTATTTTGATCTGATAATACATGTTTTTATTGATCTGATATTATATTAAATTATATCTATCATAAATGCAACCAAAAAAACTGGAACTTCTTGTTGTTTTCCTATATAATAGATTTGTTGTGGAAAATGGGAAGCTGTTGACAGGTGTGGTTCAGCATGGTATCAGGAGATAGAGGTTATTATGAAAAAGTATTGGCCGAAAGGGAAGGCAGGAAAGATAGCAGTTGTTTTCCTGTATGCAATTATATATTTTAGCGGATTTTTTTATCTGGAGAACAGAACCATGGAATCCTATCATATCATCGAATGTGGGATTGACAGATGGATTCCTTTTTGCAGTATTTTTATTCTGCCGTATCTGATGTGGTTCCCCTATCAGATTATCCTGTGGATTTACTTCCTGACAGGTGGATTGGGTGATAAGGAATATTATCGTTTTATAACATATGTGTGCAGTGGAATGTCACTTTTTCTGATCATATCGTGGCTGTATCCGACAGCAGTGAATCTGCGCCCGGATTCTCTGGCTGCAAAGAGCATTTTTGACCGGATGGTGTTGGGATTATACTGTATTGATACGCCCACGAATGTTCTGCCAAGCATCCACGTTTACAATTCCATTGCTTTTCATGTTGTATTCTGCCGTTCCTTTGAACGCGACAGGGGGCAGTGGTGGAAGAGAGGCTCCTTTGTGTTAAGCCAATTGATTATCCTTTCTACGGTGTTGATCAAACAGCATTCGGTAATTGATCTTATCACGGGATTTTTAATGGCAGGAATGGTATATCTGCTGGTATATGGAAAGGAACTGGGACAGGTAATGATTGCAAAACTGGAAAAACAGGCATCATAAAATCATTTATAAACAATGGAGGAAACAGGAATGAAAAAAGAATTAACGAATGAGGTAACGTATATCGGAGTAAATGACCACCGGATTGATCTTTTTGAAGGACAGTACATTGTTCCAAACGGAATGGCGTACAATTCTTATGTTATTCTTGATGAAAAAATAGCGGTTATGGATACGGTAGACGTTAATTTTTCAGAAGAATGGCTGGGAAATTTAGAGGAAGCCTTGAATGACCGCAGACCGGATTATCTGATTGTGCAGCATATGGAGCCGGATCATTCCGCAAGTATCAGGAATTTCATGAATACATATCCGGAGGCAACGATCGTTGCAACTGCAAAGGCATTTGAAATGATGAACAATTTCTATGGTTCCAGATATGAGGATCGTCAGATCATTGCTGCAGAAGGAACTCTTTTGGAGCTCGGAAAGCATCATCTGACCTTTGTTATGGCACCGATGGTACACTGGCCGGAGGTTATGGTGACATATGATGCGTATGATAAGATTTTGTTTTCGGCAGATGGATTTGGTAAGTTTGGCGCATTGGATGCTGATGAAGACTGGGCATGTGAGGCGCGCCGTTATTATTTTGGAATTGTCGGAAAATATGGCATGCCGGTGCAGAATCTTCTGAAAAAAGCAGCAGGACTTGAAATACAGATGATCTGTCCGCTGCATGGGCCGGTTCTTTCGGAAAATCTGGAGTATTATCTGAATCTTTATCAGACCTGGTCCTCTTATGGAGTCGAGTCTGAAGGAATTACGATAGCATATAATTCAGTTTATGGTCATACTGCGGAGGCAGTCAGACTGCTGGAGGAGGAACTGAAGGCAAACGGCTGTCCCAAGGTTGCGGTAAACGATCTTGCAAGATGTGATATGGCAGAGGCAGTTGAGGATGCATTTCGTTTCGGAACACTGGTGCTTGCCGGAACTACCTATAATTCGGGATTATTCCCCTGCATGAAGACATTCCTTTCCGATCTTGCTGAGCATGGATATTGTAAGAGAAAGGTTGCATTAATAGAAAACGGTTCCTGGGCAGCTATGGCGGCAAAATGTATGCGTGCGGAACTGGAAAAGTGCAGGGAAATCAGCTTCGCAGAAACTGAGGTTAAGATTCTGTCAGCTGTCAGTGAAGAAAATAAAGCACAGATCAAAGCACTGGCAGAAGAACTTTGCCAAAACAAATAGACTGGAGATAGAGCGGACAGATGCTGCTTCGGAATGTCAGGATTTATACAGGAAATCAGGAAGGAAAGAACTGTGGCGGAAGTTTTCAGCCCGGAAGCATAGAAATCAGTGGAGACAGGATTACAGCCATATGGTATGATGACGGACAACAGTCTCCGGTGTATTGTCCTACGGATGCACAGCAGGTCATTGATGGCAGGGGCAGATATGCAATTCCGGGCATGATTGATCTGCATTTCCATGGATGTGGTGGAGATGATGTTTGTGATCTGCCGGAACAGGAAGAGGATTCTATGACTGCCATGTGGCAGAGGATTGCAGATTACCAGGCTTCCATCGGTGTTACGGGAATGGTACCTGCATTGATGACATTGCCGGCAGAGGCGTTAAAGGAAACACTTACTCATGCGGCAGCTTTTGCAAAATCCCAGCAGGAAGGGAACGCTGGTGGAGCATTGCTGACGGGTATCAATATGGAGGGCCCCTTTATCAGCCGTGCCAGATGCGGTGCCCAGGATGCATCATTTTTGCTGCCTTGCGAGGAAGAACAGTTGCAGCAATTCCTGGATGTAGCAGAAGGGCTAATTAAGATTGTTGGTATTGCACCGGAAAAGGCAGGGGCACTTTCCATGATCCGTAAAGTTAAGAATCAGGTAAAGATCAGTCTTGCCCATACGGATGCAGACTTTGAGACAGCAAGACTTGCCCTGGAGGCAGGAGCGTGTCATATTACCCATCTCTTTAATGCCATGCCGCCATTACATCACAGAGCCCCCGGAGTCGTGGGTGCGGCTTTGGAGGCAGTGGCAGAAGGCAGGGAACTTATGGCAGAACTGATTTGTGATGGGATTCATGTACATCCTGCGATGGTCAAGGCTGCATTTACATTGTTTGGGGCAGAGCATATTGTTCTGATCAGTGACAGCATACGTGCAGCAGGAATGCCTGATGGAGAATATCTGCTTGGCGGACAGGCGGTAAAGGTACAGGGACGGCGTGCAGAATTAAAGAAGGATGGTGCTCTTGCCGGTTCCGTGACTTCTTTGCCGGACTGCGTAAGAATTGCCGTGAAGGAAGCAGGAATTCCACTGGAGCAGGCAATTGCCTGTGCAACGATCAATCCGGCAAAGACGCTTGGAATGGAAGAAAAACTGGGATCCATTGAACTGGGAAAACGGGCAGATATTGTCCTGTGGAATGAAGACCTGGAACAACAGATGGTAATATGCGGCGGTAAGATAATTGAAGTATCCGGAAGATACATGGATTAAAAAAGGTGATTTGGCTCAGAAATGGGGATTCATATGAAGAAAGCAGAGAACATAGGAAAGTTGCCTGAAAACAGGCTGTTTCGTGAGATTAATCAGACAGAGCAGGAACGTATTTTGTCCTGTTCCAAATCATCGGTTGTTTCTTATCATGATGGCGAATATATTTTCAGCCAGGGAGAAGAGCCATCGAAGCTTTTTTTGTTACTGGAGGGACAGGTCCTGTTGTCTAAAAATTTTGCATCAGGCAAGAGAAATGTTTTGTTTTATATTGAACCAGGCAGCGTTTTTGGAGAGACCTTTCTGTTTGCTGAAGCAGGAAATTACTGGTATGATGCAGTTGCACAGGGAAATGTCAGAACCCTGGAGATTCCATGGAAATTTTTTTATGGATTCTGTCAGAATGCATGCGAACATCATCAGAAGATTACCAGAAATATGCTGGAAATTTTATCAGAACGCAATTTCCAGATGACCAGAAAGCTTCATCTCCTTTCTGGAACAACATTGCGGGAGCGGATCGTACTTTGGCTTCTGGAAGAGGGAACAGCATCTGCGGAGGAAGGATCCTTGAAGAAGAAAGAAAAAGGTATAAAGGTCAGAATCATGATGAACCGTGAGGAACTGGCTGATTATCTGGGGACAACAAGGCCTTCTTTATCCAGGGAGCTGATGAAGATGCAGGAAGAGGGACTGATCCGGGTGGAAAAGAAATTCATTTATATTCCGGATCGGGAAAAACTGGAATTATTATAAAGAAAATTTAAAAATGTAACATATGTTACGGAAATTAGAATGGAAATATAGTAGTATGAATTTAGAAAACAGGAATAGTTCCTGTTTTGACCATGAGATTATAATTGATAGAGAAGATTATGAAAGAAAGGAATGGTGGTAAAAATGGCAGATGCAAGTTCAGCACAGGTAAACAATCTGGTATCATTGTTAGATGGTTATGCAGTAAAAGGAGGACATCATCTGAATGTTAATGTATTAAACAGAGATACGCTGCTTGATGCACAGAAGCATCCGGAAAACTATCCTCAGCTGACCATCCGTGTTTCCGGATATGCTGTAAACTTTATTAAGCTGACACCGGAACAGCAGGCAGATGTTATCAGCAGAACATTTCATGAGGCACTTTAAGCGTGACACAATTGATGTAAAAACTGTCCTATGGATTCAAAAAGAATTTCATAGGGCAGTTTTTTTCCTTTCAAACAATGATGTGGATGTCAAAAGTCCATTTATAGTTTATGACTTGGTAAAATGCCCCAAATAAATTGTTTTCATGACATATTGCGCTGTGAAGATGAGACTCTAAAAATCGTGGAAGCCATTGCTGAACACGATTTTTGCTCTTTGAGGCTCATCGTAACGCTTAGCGCAAAGGAATGAAAATAATTTATTTGGGGCATTCTGCCATAAGGGATTATAAAAATGGACTTTTGACATCCATATCAATTAATTTATATTTCGCAGTTCCGCAATGAAGTGAATGCTGTTACAATAGAAGGGGAGGAGTTTTACATATGAAAATGACAACACTTTGTTATATTGAGAAAGATGACTGCTATCTGATGCTTCACAGGGTAAAGAAGAAAGAGGACATTAATGCCGGTAAATGGATTGGTGTAGGCGGACATTTTGAAGAGGGTGAGAGCCCGGAGGAATGCCTCTTGCGAGAGGTAAAAGAAGAGACAGGGCTGACCTTAACCAATTGGCAGTTCCGCGGATTGATTGGATTTTTCTGTGACCGGTGTGAACCGGAGGAAATGTGTCTCTTTACCGCAGACGGATTTACCGGAGAGGTTACGGAATGCAACGAGGGTGAACTATGCTGGATTCCCAAGAGTGAGGTGCCCAAACTTCCTACCTGGGAAGGGGATGCTCTTTTTCTGAAACATCTTTTGAATGATGAGAAAAACTTTTTTACCATGAAGCTGGTATATGAGGGAAATCAGCTGGTAGAGCATATGGAACATATCTATTAGAATATAAAAGTATCTAGGGTATGAAGAAGAAAAGGAGAAAAATATATGGAACCGTATATTCATAAGGTACAATATTATGAGACAGACAGAATGGGGATTACGCATCATTCCAATTATATCCGCTGGATGGAGGAAGCACGTACTGCTTTTCTGGAGGAGATCGGATGGCCGTATGACAAGACGGAAGAGGAGGGGCTGCTTAGCCCTGTATTAGCTGTTAACTGTCAGTACCGTATGCCGACAACCTTTGGCGATCAGGTGGCAATTACCGTAAAGATTTTAAAGATCAGCCCTGTAAAATTTACCGTGGGATATGAAATGCACAATGTGGCAACAGGTTCTCTTGTTGTGAACGGTACAACGGAACATTGTATGTTAAATAAGGATAGGAAGCTGGTCCGGTTCAATCTTGTACAGCCGGAATTGTATCGTATTTTTCAGGAAATGGCAGAGGTAGAGAACCAGAGCCGGGAATAAGGAAGATTAAAACCTGATATAAAATAAAGGTCTGTTTTTGCCGATATATAAGATAGCCGGTTCTGTTCGGAGATAGGCAGGAACGTGAGATGAGTCAGGATACTGGGGTCAAAAGCCTGTTCAAAAATCTTTATATGGCAGAATGCACAAAATAAAATACTTGGATGACATTTTGCGCTGTGAAGATGAGACTCTATAAATCGTGGAAGCCTTTGCTGAACACGATTTATGCTTTTTGAGGCTCATCGTAACGTTTAGCGCATAGGAATCCAATTATTTTATTTTGTGCATTTTGCCAAATTATAAATTACAAGCAGGCTTTTGACCCCAGTATCGAGTCAGGAAAAGAATGCGTAAACGGATAAGATC
>JBJELZ010000228.1:0-4770 GCA_051879415.1 Lachnospiraceae bacterium
TAGGAGTCAGCTCCAGTACACCGGGAACTTTGAATGGACAGTTCGGGCAGGCACAAAGACCACTGTAGAGGCAGACCATGCCGGAGTAATGGACGTCACAGGTTTCTGTAGGAACAGTTCCTTCTGCAAAATATTCTGTCCGCAGATGACCATCGCAAAGACCGGGAATCGGCAGCTTTCCGGAACGGCTGCAGATGGTTGCTGTTACAATACCGCCGGGCATATCAAAGGATTTGTATTCCAGATTTTCGTGAATCCGGCTCATTACAGCTTTCCACATACTTCTGGAAAGAGATCTTTCTGCACTGGCTAAGTGTTCATTGTTGTCATATCCTGTCCAGGTAGTTGCAGTATAGTAGGGAGTAAAGCCGGCAAACCAAACATCAACATAAGTGCTTGTAGTACCGGTTTTTCCTGCAATTGCCATATTGCCGAAGTTAACAGAGCCACCGGTACCGGTGGTAACAACATCGACCATGGCACTGGTTAAGAGATACGCAGTTGTTTCTTTGATTACTCGGTGCTGATCCTGGCTGACGGAATTATCAATCAGAACATTGCCATCGTGATCCACAATCTTGGTATAAAGAATCGGTTCCATATAAAGTCCGCCATTGGCAATTGCCGCATATGCACCGTTCAATTCCATATTGGTAACACCGTCTGTAATACCTCCAAGTGCCAGAGGCTGTGTAATATCTGTAAGAACCTGACCGCTGGAAGTTACCCGACGATCGACCAGAGTTGAAAATCCGAAATTTAACAGATAGTCATAGCCCAACTGTGGGGTGATCTGTGTCAGTATTTTGACAGTTACAACATTTAACGACTGTGCAATTCCAAGTCTTGTAGTGCAGATGCCGCGATATTTATTATCATAGTTATTAACGGGTCTTCCTGTATCATAATTGTAGGGGGCATCAATAAATACACTTGCAAGCGTAATTCCCGCACTGTCAAAGGCCGGTGCATAAGTTGATACAACTTTAAAGGTAGAGCCGGGCTGTCTTGTTGTATTGGAAGCTCTGTTCAGGGAACGGCTGGTTTCTTTTAAACCACGTCCTCCGATCATGGCTACAACATGACCGGTATGCTGGTCTTCAATGGTTAAGGAGACTTGTGGCTGCGGTGTAAGAGTGATTGATTCGGCGAGAATTTCATCTCCGGGTTCCATTACAGCCTCCGTATAGGCATTGATGGCTTCATAGGCTTCATCCTGGGAAGAGTAGAGCATATTAAAGTTAGGATTGGTTTCCTTATAATAACTGGAATACATTTCTGAGCTGTGGTTTTCCACATCACCATTTGGTTTCTGGATAGAAAGACGATAGCTAAGATACCATCGGGTACCTTCCGGATAATTGGATTCATCTGAATACACTTCATCGCAGATGGCCTGTATCTGGGGATCCTGTGTGGTATAGATACTTAATCCGCCGCTGAATAACAGGTTATATGCCATGGTAGATGCCTGTGATTCCGTATATCCATTGTTGATAAACAGTTCAGTGAGATCTTCATCTGCTGTTTCAATTACTTCATCGACGAAGTAGGAATAAACAGAAGAGGAAGCAACGTTCTGGTTAGTAATCTGGATACGTTCATAGACGTCATCTGCCAGGGCTTCCTCATGTTCCTGGGGTGTGATATATCCCTGCTCCTCCATATACTTAAGAACAGTTGCTCGTTTATCTTCATTGTTTTCAGGATGCGTAATAGGGTCATAGTAAGAAGGATTTTGTGTAATGCCGGCAATGACAGCACATTCTGAAAGAGTCAGTTCATAAACCGGCTTATTGAAATAACGTAAAGCTGCGGCCTGAACACCAAGCGTACCATGTCCAAGGTTAATGGAATTCATATAAAGCTCTAGAATTTCCTCTTTTGTCATAACCTTTTCCAGTTCCAGGGCAAGATACTGTTCCTGAATCTTACGCCGGATACTTTCCATAGGTGTTTCATTGGTCCAGTTATCAAATACATTGTTTTTGATCAACTGCTGGGTAATGGTACTTGCACCCTGGGAAAGACTCCTGTCACGAATTACATAGGTAGCAGCACGAAGAATACCCTGAATATCAATACCATTATGGGTATAAAATCGGGCATCTTCAATTGCGACAAAAGCATCTGCAAGATCCTGTGGGATCATATCCATGGTAACATAGGTACGGTTGGAATCCTCAGCCACCAGTTTTATCATTTCATGACCTTCGCAGTCATAGAGGGTTGTTGCGAAACCGGAAGGGGTTACATCAATGGTTGATATATCCGGTGCGGTCGCAATAATACCATTAAAAATGCCGATTCCCAGACATAAACCAATCACACAAAAGGAAATAAATGCAATTAAAAATGCTTTTAAGAATGTAATGCCGAGCATTTTCTTTATTTTAGTACCTTTAGAATTTAAGGCGCGCTGTTTTGCACGAACGCCTTTTCTGCTATAATTCATTTGCTCTAATACTCCTTTCCAAAACAAGCCAGTCTAAATTAGAACATACATATATGTATTATACCAAAAAAAGGATATTAAATAAACATTTTTGATAAACTTTATGGATTTATCGCTTTTCATTGGAGATGAGGCATGGTATGATAGAATCTATGCAGACATATAAGATTTTATTAAAAGGCGGACAGGGTGAGATTATTGAGAAAAAGTCCCGCTTCATTGCAACCATAGAGCCGGTATCCACGGAGGAAGAAGCAACCGCTTTTATTGAACTGACAAAAAAGAAATACTGGGATGCAAGACATAACTGTACGGCTATGATTCTGGGCAAGCATGGGGAGATTACCAGGTGCAGTGATGATGGGGAACCATCCGGAACGGCAGGCAGACCGATGTTAGAGGTACTGACCGGTGAAGGATTGCATAATATTGCTGTTGTTGTGACAAGATATTTTGGAGGAACGCTGCTTGGTACTGGTGGTCTGGTACGGGCCTATTCACAGGCAGTTAAGGAAGGTCTTCGCAATTGTGAGATTGGTATTCTTGCAGAGGGGAAGAAATACAGAATTTCTATGTCCTATAATGATTATGGAAGAGTGGAGTATCTGTGCAGGACAGAAGGGCAGCCAATTGATGAAATCCAATATCAGGAAGATGTTACAGTGGTCCTGACAATACCGCTTCATGTATGTCAGAACAGGTTAAAACAGCTTCAGGATGCCTGTGGGGGAAGACTGGTCATAGAGGAACTGGGACAGTGTACATTTCTTGACAAAAGCGGATTGGGCTAGTATATTAAAATAGTATGAAAATAAGGTGATTTACCAGGAAAGGAAGGTGGTTTTATGAAACGTAATACTGATGACGTCCCGTATCATGAACGAAGAATAAAACACTTATATGAGGTAGATTGCCATGGAAGAATTAAGAGAATTAATTGAGACCAAGCAATATACGATTCTTCGCCAGGAACTGGCTGAAATGAATGATGCGGATATTGCTTTTTTTATGGAAAGTTTAGAAGAAGAGCAGCTTCTGAAAATATTCAGAATTCTGCCCAAATCAATGGCTGCGGATGTGTTTTCCTATCTGGAGATTGATAAACAGCAGTCTCTGATTACGAAGCTGTCGGATAAGGATGCAGCCAACATTATTAATAATCTGATGGCGGATGATGCAACAGATCTTTTGGAAGAGATGCCCGCCAATATCGTAAAGAAGCTTCTTGCCAATGCCAGTGCTGAAACAAGAAGAGATATCAATCACCTTCTGCGTTATCCGGAGGATTCTGCCGGAAGTGTCATGACGGTGGAATATGTTGATTTAAAAGAGGATATCACGGTACAGGATGCCATTGACCGGATTAAGCGGATTGGTATTGATTCTGAGACCATTAATATCTGCTATGTACTGGATAAGGAAAGAACCCTGAAGGGGACTGTAGCGTTGCGATATCTGCTGCTAAGTGAACCGGATGAGATTATCGGGGATATCATGCATGAAAATGTTGTATCCATTCATACCCTGATGGACCAGGAGGAAGTTGCAAGGCAGTTCCAGAAGTATGACTTTACCTCCATGCCGGTTGTGGATAATGAAAATCGTCTGGTTGGAATTATTACGGTCGATGACGTTGTCGACATTATGCAGGAAGAGGCAACCGAAGATATTGAAAAGATGGCGGCTATCGTGCCTTCGGATAAGGCATATATGAAGACCAGTGTCTTTGATATCTGGAAGAAAAGAATGCCGTGGCTGTTATTGCTTATGATTTCAGCTACTTTCACAGGGAGTATTATTGCAGGATTTGAAGATGCATTAAGCAGCTGTGCAATCCTGGTTGCTTATATTCCGATGTTGATGGATACCGGAGGAAATGCCGGAGGACAGGCCAGTGTTACGATTATTCGAGGACTTTCCCTGAATGAGATTGCATTTAAGGATGTATTCCGCGTTCTGTGGAAGGAAATCAGAGTGGCTTTTTTGTGCGGAATTTCACTGGGGGCTGCCAATTTTGTGAAATTGCTTGTATTTGACAAAGTGTCTGTTTCCGTTGCTGTTACCGTATGCCTTACGCTGTTTCTGGCTGTTCTGATTGCCAAGCTGGTGGGCTGTTCCCTGCCGATGCTTGCCAAGAAAATCGGATTTGACCCGGCGGTTATGGCAAGCCCTTTTATTACAACGATTGTGGATGCCTTGTCATTACTGATCTATTTTCAGATTGCGACGAGAGTGCTGGGGTTGGCCTGATTGTATCAATACTGGGGAAAAGCCCGTTCAAAAAACTTTATATGGCAGAATTCACTAAAACAAAT
>JBJELZ010000229.1:0-23655 GCA_051879415.1 Lachnospiraceae bacterium
CCAGCCGGCACTTACTCTCTGTCCACTACCTCTCAGTATCTGATAACTGCCTTTTACCTTCCGATAACTCCCACCGGCATAACTTCCAGAATAACCCATTCCCGTTCTTCTGCTTCCACGCCACAAACCCGCTGAGCTCCTATGCATTTCCTGTGGTTTCGCCAGTTCCATTGACGATATATCCGGCTTTTCAAACGGACTACGTCCCATGAAGCATATCATTTCAGGTGTTACAACATCACATCCGTTAAAGAAGATCTGATAACATCTTCCCCCTTTGGTAAAATAAAGTTTTTTCACATAAAGCCTTCCGGCTTTTGAACAAAGCTTTATATATAATGGTGCCCCATTATAATCATTTATAAGGCTGGCAGCTTCCTCTTTACTGCACTGGAAACAGTATCCTCCCTGTGGCATGGCATCCTGTAATTTGCAATTAAATTCACCATTCCATTCTACATAAACAGAAAATGTCTGCATGATTTCATCATAATTAACCCAGTCAAAAAACACATATCCGGCATGAAAACCCTGCATCCGGTTGATTTTATCATCATAGGTTTTCGCTGTTTCTCTATCATTCGTATCCAGCCAGCCAAATAACTTCCCCATCAGACACTCCCGAAATAATAATTGAAATGCTATATCTCCACATAATATAATACTCCAGTTTGCTGATTACGGCAACAAAATTCTTGTAAAAAGCACATTTTACGTGCCGTTTTGTTAAAATAAACCGGCACGATCACCATCCCATCGTACCGGCTATATCAGTTCCTGCGTTAACACCCGCTATTCTTATCAAATCCCGGATTAACAGCATAAAAGTTTTTAGAATCAAGCCGTTCCTGAGTCAGGCGGAGAGCTTCCCCAAACCGTTGGTAATGAACCAGCTCCCTTTCTCTCAGGAATTTAATCGGTTCACATACCTCCGGATCCTTCACCAGACGCAGGATATTATCATATGTTGTTCTTGCTTTCTGCTCGGCAGCCATATCTTCATGAAGATCCGTAATTACATCACCCTTTGACTGGAATTCACATGCATTAAACGGAACTCCTCCGGCAGCCTGTGGCCAGATGCCAAGTGTGTGATCTATATAATACTTATCAAAGCCTGAAGTTTCAATCTCTTCCATGGAAAGATCTTTCGTCAGCTGATATATGATTGCAGCTACCATCTCAAGATGCGCCAGTTCTTCGGTTCCGATATCTGTAAGGACTCCGGCAACTTCCTTATATGGCGTTGCATACCGTTGCGAGAGATAACGCATAGATGCTCCCATTTCGCCATCAGGTCCACCATACTGGCTGATGATAACCTGTGCAATTTTGGCATTTGGTTTCGTTATTTTTACCGGAAACTGCAATCTTCTTTCATATTCCCACATATCTGTTTTCCTTTCTAAATCTGATTTTTAGTTACTGCATACATCCCATGGCATCGGATCGGTAGACCACTTCCATTGATCCCAGCTGCCATTTGCCATATCTTTCATTCTAAGAGGTCCATATTTCATCGTATATTCTTTTCTAAGCATCTCAAGATTTTTTGCAAAATGCGTAAAATATTCCAATGCTTCCTGATCCTCGGGATGCGTATCAAGATACAGACCAAGGTCCACCAGGGCAAAATCAAGCATGCCGATTTTCTCATACAATTCGTCCCTGTCATTTCTACGCTGGTACATCGGTACATTTCTGTATTGATTCATACTGCTCTATTCTCCTTTCTTTCTCAAATTTGAATTAACGTTTTCCGCAGAATGGGAAATTCAAAGCAGGAAACACCGTTCCGATACAATATGCTTTTTCCAGATCCTCATATATTTCAGGCTCCTTCTGCCACGGAACATATGCCATCGCAAGAGATTTTTCATCCATATAATTCCTTGATTTGTCCGAACTGTTTCTGTCACGTCGATCCATCATCGGACACATTCCTGTCTGATCATTGTTTTCAAAATTATTTTGACCATATCTTTGCATAATCTTCTCACAACATTCATATATTTTATTATCATTCTATGCACCAACGAAAATATCGTTCCTCTCAAAAACAGTTCCTTAACATCAAAAAAACAACCGGATGGCTTTTACCACACCCTCCGGCTGCTTTCTGTCCCAATCTTTCCTCTATTACTTTTTATCGTTCATCTCCCCAGAAGAACAATGCCACTGTTCCCGGACCGGTATGGGAACCGATCACAGGTCCGATCAGATTAATCATAAACTTATCAAATCCAAATCTCTTTTTGATTTCTGCAGCGACATACTCTGCATCTTCTTTACAGTCACTGTGACTGATAAAAACAGACTCCTTTTCATAGTGATCTTTGTAGGAACCAATCTGCTGTTCCATCTTATCAACAAGTGCAAGCAGGGATTTTTTCCTTCCACGCACTTTATCAACAACAATTAATTTTCCTTCATTATCCACATGAATGACCGGTTTGATGCCAATCATAGAACCCAGTACTGCAGCAGACTTGCTGACACGGCCACCCCTGTACAGATGAAAAAGATCATCTACTGCAACCAGGTGAACCAAATTCAGCTTATGTGCTTCCATAAAATCTGCTATTTCCTTTGCTGATTTTCCCTGATCACGCATCTCAACCGCCTTATGTAAGATCAATCCCTGCCCCATGGATGCACAAAGGGTGCTGACAAGATAGATCTTAACCTCCGGATGCTCTTCCATAATTTCATTGGCAGCAATCGTGACACTCTGGCAGCTTCCGCTTAATCCTGCTGAAAAACCAAGATATAAAATTTCTTTATATTCACCAATCAGTTCTTCAAAAAGTTCCTTTGCCTGATCCGGATTTACCTGCGAAGTCGTCGGCATACTACCTGCCCGCAGCCTCTGGTAAAAGGTATCCAATGGTATCTCATTTCCCTTACCGTAAGTCTCTCCATCCATGATACAGGATAAATGCAGCGTAGCAACATCATGTTCCGGATAGTATTCATACGGCAGATCGCAGGTGGTCTCTGCAACAATCTTAAATTTTTCCATTTTGTGAAAACTCCCCTCTTTTATTCACCTTATTGCAAAATGAACATTTCATCAGACAAACTGTTACATTTTGCATCCTTGTGTCACATTATACATGATATTAACATAGTTTTCAATACTATATTTAATAATATTGAAATCAGATGTTGAAATATAAAAATCGAATGTTGTTGTATCTCATATTTACATCATCCTGTGCCGTAAAAGACGTTTTTTCAACTGCTCCCAATCCCACGGAAGCAACGGGTAAAGATAGCCCCTTCCCCCGATTGTCTTATTAAAGACCAGACATAAAACGCATATAATAATTCCACCCAGATATCCCCATCCGCCAAAAACAGCTGTCAGAAGAAGCGTCAGAATTCTCTGAAACTTAATTGCATATCCCAATTCATAATTGGACTGTGTATAGTTGGCAATGGCTACAAATGCCATATATAACATAACTTCACCGGAAAACCATCCGCTCTCTACGGCAAATTCCCCCAAAACCAAAGCTGCCAGAACACTCAATGGTGTACTCAGCATATTGGGCGTATTGACAGCAGCCAGTTTTAAACCGTCTATGGCAAGCTCCAACAACAAAAACTGCCAGAGAATCGGTAAGTTCACCGCTTCCTTCAGCTGAATAAATGCAAATGTTTCAGGAATCCACTCCGGTCTCATCATAAGAAGTAAAAAGGTGGGTGTCAAAAGATACGTAAGAAGAGAGATCAGGATTCGTGTTAATCTTAGATAAGTGCCGGTAATCGGTGGAAAATAAAAATCATCCGCTTCTTCCAGCAGATCAAATAAAGAGGTCGGAATTACCATTGCCGACGGAGAATTGTCAACCAGAATAACAATACTGCCCTCCAGAATATGAGCAGCCGCAGCATCCGGTCGTTCCGTATATTTAAATTTGGGATAAGGGTTGTACCAGGATTTCTTATAAAGACATTCTGCCAGCGTCTCCTGATTCATGGACAATGCATCAATCTTTATATTCTTAATCTTTTCTTTCACTGTGTGCAAAAGTTTCGTATCCACCCTCCCCTGCATATAACACACAACAATATCCGTTTTGGAAGAGATTCCTGCATTCAACAGTTCCATACAAAGCTCGGTACTGCGAATCCGTCTTCTGATCAGTGCCGTATTAAATACAATCGTCTCCACAAAACCATCCTTAGAGCCACGTAATGACTTATCCTTCTCCGGCTCCTCAACACTTCTTGAGGGATAGGTTCTGGCATCAATCAGGATACACTGATCAAATCCGTCAATAAACAATGCAAAAGTACCGGACAGAATAAAATAGATAATCTGATCAAAATCCTGCTGGATATCCACCTCAACATATGGCATGAATTGTCTTGTCATACCCTCAATATCATCCGGCATATCCTCCGCTTTGATTTCCATCAGAAACTGCAGAAACTTCTGCATCATCTCATCCTTGCAAAAGCCGTCAATCAGATACATACAGGCATCCCTTCCGCCGATTGTAATCTGTCTGCTGACGATGTCAAAGCTGTTATTTATCTTCATTTTGGAATCCAGGAAAACGATATTATCCTTTAACACATTACTGACTTTAGGCATAAAAAAACCTCCCGAATGAAAAGTTACTTGTATTCTTTCCAAACAGAAGGTTTTTATTCCTGACTACTGTTTTCCGGTGCTTCCAAAGCCACCGCGATCCGGTCCCTCCAGTGCTTCTACTTCATCAAATTCAATTACCGGCTGATTCTCCATAATACGGAACTGACAAATCCGGTCATTAACACTGATCTTCGTATCACGTACTGCATATACCGGCATATACCACTGGTCATGATCTCCGGAATAGGTATAATCAATCACACCCATATGATTGGTCTGTATGATTCCGAAATTTTTGAAGGTGGAACTACGTGGCACCACATGTGCCTCGTATCCCTTCGGCAGCTGCATGGCAATTCCAAGCGGAATCAGTTTAAATTCTCCTGCCTTCAGTGTTATATCCTCGGCACTCCTTAAATCAATCCAGTCTGATTTGCCGTCTACATAGCAAAGCTTATCAATTTTATCGGTAAAATATTTTATTTTAATTTTCTGCGTATTCATCTAAACATCCTTTATTTTCCGTTTTGTAATACTTTTAATCCATCCTCCGTTCCTCAGCTGTCACAACCACAGCTGACCGGCTCATACATCGGCTCCTTAGAATAATCGCCGCAATGAAGAAGTGGCTGAATCGGATTCTCCTGTGCCAGCGTTCTCTGTACATCAATCACTCTCTGGTTCTTACTGCCCTTCCACAAAAGTGTATTATCCTTCTTAGCCAGAATGAATTCCCCATCCACAACAACATCAACATACTTCATGACTTCATCCTGATAAATCTGTTCCCAGGATGCACCGGTATATAACCAGATTGTCTTTTGCGGATATTTTTCCTTAATCTCCTTTGCCAGATCAGCCACGCCTATACGATTGGCCGAATGCATCGGATCACCACCGGAAAATGTAATGCCGGAAATATAATTCTTATCCAGCTGATCAAAAATTTCCTTTTTTGCACTTTCATCAAATGGAAGACCACCGTCAGGATCCCATGTCATGGGATTCTGACAGCCCTTACAGCAATGGGAACAGCCTGCAACCCAGAGAACCACACGAAGTCCGTCGCCATTGAGCATGTCATCCTTGGTTATATTATGGTATCTCATCCTTACATACTCTTCCTTTCAGCGATCTCTGCCATTTTAGCATCATTCAACCGGGTATCTCCGTGTACTCTGGAATAGGACAGATAACCATTCATACGATCAATCTTTGTCAGATTACGGCTACCGCATACCGGGCAGACATCCATCTCCAGTTCCTGATGACCACAGTCATCACAGTATGCCAGAGAGAGATTCACTCCTTCATAGAAGCCATAATCCATGGCGCGTCTGATTAAGGTCTTAATTGCCTCAATATTATAATCAATCGGATACTTTACATACTGGATCTTTCCGCCATTTAACATTTCCCAGAAACGATATTCCAGATCCTGCTTTTCAATCGGGGTAATATCCTCTGTTACATGACAGTGGAAACTGTTGCTGACATATTCACGATCAGAAACGCCCTCGATAATACCATATTTCTCCCTGAACTGCTTAATCTGCAGACCACACAGATTCTCTGCCGGTGTTCCGTAGATCGCATAGAGATTACCATCTTCCTCTTTGAATTCATTGATTCGTTTGTTAATATAATCCATAACCTCTAAGGCGAATTTTCCATCCTCCACCAGAGATTTTCCATTGTATAACATCTGCATCTCATTTAATGCCGTGATACCAAAAGATGCGGTTGCTGCTTTCAGAAGCGGTTTAATCTTATCCGTAAGTTTTAAATTGCCATATAAGAATCCGCCCTCACAATACGCAAGCGGGTTTGTGGAAGCACGCATTTCTCCCAGGTATGCATAGGTACGGATGTGAAGCTGACGAATCAGATTCAGATAATAGTCCAGAACCTCATAAAAGTCCCTGTTCTCCTGTCTTGCCTTTGCAAGAATCATCGGCAGATGCAGGGAAACCGCACCAATATTAAATCTTCCCACAAAGATCGGTGTATCCTTATCATCTGCAGGATGCATACCGCCACGCTCATACCATGGAGAAAGGAAAGCACGGCAGCCCATGGGAGAAATAACCTTCCCATACTGCTTATACATACTTGCTATATAACCTTTTCCTGTCAGGCTCAGCCAGTCAGGATACATTGTTTTTGCAGAACATTCTACACCGGCATTAAATACATCTTCCAGTTCTTTTCCGGGTCCATGAAGATTTTCATCATATAAGAAAACGATCTTCGGGAAAAGTACAGGTTTACGGCACTCTTTCTTACCCTGTCCTCTTTTTCTGACCTTAAGCATAGAAATCGTAGCCTGCTTCTCAAATCTGCCTTTTCCGATTCCGGCAGTTACCGTAATAAACGGATAGTCTCCACGGCTGGAAGCCACCGTATTAAATTTATATTCCCAGCCCTGGAAGCCCTGTTCAAATTCACGCACAACATCCTCATAAGCAACTTCAGTGGCTTTCTTCTCATCAATTCCCAAGCCGACATATTTATCAATATATTTCTTATAAGACTTTTCCGCATAAGGGGCTAAAATCTTATCCACCTCCGGCACGGTAAATCCACCATACTGCTGGCTTGCGGCACTTAATACAATGTCCCCGATAACATCAAAAGCAACATCCAGAGTCTTTGGTTCATTGTACCAGATGTTACCCATCTCAAAACCGCCGCTTAAGACATTTTCCACATTAAAAAGACAGCAGTTCATCGTATCACGTCTTGCAGACATATCGTGAACATAAATATATCCGTCTCTGCATGCCTGTAATTCCTCTGTTGTCAGGAAAAACTTCTGGTAAAGCTCTTTGTTTAACTGATTAAAGATCAAACTCCTCTTGGTGGAAACCAGTGCAGAATCCGTATTGGCATTCTCCTTATCTCCAATATACATGATGGACTGACTTTTCTTATAGACATCATCCAGCATTCTGACAAAATCCTGCTTATAATTACGGTAATCACGATAGCTCTTTGCAACAATCGGTTTTACCTGCTCTAAAGCACTCTCTACAATATTGTGCATGATAGGAATTGGAATCTTATCCGTATCCATCTCATCAACTTTCTCCACAACATAGGCACAAATCTGCCGTTTCTCATCCTCTGTAAATTCCGTCAGTGCACGATATGCCGACTTTCCGACAGCACTAATAACCTTCTGGACATTAAATTCCTCCAGACAATTATCCTTCTTCACAACCTTGACCGGACGTTTCGGTTGAAATAATTTCCCGTAATCGATTTCCTGCTCAGCCATTTCCCGCTTCTCCTTCTCTTTTTACACAACCACTTCTGGTATTCGCAAACTACCTTATCTTGTTTTTCCTTTTGCAAAAACACTATATCTTGTGTGTAGTATTTATTATAGCGATTGAACTACGTTATGTCAATAATATGCCTGACTGAATTTTTCTCCGGACAAAAGAAAAGACAGCTGCTAAAACTGTCTTCTATTCTTTGTATTAGGATTCTGTTTTATACAATTTTAATATTTTAATCAGATATTTTTTATATTCCTCTACAGCATCCGTTGGGGAAATAATTTCTGCCCGGTCACCAAGTCCCGCAAGCCAGCCGAAAAACTGGTGACTCATAACCACACTGATCTTCGCAGTAAAATGCTCTTCGCCGTACTTATAAACCGGAATCTCTTTACCAAACCGGTCAATTACCACATTAATCAGTTCATTGGCACATCTTAAGACAACTGCTGTTTTCTCTCCTCCAAACATTCCAAACGTCGCATTGGTATATTCTGCAATATCAAAATGTTCAAAAAGCTCCCGCCTGCAGCGCTTCTCTTCCAGCAATTCAATCTTCTTCATCCGGTCAACACGGTAGTGCCTGATCTCTCCGATCTTTTCATCCACCCCGATCAGATAATAATTTTCATTGTTCCAGGTTAAAAAATAAGGACTGACACGATACAATTCGCCATCTTTCTTATATTGCAATTCCTTACCAACGGTATAAACACAATACTGAAAGGAAATGCCTCTGTCCTCCTGAATGGCTCTGTGAATCATATCCACGCCATAATATACGGATTCATTCTCTGCCTTCGTGCGGTTGGCAACATAAACCGTTCGCTGAAGCTGTGCTGCATCATGTCTGCCTGCCATTTTTTCCAGCTTTCTGATCAATTCCCTTGATTTCTTCTTTGTTAGAAATCTGGAAGACTGAACCATATCCACAAGCAGCTTCAATTCCGGCAGTTCAAATTCCCTGGATGCAAGATAATATCCTCCTCCGGCTCTGGAAGATACAGCCTCGATATCCAGCCCAAACTGTCTAAGACAGTCCATATCGTCATAAATAGATTTGCGTTCAGCCTTGATATCATACTCTGCCAGCCGGTCTATCAGCTGCTTCGTTGTCATCGGGTGATCGGCATCTGTTTCTTCCGTCAGAATCTGCGCAATATACAACAATTTCAATTTCTGATGTTCAGACTTTGACATATGTTTTCTTCCTGCAATTATTCTGCTTTTCCAGTTGTTTCATTACTCTGTGTCTGTGCTGCTTCAATTGCCTCAGCTTCCAACTTTGCATTCTTGCTCTTTCTTAAAGATACCCCTATCACACAGGCTATGATCACAACGATCACACTGACACCAAAACAGATCAGATATTCCAACAAGCTGTTTGTAAATAGTACTGCATTCTGCATACGAATATGCTCCTCTCCTTAAAATCCAAGTTATGTTAACCTTTCAGATCAACTTAATCTGTTTCTCATTGTAACACCGCACCGGGGACATCGTCAAGAAGTGACGTACCGTCTGCCGCACTTGTGGCAAGCTGGTCACATCGCTCATTTTCCGGATGTCCCGCATGTCCCTTTACCCAGAGAAAGGTTACCTGATGCGGCTCCATGGCCTTTAACAGACGTTTCCACAGATCCACATTCTTAACCGGCTCATTACCGCTTCGTTTCCATCCCTTCCTGATCCAGCCGTCAATCCATTTCTGATTAAAGGCATCCGTCAGATATTTGGAATCTGAATACAGCTTTACATCACACGGCTTTGTCAGCGCCTCCAGTCCGACGATTGCCGCCATCAATTCCATGCGGTTATTGGTTGTTTTCTTATATCCGGCACTATATTCCCGTTCATGCAGCTGCCCCTTGGAATCAACAAACTGAAGGACAGTACCATATCCTCCGGGTCCATCAGGATTGCCTCTGGCTGAACCGTCTGTATAAATTGTTACTTCCATAATATGTTCTTAGCTCCTTTCCCCTGTATCAGAATTCTCCACCCTGACACGCATTATCCGTTCCACTGATTTGTCTTGATAAAATGCTGTGCCATGGCTTCTGCCTTCTCAACAATCTCCCAGTCATATCCCATCACTTCCAAAAGTTTAATGGCATTTCTGGAATCAGCCCTTCCTGTTAACAGCTTATAACTAAACGAAATATCATCTCCGCTTACTGTTTCCGTAAAATGATAGTTGTCATACATATTCTCCAGAAGCATGGTCAGTTCAATATCATGTGTTGCTGCCACACAGGCCACTCCCTGTCCGGCAAGAAATTGCAATATCTGCGTTGATGCCGCAATTCTTTCTACGGTATTGGTTCCCCGCAGTACCTCATCAATAAAACATAACACCGGTATTCCGCCTTTAGTACTTTGCTCCAGAATCCGCTTCATGGCCTTGATTTCAACCATATAATAGCTGTCTCCCCCACTCAGATTATCCGTCAGTGCCATCGAGGAATAAATTCTGAAAAACATGGTATGAAACTCCTCGGCACATACCATGTGAACTGTCTGGGCAAGCAATTGATTAACTGCCATTGTCTTAAGGAAGGTTGATTTTCCTGATGCATTGGAACCCGTAATCAGCATCGGTTGATTCATTTCATAGCTGTTTCTGACAGGAGCAGCCAGTAGCGGATGATAAATCATGACAGCTTTCTGCCGTATTGTTCCTGTATTTCCAAATTCCGGGATGCAGTATCCGCTCTCCTTAAGTGTCTTTCGATAGGAACCCACAGCAATCATAGTCTCAAGATAGCCAATCGCTGTATTTAACCGGTCAATCTCCTCTTCTTTCCTTTCAACAAGAGAAAGCATACTTTCCATCTGAATTAGATCAAAATGAAAAATCATATTAAGGTAGTCCCTGACAATCTCCAGTGGATTACCGGAACCGGCCTCACTGGCAAATACAAAACCGGCTTTTTTCAAAAATGGCCGGAACATCTTTGTCAGCTGACGGATCTCTTCCATCTGTTCCCGGCATATTTCCAACGGAAGCAGGGAAATATCTTTTCCCGCATGAAAAAGTCTGACAAGATAACGCAGGCTGTTTAAACAGGGACGTAACCGTCCTTTGAGATTGTAATACCGGTATATGTTGAAAGCAATGACCACAAACAGCGATATAAGTCCCACCCCGGTTCTGATAAACAGCAAAACCACGGCTACTACTATAAGCAAGGCCGGAAGCCATACCATAGTGCCCGCTTTCTTTTTATCATATGCTTTCTGAAGAAAGGCAAGATAATCATATAAAGAATACTTATCATCCTTTCCCAGATGCATAAAGATCATCTGCAGAGACCGGCGTTCCTCCTCATGCTCCATAAAATAAGTAATTTCATGCTCCCTGACGATCAGTTCTTCTTCCCGGTAAGCAGGTGTTCTGAGTATATAATACAGATATTCCTCTCCTGCATCAGAATACGTATGATTCATGTCCAAAAAAATCCAGTCCATATCCAGATCATTCCAGGTAATATCGTCAATCCCCTCTTCCGGCCGGATCTCATTTCGCGAAATCCTATATTGATAATATGCCGGAATACATGCCCTGTGAGACGGACTTACCTGTCGTTCTGTACGGACTCCGTATTCTTTTTTTAATCGTTTCAAACAGTTTTCCTGCCTTTTTCGCTTTTCCTGCCATCCTACGATACAGACTAACAGTAATATACCCGCCAGGATTCCTGCCCATACAGCATACTCCATTCTTTCCTCCAATTTTATTGTGCAAAATCCGGTCCGAAGCTCTCCGGCAACAGTTCACTTAAATGAAATTTTTTATACTCTGTCTCTGACTTTGCAACATATACCCATATCTGCTCCGGATTACAGAACTCCCGAAGAACCTGTCTGCAGATTCCGCAAGGATAAGCATAGGTCAGTTCCTTTCCCCTGATACCACCGGCAATGGCAATGGCTGTAAAATTTCTTTCCCCCTCACTGACTGCCTTAAAAACAGCTGTCCGTTCTGCACAGTTACTTGCTCCATAAGAGGCATTTTCTATATTACAGCCTTCATAAATTGTTCCATGGTCCGTCAGAAGGGCTGCACCAACCAGAAAATCAGAATAAGGGGCATATGCCTTTTCCCGTGCTTTTAATGCCCGTTTGATCAGTTCCTTTTCGTCCATACAGCCTACCAGCCTTCCTCTTTCATATTTTCTTCGTATCTTACATTGGTATATTATAGCAAAGCATCCAGTATCACGGCAACCTTTTCATCATCAAAACAGTAATCCTTGATACACAAGACAAGTACATCCCATAAAAATAATATTCCCCCAAAACACTTACATTTATGTTGGTTTTGGGGGAATATTATTTTATGAAATCCTATTTTAAAGCTCCGGATTCTTTTTTCCGGTAATCAGATAATCGCAACTGACAGAAAGCAGTTGTGAAATTTTGTACAATATCCATACGGAAAAGTTCTTCTTTCCGGATTCTATCTCATACAGAAATTTTACAGAAATACCAATATTCCTTGCCATTGCTTCTCTGGAAAAACGTTTTTCAATGCGCAGGCTTGCGATTCTTTCTCCAACTTCCTTATTATCCATTTAATACCATCCTTATTTATTCAGAAATAATCTGACAAAATTATAGAATGTTATCAATAAAAAATATCTTTTGTTCCTAAATTATATTTTTTATCACCTGTATTACATGCAACGCTGCAGAATTACAAATGATAACCTTTTTTTCACATTTCGCGTTAAAATCGACGGCATTCGGGAACAAATTCCATTTTACTCCCTTTTTTACGGTATTCTCCTCTCAGAAAAAAACACGGGAGAACACGCTTATGCTGCAAAAGTTTCAGACAAAATATGAACTTACGGATTACCAGATGAAATTATTAAAATACCTGTTTACCGTATTCTTTGGCGAGCTTGGTAAGATTCTGGCAATCGGTCTATTATTTATCAATAATTATCCTGTTTATCTGTGGTGTCTCCTGATTATGGCATCAATCCGCACATCAACCGGCGGCGTTCACTGCCAAACATATCTTGGCTGTCTGTTTGCCTCCGCCTCCTATTTTCTGCTTTGTATCGATATATTACCTTATATAGAAATATCCGGCATAGTACGCATCTGTCTGCTGTGTCTTTGTATCATCATTAACACCGTGATCGGTCCGGTTATGACACAGGCAAGAAAGGCCAGGTTCAAGAGCCGGGAACTGTTACAAAAGTGTGTGAAAAAATCGTTGCTCCGAGCTTTTGTAATGGTCAGTTGTTTTATCTTATACACCTGTTTTTATCCCGATACTGCTGTTGCCAATGCAGGCTTCTGGATAATTATGCTTAACAGTATACAACTGGTCATTGGGAAAATAAAAAATCTAAAGAAAGGAGGTCAACATCATGCATAATTTTATTAAAGGTGCGCTGCTTATCCTTCTGGCAAATACCATTATTACTTCCCCATTCCCCTGTTACATGTTTATAGGAGAATATGACTTTCCAGTAGAATAATGCAAGGAATGAAAAAGCCTCCTACATTATTTAGGCGGCTTTTTCGTATAAATCCTAAAGCAAATCCAGTTATCTCCATCCCTTTCCTCATTGGAAAAAGACAAGTCCATCTGATATCTCTCACATATTTCTTTTACATGGTAAAGTCCCAGCCCCCGACCTGTTCCTTTCGTGCTGTACCCTTTCTCAAAACACCTGGAAATGTATTCCGGTTCCAGAATCTTCCCCCGGTTCATGACCTCCAGCAGTAATTCTTCTTCGGTTTCGGAAGCCATTACAAATATCCTTTTATCTTCCTCCTGTTCCAATGCCTCTGCTGCATTTGTAATCAAATCATTTGCGACTTCGATCAGCTTATATACAGGAATCTTTAAATCCGTAAAATCACCAATTTTGACCTGATATTCAACAGAGATTCCTTCTTTCTCCAGGCTCTGAAACTTACTGAACAGAAAACCGATAAAGAACGGATTTCCTTCTTTTAAAAGCTTATTATACTTATTCTCCCGCTTAATTTCATTGATATAAAGTGCCTGTGCTTCCTTTAACTCCTGATAACTGTCAGTTGTATACTGCAGACCGATAATGGAGTTTAAATGGTTATCAAATTCATGCTGCCGCATCCTTACGATTTCGATCAGTTCCTCATAGGTTTTGATATAAGTATCATAGCACTGCAGCTCCGCATCTATTTCTACCCTCTTTATTTTATATCTGTTATATATCAAAAGAATGATTACAATAGCTGCAGTATATAGAAAGATAAGCAGATATTCTTCCATATTCATTTGCAGATAGATCTTATATAAAACAATAATAAGTATGATAAAAATACCAAAAATGATCAATAAAAGATTCATCACCGGATTCCATTCCTGAATAACCCTTGATAAAGTTACCCATTTGATTTTCCTACTAAAGAAAAAAATCAGACATAATGCTATACCCACAATTAGGAAAATGATTTCTTCCGGTAAAACTGATTTCAAGATTGCATAGAAAAACATAATTAATATTGTCTGCATAATACCAACAATCAATAAATGTAGTAATATATTCACTACAATAGCTTTCCATTTCCAGCCATATTCCATACCGCAGTAGCATACAATAATAATATAAAGTGCAATGGTAAGAATGTCATTTTTTGCGAAAAAAGTTGAAACACAATAATTCAGAAATCCAGATGCAAATACAACGGCCGACCACCTGTCAAATTTGAAGGTTTCGCCGTACAGCAATGAAAGACATAGCAAAACAGAAAAAAGCTCAAAAAATAAAGTTAGCATCCCCACCGCGAAATTCATTTTAATCCCCTTTCGACCGTCTTGACGAATCTTCCGCCAATCTCAAGCCTGTTCTGGTTCGTCATTGTAATATACCGGTTGACAAGATCTACAGATGCGATATAGGCCTTATTAACAAGGGTATTCCTGTTGCACTGAAGCATACCATCGGTACGAAGTTCCCTCAGAAACTGGGCACATGGTTTATTAGGAATCTTCAACGCAGTTCCATTCTTATGATAAACAATCATGACATGATTTTCATTCTGTGTATAAACAATCTCACTGAGTTTGATTGGATAAATTACCTTATCTTTTCGAAAATAAACCGTTTCATCTGTACATTTCCTGTTTTCAAAACGCAATGCTTCCCGGATCAGTTTCTTTGCCTTTTCTACATCAACCGGTTTTTCCAGATACCCATAACAATGCAGTTCACGAAAAGCAAACCATGCCGGATCCTCCAGGGAAGTCATAAAAATATAAGGGGTAAAAGCATATTTTTCAATACCTCTTATCTGTTCCGCAAATTTGATTCCGGCGGTATCTCCCCGAACCGATGTATTCAGAATAATATCAATAATAAAAACATCGATATCTTTCTCCATGGCATATTTATAGGCAAGTTCACAGTTGTCAGCCCATAATACCTCCACTGAGGGATCTATCGACGCTATAATTTCCGTTATCATTTTTGCACTGTTTGTATTATCTTCTGTAATCAATATAGACTTACTCATCTCTAGTTCTACTCTTCGTCGTAATCGTTTTCTACTTTACAAATAATCACAAAAATTTTATGTAGTAATACTATAACACAAATCCTATCCATTTGGGGAACTTTATGCTCTATTTTCCCTTGAATTTTTTGAAGATTTGTAAAATTTAAAAAAGCATCCAATTTTTGAATGCTTTTTTACCATATAGGAATCTCAGTAATTAATGTTAATTAGATTTTACAAAAACAGCAGATATATTATCCCTTTCACCACATTGTTTAATCTTCTCAACCATAGAGCTTAATAATCCTGCGATCTCTTCTTCTGTTTTCGGCTGTCCTTTTAACTCCTCAGCCATCTCCTGTTCCGGAAACCGCTGAAAAAATCCATCCGTACATAGCAAAACACCTTCGCCCTTTTGCAATCTGCCATTGATAAAACATGGAGAAACAAAATTCCTGCTACCTATTCGTGAAACGGGGAAGCCATACTCATCAATTTCCGAATTCTCCATCAGCCGTTGAAGCCTGTTCTGATCAAAAAGATAGAGTCTACTGTGTCCAACATTAGCAGCATAATAGCTTCCATCCGGAAGCAGAAGAATAACTGTCAAGGCAGCCCCCAGCTTAATCTGTCTCTGCTGACCATAGCCCCAGATTCGATCATTCAGCTCTTCTATGATTTCCTCCCAGTCACTTTCGATACTTTCCGGATAATCCACAATATCATCCGGTACCTCTTCCAGCCACCGGATAAACTCTCTTCCTACCGTATGTGCGGCAACATCACCCCGGGAAACACCACCCTTTCCGTCGCATACAAATGCCATTATCATTTCACCACATCCGGTATCCTTCCTGTAACAGCCGGTCAAATCCTGATTCAGCTTTTTTACAGTACCTACATCACTTATATAACCTGAAACATAGCTCATTGTACTGTTTTTTTTCATTATCCTTCGCTTCCTTCCTGCAGTTTATCTTCTCTTTGTTAATAAGAAGATCTGATATAATTATTATATCTGATCTTCCTTTTCCACGAAACGAACTATAGTTCCCAAAATGATTACCTATAGTTCCTGCCTGTGTTCAGATAATAATACAGATCATTCCACCATTGCTGTCATTGACAATCTTCTGCATGGTGTCCTGCAGCTTCACCTGGCTTTCTTCCCCGATGGCTGCAATCTTACTGTTGATTCCGTCATTTACCAGTTGTTCTACCGTCTTTCCGAATATATTTGTTTCCCAGATACCTTCCTGATCTACGCCTGCTGCATTAATATACTGAATCAGATCATTGGCCTGCTGTTCTGTCCCTACAATCGGTGCAATCTCTGTCTCCACATTTGCCTTAATCAGATGAAGGCTCGGACTGTATGCCTTGATCTTTACACCATATTTATTGCCATGGCGGATTAGTTCCGGTTTATCCAGAAGAATCTCACCCCGATCCGGTGTCACAACTCCATACCCCTTTGCACGCACCGCCTCCATGGCATTTTTGACCTTCTCATACTCCGTTTTTAATTCAGACAATTCCTTCATCTTACTAATCAACTGATATTCACAGGTAATCTCCTCCCCTGACATTTCACTGAGCATTTCATAATAACACTGCTGCGGCACATCAATGGAAACAGTAATATTTCCATCTGCCATGGACACCTGCTCCAGCTTGCACCGTTTGATATAATCACTTTCCATCTGTAAGGATTTCCCGTTAAAATCACGAATCAGCCGGACATCTCCAACCAGTTCCTTAACATGTTCCACAATATCCGCTTTCATGGGATGATTCTTATCCAGCATCTCTACCCACTTGGGCATAAAAAACTCGATCTTCCTGATCGGAAATTCATACAGAATCTGCTCCATAATATTATGAATATCCTCTTTTTTTAACTGCTCACAATTGACCGGCATGGTATAGACTCCATACTTTTGTGTCAGTTCCTGAGCCATCTGTTTTGTTTCTTCGCTGTATGGTCTGGTGGTATTCAGCAGAATAATAAATGGTTTTCCCTGCCCCTTTAATTCCTTTACAGTTCTCTCCTCCGGTCCTATGTAATTTTCTCTGGGGATCTCCCCAAAGCTGCCATCACAGGTCACAACAACGCCAATGGTCGAATGATCCCTGATGACCTTACCGGTTCCTACCTCTGCAGCCTCCGTGAATGGAATCTCTTCTTCAAACCATGGTGTCTTCACCATTCGCTCCACATCTTCCTCCATATGTCCCGCAGCACCTTCTACCATATAACCGACACAGTCAATCAGACGGATCTTTACCGTTGTTTCTTCATTTAAATGGATCTTAGCCGCCTCTTTGGGAATAAACTTTGGTTCTGTTGTTGTGATCGTCCTGCCGCCGGAACTCTGTGGCAGTTCATCCAGTGCCCGGTTTTTTTCATGTTCCTCCGTCATATTCGGAAGCACCAAAAGATCCATAAAACGTTTGATAAAAGTTGATTTTCCTGTCCGGACCGGGCCGACAACGCCTATGTAGATTTCTCCGTTTGTCCTGCTCTCCATATCCTTGTAAATGTCATGATATTCCATACTGATATCCTGCTCCTTTCCGTAAGCCGGTATCTGTTTTTGCGTCACTCCGGCTCTGCCCATATTGATTACCGATATCAATATATGATGCACTTCCCCGGATTATGCATTTTAGCAAATAATTTGCATTGCTACCTTTCTTTTGATAGAATAGAACCATGATTAAAATAGATGATGTAAATTTTTCTTATCAAAAAAATAATATTCTAAGGAATCTTTCCTTACAGATTCACCAGGGAGAATGTATTGGCATCGTCGGATCCAACGGATGTGGCAAATCCACGCTGCTCTCGATTCTTGCAGGCAGCAGACGCCCTGAATCAGGCTCCATGCTATATGAAAACACAGATCTTTTGAAAGACCATAAGCTGATGGCAGAACTGATTGGTTATGTGCCACAGGATAATCCTCTGTTACCGGAGCTGAGTGCCTATGATAACCTGTTTCTCTGGTTTCATGGCAATAAAAGGGAATTTCAGGAAGCCCTTTTGCAGGATTCCATGAAAATGCTAATGCTGGATGATTTTATCCGTAAACCGGTCAAAAAATTATCCGGAGGGATGAAAAAAAGAGTCAGTCTCGGGATTGCTTTGTTGAACAATCCCAAACTTCTGATTCTGGATGAACCCTCTGTTGCACTGGATCTTCCCTGCAAGCAGGATATGCACCGCTATCTTACTGATTGCCTTGGTACGGGAAAAACAATTCTGATTACAACCCATGAAGAGGCAGAGCTTGATCTTTGCACCACGATTTATATTCTGAAAAATGGTTCCTTACACAAGGTCGATAAAAACCTGCGCGGTAATGCCCTGATTTCCCAGTTTTAATCAAATGAGAAAAGGAGTTTATGAATGAAATCCAAAAAAAGAATCCTTTGTATTATTATTCCTTGTTGTATTGCAGTAATAGCACTGCTTGTTGTACTTGTGCTTTTTTTCACCGGTACATTTCTTTCTCCTAAAGCACGGGTGATGTTGGCACTTTCCAAAACCTTCGGCGGCGAAGGTATTTTTGCGCAGTTATCCGGCAACGAAGATGTCTCCGCTTATGGTTATGCACCGGAATATATTGCAGATCTTCGAAAAACCCAGGCTGCCTTGACAGAATTTCAGGAAAAGGGCTACACCTATGAATCAAATTTTACCCAGAGAAATATAAATTATGACGGTGCTCCTTCCGAAGTGTCTTTATTTGCGGGATTGGGCTTTCAGTTAACCGGAGAAATTGATTCCGGAAAACAGCTTGCCCATCATAGCTTATCCGGTCATTATAATTTTTTTAACGTATCCATAGGGGAGCTTTATGCTGATGAAGCTTCCATCTCCCTTATGATTCCTGTATTATTAGATGGTTATCTTACCATTCCGACAGATACCTTCGGCACTTCCTATAACGCTTCCGCCTTTCCTGAGATGACCGGTATAACAATTTCTGAAAAATATGCTGATGAACTCTCTTTCTCACCATTTGAATTTTATGATGATCTGATTCAGGCAGATGAATTTTCAGGGAACACAGAAGGACTTCTTGAACTTCTTAAGGATTTCTACGAGGAAATCGAGGTAAAAAAGACGGGCGATTCCAGAGATTTCACTGTTGGCAGCAAGGAACTGTCCTGTGAGGAATATGTGATTCTGATCAGCGAAGATGCAGTGGATGATCTGTTAGATACCTATGAGGATTATTATGAGGAATTGTATGATAGATATGAAAAATGGATTCCCCTGCTGGCTATCGCAGCTGACAGTGATCCGGATTTAATAATTACAGAATATCAGCAGATGCAGGAAGAAAGCTTCCGGCAGCTAAACGACCTTTTTGCCAAAGATTATGAAATCTATGTTTATCTTGATAACAATAACCGTCTGATTGCTGCCTCCTATGAGGATGATTTTGAAATCAAAGCATCCCATGGTGGAAGAGACCAAAATTCCAGCATTCAGGTATCGGCAGAGATTGCATTTCATGGTGACAAGAACCTTCCTTCTTCCTATGACGGTCAGATTACCCTTAGCTTTGAAGGGAATGACGAAGCCCCTTGGACTCTGACTGCTGATTTTGAAGGAGAAAACTCTGTCTCAAGCAAAGATGCCGAACGAACCGGTTCCCTGGAAATAGACTTTTCTCTTTCCGAAAATGATACCACAGCGGATGCTATGCTGATCTTTGATACCGTGTACAATTTAGAAGATAAGGAATTATCTTGGGAAGCATCGTTCTCTGCAGAAGAATTTAATGCTGAGCTTGGGTCTGATTTTTCCATCGAGCTGGAGGAAGACAGCATTTCCTTTGTAATTGATGATTTTTCCATAAAAGTAACGGCTTCTGATAAGACCTATAAACTTTCCTTTGATACCGACATTACTTACGCTGTCTTAACTGACGAGGTACCAAAACCGTCCGGTACAGAATACAACCTGTTTGATATGAGCGAAACAGAACTGAACAGCCTGTTCTCTTCCTTCTCAGATTCGTTTTAAAAACACTACTGTGAATTAACCTAGCACAATATAATATGGAAAGGAGCCGGAGAGCGTCCAATGCAGCAGTGGATTAAGTATATTCATACGGAATTAAAAAAAGGCATCTGCGAATTACCCTATGCTTTTCTGGGCACATTGGCATTATGCCTTATTTTAGGTTCCATCGCATTCTGCGCTTCCAGACTTCTTTACCGGCAGGAAAATCCGGAACGTTCCACTGTTGCTGTTGTAACCAATGACACGGAGGATACGTATCTTTCGCTTGCCATGAATATGATACAAAATATGGACAGCACCTCTCTCGCCCTTGATTTCTGTCTCATGGCGGAAGAGGAAGCCCTGTCTTCATTGTCTGAAAATCAGGTAATTGCCATCCTCTTTCTTCCGGACAATCTGATCAATGGCATCTTATACGGCACCAATCCCCCGATTCGTGTTGTATTTTCCACTGACAATACGCTGTCAACTGTTTTTCTGACAGAAATCACTCTGGCCGGTGCAAGACTGCTTTCCAGTGCTCAGGCAGATATCTATGCTGCCGGGGAACTCTTTTCCCTATTAGGCAGACAGGAGGAACTCTCCACCGTTTTTGATACAATCAACAGATTTAACCTGAATTTTGCATTAAACAGGGAAAAACTGTTCCTTCAGGATACCACAAGTCTTGGCGGTGCTTCCGGTACAGAGATTTTTTATGCGGCAACCGGTATTTTACTGGTCCTGTTATTTATTACAACTTCCTTTACAGCCATCCTTCGCCGGGAAAACAAATCTTTTTATCAGCTGCTTTTTGGTAGAAATGGTTCTGCATTACCTTATCTTATAGCAAAATGGTTCAGTCTGGCATTGCTTCTCTTTCTTTTTCAGCTTTTGTTGTATGGCATTGCCTCATGCATTCCTGCTTTAGAGACCGCAGAATTGTTCCATCTGCGTTTCCGCGGCAGTTACCTTGCATTTTTTCTGGTCAACGGATTATTTCTTTCCGCCTATGCAAACCTGATCTTTCTTTTGTCCAAGGACGTATCCGGTGGTGTTCTGATTACCTATTGTATCAGCAGCCTGATGGTATTTTGTTCCGGTGGTATGATTCCGGCGGCATTTTTTCCGTCCTCGATACAAACCCTGTTTCCGTTGTTCCCGACTTTTTATATTCATCAGGGAATGATTGCGCTGCTGGAGGGAAAACCTATTCTGTTGCTTACTCCCTATCTGGTTTATCCGATTATTTTCTTTGTATTTTGTATCATTGTCTTTTACTACCGGAGGAGGACTGACAGACTATGAATTTTAAAAGACTTTTCCTGACGCAGTTAAAACAGTTTATAAAAAAACCGGAAGCCTTTCTTCTACTGCTTTCCCTTCCAATCCTTACCATTCTTTTATCCGGCATTGGAAAGGCCCAGGAACAGGCAATCCGGGTAGTATGTTATTTGCCGGGAATCAGCGTTTCCGACACCTCCGAGCAGTTATTAACCACAGATACGGATTCTGCTCCGGATGCCTCTCTAAGCACGCTTGCAGAAAAGCTATACCGATATGATGGTCTGTATTTCTTTGATATTTGCACTTCCGAACAGGAGGTTTTTGATGCCGTGGCAGGCAACCGGGCAGAATGCGGTTACCTTTTTCCGACAGATTTATATGCAGAACTTTTAGAAGGTAACCTGAAGGAACTGGTAACCACCGTTGCTTCTCCTTCTACCACCATGCTTCCTGTCATTAATGAAACTGCCTATTCCCTGATTTTTGAGGTTCTGGCTGTAGATGCTTTGAACCAATATCTTTCAGAAGACAGTTCCATCGCAGCAGATTATGATATCCTATATGATAAGAACGATGTAGAGGCCTTATATCAGAAATACCTGCTGGACGACTCTGCCTTTCATTTTGAATACAATGGTAATCCTGAAGAATACAGATTTACAAAAGCCTCTGTGCTGCTTTCCCCGATACGCGGCATTTTATCTGTTATAGTACTGTTATCGGCATTTACCGGTGCCATCTCCTTTTACCATCTTTCTGAAACATCTGTATTTAATACCTGGAAAATGCGTATCAGCTCTGTCACCGTACCGGTTTTATATACGATGCCTGTTATGCTCTTATGCATTTATTTTGCAGGTCTAGGAACAGGAATAATAAAAGAGGTCCTATTCTTACTTCTCTATGGGGCAGCCTGCATTCTCTTTACCCTGCTTTTAACTTTAATCATAAAAAAAAGAGTAATATTTGTTTCTCTATTACCTCTTTTCATTCTTGCCTGCCTGATCTTCACGCCGGTCTTTATTGATATCTCTGTCTTTCTTCCCGCAATGAAGCCATTGTCCTATCTATTCCTGCCATATTATTATCTGATCCTGTTTTAAACGGAATTTATGTTCTGTTGCATTTCATCATAAGATTACAAAATCCTTTGAATTTCCGATGTGCTAGGCATTCTCATAGCACATAAGTCATTCAAAGGATTTTTGTAATCTTACGATGAAAAATATTATCAATGCATAATACTTAAGTCCGTTTCATCAGGATTTCCATAGCATCATTTAATCCTGCAACAGTCAGCGGCAGCATCGGAAAGATTGCCTTAATTGCCGTTTCCGCTTCACGCCATGGTGCCGGAACAAGCGACATTTTGGGATTCAGCCAGACGATCTTTTTATACTTCTGGCGCAGCCGAAGCAGCCACTCTTCTCCCGAATATCCACCATTGGGTCCCCGGTAATTACCATCCTTGGCATACAACTCTTCCGGAGCCATCGCAGCATCTCCGACAATGATTACCTTAAAGTCTTTGTCCAGATTCCGGAACATCCATTCCGTTTCAATCCAGTCTCCGTTCTCACATTCCGGCGTCTTATAGACATGGGAATAGATACAGTTATGAAAATAATACGCCTTTACCTCTTTATAATGGTTAGACTTATGGACTGCCTGAAAGAGTTCATTGAGCAGATTACAGTACGGAATCATCGTGCCGCCGGAATCCATCAAAAGCAATAGCTTCACAGAATTTTTCCGAGGCCTCTCCATTACAATCTGTAAACATCCGCCATTATTACAGGTCTCATCCACAGTCTGATCAATATCCAGCTCTGTCTTGGGAATATCCAGCTTTGTAGAGAATTGTCTGAGTTTTCTAAGCGCCATCTGGAACTGGCGGTTATCGATCATTCGGTCATCCCTAAAATCCCGGTATTTTCTTGCTCCGATGACCT
>JBJELZ010000230.1:0-4691 GCA_051879415.1 Lachnospiraceae bacterium
GGACGAATGTGTGCTGGACTTTTGACCCCAGTATCTTGTCACGAGGAGTGTCCCTATGGCATTCTGGACACGGAAAGCAGGTGAATTATGAATAAAAGTATTCTTTCAAGATACCATATACTGATTGAAATGCTGGGTGCGGTGCTCCTGCTGGCTTCTTTTGCAGTAGCGATAACAGTAATGGCTTCCGGCAAAATGATTCCTTCCCACTATGATTTTGCCGGAAATGTGACAGACTATGATAAGCCGGGATTCTTAATCATGCTTCCTATTATCATGCTGATCAGTAACGGTTTCACGAGTCTGATCTTACATTTTGTACCCTTTTCTTCCTGGAATATGCCGGTTAAGGTGAAGCCGGGAAGAGAAAGAATGGTATATGGATGTATAGGTTACATGATTGCTGTAATGGAACTTTTGTTTGGCATCTTTTCTTTTACGTTTACTCTTTGTTCCAGTGCTGCAAAGGGTGAAATGTTAACGGCCATTTCAATATTTCTGGTAGTTGCTTTATTTGCAGACATTATAGCATGCTGTGTATTAGCAGTGAAATTAAATAAATAACATCAGGATATCATAGGGACACTCCTTGTGACAAAAGGAACGTCCCCGACATACCTTGTAAAATCCCCATAGATAAGCTATAATAGCCGTAACAGTAACGGATGGTGCAGGTGGTATAAACCCACACAGCAATAAAGGAAAAAGAGGATAAACAAGATAAACAGAAGGAAAAAAACTAGGTGGATACTGGCTGCAATGATGATTTTTCTGCTGGCAGCAGGTTGCGGTAAGGAAGAAGATCAGGCAATCTCTGACAATCGTATTTCAGGGAATGAAGCCCTAGAGGATCTGTCCACGAATGTTAATGATGACGGAATGGAAAATATTTCCGGGGATATGACAGGTGATGTATCAGGTAATTTTGCCGGAAGTATTTCAGAAAACGTATCAGGAAATGAAACAGGAAATGTATCTGAAAATACGACAGACAGTATTTCAGAAAATGGGACATCGGATCTACCGGAAACAGGAGTTTCGGAAGATACAGTATCATCTATAGGACTTCCTTCTGGATCCGGAATACAGAGCAATTGTATTTATATTGCAAATATGAGTGGTAAGGATATAGAATTTCTGACATTGACTTTTTCGGAAGGAGAAACAGTTGGCAGAGAGATCCTGAATGGAGAAATTTTAATGGATGGATCACTTTTTACCTATATGGCGGCAGATATGAATGCGCTGCAACAGGCTTCCGGTCTGAAGCTGACAGTAACTGCAACTGCTAAGGATGAGACAATAATGGAATTTCCGGAAGTTCGGGTGATCAATCCTTTAGGCTGTACCGTTATATTAAGCCGTGGGCAGTCTACTAGTGAGAATCAGGCAGGTTATGAAGTTTATATAGAATAAAAACAGCGTAGCAGCTGTAAACTGCTACGCTTAAAAATCTAACTCTATTTTAATTCTTCTGTCTCAAGTAAAAATGTTGCAATCATTTCTTCAACTACATCACAAATTCTTCGTTCGTTTTTAGTACACTGGGCACAGAATTTATCATAAAGCTCCTCATATAACCGGAATGCACAGATGATACGGGGGATATGAGTAGGTTTTCTTAAATCAGTGTGGTAAAGCTCCTTTACCTTATCATAATCGGATTCTAACAGAAACTGAAATGTAGGATTCTGGCGGCTATTTTCAATATAGTAGCTAAAGAAATATTCCATCAGTTCGCTCTTGCCGATTCCCATTGTTTTGCACCTTCTGGCAAATTCATTATGAAGCTGTTCCGAAAGACGACTATACTTTGTTAATCGTACAATGGTCAGGTTATTTTCCTGAATCAAAAATGCAGCAATCATTGCTTCCAGTACGTCACAGATGCGATGACCACTTTGTTCGCATTCATTGCAGAAATCTTCATAAATATTCTCATACAAACGGAAAGCAAAAGGTTTTCTGTCCAGATGTCTGGCATCTCTTAAATCAATGTCGTAATTGGATAAAATGATAATATAGTCTTCTGTGGTCATTGGTTGATAATTAACGTTTCGCTGATGATGAGTCAGATATTTTTTCATAAGCTGTTCCAGAAGAGTGCTTTTATTCATGCTGTCTTTTTTGCAATGCACTAAAAGCAGCTCATGCAGCGTAGAAGAAAGACGAATATTCTTTGTAATACGGGTTGATGCCCCTTTTTCTTCCGTACAGCTATTTTGAAATCCTTCCCATAAAGATACTTTTGGCATATGAACCTCCTCTATTTAGCAGCAATATTCGAGTTACCTTCATTATAAAGAATAAAGATTCATAAGGCAAGCGGTAAACACAGATTATTCTTTAATTTTCTGAATCGTAAAATGAAACCTATATTTAGGGCGGATCATTTTCTCAGAGATAATATCTGTATTGCGGAAAACACTTAATAATAAACCGGTTAAAACAGCATTTATGATGGTATTCATCAGTCCAAAGGACAGGAAGGGCATGCTCATCTGGGAAAATAGCATTGTAATACCAAGATTACTGCAGATATAAATGCAGCTTTTTAAAAGCAGTGCACCGGAGCAGGCAATACTGATGATAGAGCCTAGCTGATTTTTCTGGCGAAGGCTGATATGAAATGCCTTGCATAAAAACAATCCTATAAACAGCAGAATTATAACAGCAGCACCAATCCCAAAATAAGTCACAATACAGGTTATAATATAATCGTTCTGAATTGCAGGCAGAGTGGTAAGAGGAAGCTCCTGATTTCCCAGAAAAGAGGCTTCTGATAATATATGACGGACGTTTGATGGCATATAATTGACTGTATGTTCAGCATTTTCCAGAAGACCGAACATTGCCTGGATCCGGAAGCTCTGATAGGGGGCAAGCAGGGATGTGCTGTCTGCCCAAAATAATGCAGAGAAAATAACAAATGCCGGAAAACCGATGGCAGGAATCCAGAGTATGGCAAGCTGCACCAATTTTTTCATAAATGCTTTCGGATCGGAAAGGGGAACAAACCAGCCTTTCATTACAGCAACTGACAGGATGATCAGGATACACAGGACATATTCAATCATCGCAGATACATAGGCTAGACCGGTGGAGAATAAGCCTAAAACAGCCAGTCCGATACATTTCATAAATGCCAAGAAGGTATGCCGGCGCAGTGAAAAAACGACAGCGGCAAATATCGGGAGCATCAGTGTCAGAAGGTAATAGATCATGGCATAGGCTATACGATAAGACGAGAACCAAAGCCCCCAGCCATTTTCATAGCTGATAAAATTTATGAAAGAAAAAGCACAGATCAAAAACCAAAATGTAAGCGGGTGTTTACCAAGGAAGGTGTAATCCAGCATACAGGTTCCAATCATAACGGCGATGCCTATAACGGTATAGAGGACGGCATTTAAAATATAGTCATCCCGGATGGTCGTAACATTACTATCGTTGGAAAGGCAGCCGGTATAAAAAATAATAATCTGCATGAGCATGCCAAACAAACTTAATGCGACTGCCATAATGATCATACTCCACTGCATTTTTGGACGATGAATCTTATCCAGTGCAGTACCAGCTTCTACGGGATCACCCATATCTGCCACAGCTTTTTCCATGGCAGAAGCATGGTCCATCCCCTCTTTTTCATAAGCCTGTGTCTGATCCTCAATGTGGCCTCGGATTTCTTCCACGACCATTGGACGTGCTTTTTTACAACGAATCTGCTCAGATAAGGTATCCAGATATTCAGACATAAGCATAACAGTCACCTCCTGAAATACTCATGACATTGGCAACAGCACCAACATAGGTCTGCCATTCCTGTTCCTTCTGAGAAAGATATTTTTTTCCGTCTTTTGTAATGCGGTAATATTTCCTTGTTTTGCCGCCTGCTTCCTGTTCATAGGCAACAAGGCAGTTCTGCTCCTCTAAGGTATGCAGGATGGGATAGAGTGTACCTGCCTTCAATTCAAACATATTGTTGGAACGTGCCCGCAGGGTTTCAATCATTTCATAACCGTACATATCCTTTTCTGACAGGAGTTTTAAAAGTAACATGGTTGTATTGCCAGAGAACTGGTTTTTTTCATTTGCCATAGCATTCATTCCTTTCTTTTTATATATAGATTAACTATATATCGAATATCTATATATGTCAAGTGGGGACGGGGCTTTTGTCACAAGGAGCGCCCTTTGTCATGTCAGATTGTGTAAATGAAGTCAAGATTTGTAATTATTTTTTGCTACAATCCGCTGAATTACTCCACGTGGCGTTCCGGTTAGACGATTTAACTGTCTGATCGAGACGCCTTTTTGATGCATTTGCAAAATATATTCATCTCTATTTAAAAGTGAAAGCTTCTGAAATTCTGTGATAGATGAACAATTACTGATTTCCTGAACAATTTCCTGTGCCACATCATCGGGAAGGCGAGAGTGTTGACGTTCGATGTCTAAACATTGATTGCATGTAGAATTGGAATGAAAATTTTGGAATGCTTCGATACCGCCTAAGGTTTCCATGAGAAAATTTGTATCAACGAGAGTGGGAGAGTTTCCGGATGCCGCATGAGAAGGTGTACATGATTGGACATTAGGCAGTATGCAAAAATCTCGATTTTGCATTCCCGCTTATACTCGAGTTTTCGCAAATTGTAATTCTAAAATGAATATAGCTTCCCAAAGTGCCA